>JBFXAN010000188.1:0-12294 GCA_050184225.1 Dehalococcoidia bacterium | reverse complement strand
TGAACTCTCCAACGTTTCCGCCGGCAGCGAGGCGAGCAGGGGAAGCTGTAGAAGTGACCTTCTATCCTGCCCATCACGTATCAGCGATGCGGGGGTAGGCGATCGTCGGTCTCCGAGCATGCACTGATCTGGGAGTCAGCCCCATGGACACGTCTGCACACTCACTACCACAGTTCGGCGCCGAACTGTGGTAGTGAGTGTGCTAGCATTACACCACTGGCGCACCGCGCCCGGTCTGCGCGATGGGCCGGGTCCGAGCTTGCGCAGGGACACGCGACGTGCTGCACGGACCGAGGATCTGCTTTGGCGAGCAGTTGCGGCGCTATCGCAGGCGCGCCGGCTTCACCCAGAAGGCGCTGGCCGAGCGAGCCGGGCTGACCGTGTCCGCGATCAGCGCGCTCGAGCAGGGGGAGCGGCGGCGTCCCTATCCCCACACCGTGAGCCTGCTGGCAGCCGCGTTGGACCTTGGGACGGAGGAGCGGACGGCGTTCGGCGTGGCGGCACGGCCGGCGGGCGATCCGGCCGCCGCATCACCTTCCATGCCGGCCGACGTTACAGCCGCCACCCTGCCGGCGCCGCGCACACCGCTGATCGGCCGTGAGCACGAGCGCGCCGCGTTGCGTGATCTCGTGCTGCATCCCGAGGTACGCCTGGTCACCCTCACCGGTACAGGCGGCTGCGGCAAGACCCGCCTGGCGCTCCAGGTGGCCGCCGACCTGGCGGCCACATTCCCGGACGGCGTCCGGCTGGTCGAGCTGGCGCCGGTCACGGATGCGTCGCTCGTTCCTAGTGCCGTCGCCGCCGCGGTGGGAGTGGGTGAGGCGCCGGGCGTTCCCCTGCTCAATACGCTGGTTGCCGCCTTTCGACGTCAGCCGCAACTGCTCGTCCTGGATAACTGCGAGCATCTGGTCGATGCCTGCGCGCAGCTGGCGGAGCACCTGCTCGACGGCTGTCCTGCCCTGTGCATCCTCGTCACCAGCCGCGAGCCACTCGGCGCCGGCGGCGAACGGCAATGGCGGGTGCCGCCCCTGGTGGTACCGGACCCTGACACACTCCCGCCACTCGACAAACTGGCCGACTACCCTGCCGTTCAGCTTTTCCTGGATCGCGCGCGGGCCGTCCGCCCCGACTTCGACCTGACACCGGGCAACGCCGAGGCCGTGGCGCGCATCTGCGCGCGGCTGGACGGCATCCCGCTGGCGCTGGAGCTGGCGGCCGCACGGGTGCGGGTACTGGCGGTCGAGCAGATTCTCATGCGGCTGGACGACGCGCTCCGGCTGCTGACGGGAGGCGGCCGGGCGGCGCCGACTCGCCAGCAGACGTTACAGGCGACCCTGGACTGGAGCTATGACCTGCTCACCGCCCAGGATCAGATCTTCTTTCGCCGGCTGGCGGTTTTCGCCGGTGGATTTGACCTTGCGGCAGCGGAATACCTAACCTTCCCGGCCCCCCTTCCCTGCGAGGGAAGGGGGGAGCCTCATTCAACCGGCGACGCCAGTATCTTGATTGGCTCTACCAAGCCGATTTCAGTTCAACCACATCCCGCCAGGACTCCCCCCTTCCTTGCGAGGGAAGGGGGGCTGGGGGGGTTAGGTCTCGACCTCCTCACCCGTCTCATCGACAAGTCGCTGGTGCAGGTCGACGATGGTGAGCCGGCAAGCCGGTTCCGCCTGCTCGAGCCGGTACGCCAGTACGCGGCACACCATTTGATGGCCAGCGGGGAACATGAGCAGGTTGCGTCGCAACACGCGGCCTGGTATCTGTCCGTGGCGGAGCAGGCCGCGTCGGAACTGCGTGGCCCGGCACAGGTCGTCTGGCTGGGCCGGCTGGACCGCGACTATGACAATCTGCGGGCGGCGCTCAACCAGGCGGATCAGTGCGGCGACAGAGAGATGCTGGCGCGTCTGGCCGTGGCACTGTCGGCGTATTGGGAAGTGCACGGGACGATGAGTGAAGGGCGGCGCTGGCTGGAGCCAGTGCTCGCGAACGATCAGCCACGTCCGATATCGACCGCCTTACGGTCCCGGGCGCTGCTCGCCGCCGGACGGCTGGCCTTCTTCCAGGCGGACCTCGCCCAGGCGACGTGGTACTTCACCGAAAGCATGTCCCTGGGGCGTGCGGCGGCTGACGAGCAGATCGTCGCGGCAGCATTGACGTGGCTCGGATTTGTATCCAATCGACAGGGTAATTTCGCCGAAGCCGCACAGCGCCTGGAGGAGAGCCTGGTGCTCCATCGGACGCTCGGGGACAGCCACGACGCGGCATGGGCAATGCATGGCCTCGGCAGCGTGGCGTCGAACCAGGAGGACTATGGGCGGGCCACCGCGTGCTTTGAGGAGAGCCTGAGCCGCTTTCAAGTCCTCGGCGACCGGCGATTCATCGCGATCGCGTCGCTGGAGTTCGGTCACGCCGCGCTCGCCGTGGCCGGGGGCGATCTCGATCGCGCGCGCCGGTTGCTGCGGGACGGCCTGCGCGGCCTGCTTGCGGTCGGTGATCGCGCCTTCATGATCGCCGGTCTGCTCACCCTTGCCGTGGCTGAAGCGCGGCTGGATCGGCCGGCGCTGGCCGCACGGCTGCTCGGCGCGCTCAGCGCCCTGCGTGACGCCCACGGCGCCCGCATCACCCCTGTCCAGCGTGAAGCAGAGGCTCGACTCCTCGACATGCTTCGTCCGCGGCTCGGCAACACGGTGCTCGCGGCAGCCCTCGCGGAGGGCCAGTTGCTGACCGTAGAACAGGCGATCACCGCGACGCTAAGCGGCGATCAGACCGAGCGGCCGTCCGCCAAGGCGGTCCCGCCTACCGGATCGGTCGAGGCACTCACCCGCCGAGAGTGGGAGGTGGCCCGGCTCCTGGCGCAGGGGTATACCGACCGCCAGATCGCGGGGGCGCTGACGATCGCGCTCAGCACGGTGGGCAGCCACGTCCATCACGTACTCGCCAAGCTTGGTGTCCACTCCCGCTGGCAGGTCGCCGAATGGGCGACGGCGCACGGGCTGACGGCGACACACTCTGATTGAGCCGCGGTCTTCAGCCAGTACCGCAGTGCCTCCGGCGCCGCCAGACCACTGAACACCGCGCGCGGGCACCGTGGGGTCTTGCTTCCCACGCCTCGGCCCTCCCGAGAATCCGCAGAGCACGTCCGCGCCCGCGGTGTGAAAGATCAAGGGCACGTCTCCAGAGGTTCTGGATGGCAGGCAGCCGCGCGGTGGGTAGGCTGCCCCCATCACTCCCGTCCAGGGCGCGGGTGATGAGGAGGCGAGCGGTGCCGCTGCACGCCACGATCTGCCGCTATGACGGTGTGATCGCGCCGATCGAGGAAGTGATGCGTGCCGGCCGGCAGCTGGCGTCCGCGCTGAGCACGACGCCCGGCTTCGTCTCGTACGCGGTCCTGGACACCGGGGGCGGGGCGTTCGTCTCCGTCACGGTGTTCGATGACCGGACCAACCTGGAGGCCGCCCAGCTGCTGACCGTCCGTTGGGTCGCGGAGCATCTGGCCGCACTGCTGCCCCGCTCGCCCGAGGTGATCGCCGGGGAAGTCATCGTCCAGCGAGGCATGTAGCTCAGGAGTCAATCATGGGTATGTCACAACGTCGCCACGCACTCACCGCGCTCGCATTCGCCGTCCTGCTCGGCGCCGTGGCCACGCTCGGCAGCCAGCGCGTGAGCGCAGGAAAGGCCATCACGATGCAAAGCGATTTCGCCGGACTGGTCGATATCGGCGGCGGCCGGCGGCTGTATCTGGAATGCCACGGTCAGGGCAGCCCCACTGTCCTGCTCGAAGCGGGCAGCGCGGCGCGGGCCGACTACTGGAGCCGAGATCGCACCGACCCGGCGAGCAGCCGGCAGATGGTGATGCCCGCCATCGCCGGCTTCACCCGCGTCTGCGCCTATGACCGGCCGGGGACGATCTTCGATTTCGAGGATCCCGAGCTCGATCCGCTCGGCCTCGACTACCACCCCAGCCGCAGCGACCCGTTGTTCGAGGTGCGCGGCGGATCCGAGGTCATCGCGGACTTTCGCGCCCTGCTCCAGGCGGCGGCGATTCCCGCCCCCTACGTGCTGGTCGGTCACTCGATGGGCGGCGCCTTGATGCGGCTCTATGCCAGCGCCTACCCCGAGGAGGTCGCCGGCATGGTGCTGGTTGACAGCACCACCGAAGACGTGTGGGTGAAATTCGAGGAGGCGATGACACCCGCACAGTGGCAGGCATTCGAAGGGCCACAGTTCAGCTTGGAGCCAAGCGACGAGTACCCCGCGTTTGAGCGGCTCGATGCTCGCGCCATCGTGGCCCAGGTGCGCGAGGCGCAACGGGTGGCCCCGCTCCGCCCGATGCCGCTGGCCGTGCTCGCCCACGGTATCCCGTTCGCCGCGCCGACCCCAGACTGGCCCACCGAGGTGACCGAAGCGATCATGCTCGAAGAACAACAGCGTCTGGCTACGCTCGTGCCCGACGCCCGGTTCACCATCGCCGCCAGGTCCGGCCACAACATCCACCAGGACCAGCCGGAATTGGTGACCGAAGCCATCCGCCAGGTCGTCGAGGGCGTGCGCAACCCGGATACCTGGTACGACCTCGACTCCTGCTGCGCAGGGTCCAGCGCCACCACCAAGCCTGGACCGACGGCGGGCTCGTCCGGGCTCAAGCAGATTGACGCCGCAGCGCTGCAAGCCACCGTCGATGCGGCCGTCCAGGAGATGCTGGTCCCCGGCGCGATGGTCCTGCTCCGCACGCCCCAGGGCGAGTTCACCATCAGCTCCGGCACGACCGAGCTGGGCGCGACGATCCCGCCTAGCGTCGACACCTACTTCCGGATCGCCTCGAATACGAAGACGATGACGGCCGCGGTGATCATGCAACTGGCCCAGGAGGGCAAACTCGATCTCAGCGATCCCGTCTCGATGTACGTCTCCAATGTGCCCAATGGCGACATCATCACCATTGCCGAACTGTTGGAGATGCGCAGCGGCCTCTACAACTACACCAATGCCCCCGAATTCGCGGCGGCCCTCGACCGTGACCCGACAAAGGCATGGACCCGGGCCGAGGTGCTGGCGATCGCGTTCGCACGCCCACCGAACTTCCCGCCTGGGACCGCCTTCGAGTACTGCAACACCAACTACGAACTCCTCGGCCAGATCGCCGAGCAGGTTGATGGCCGGCCGCTGGCGCGGGCGATGCAGGCGCGGCTGTTCGGGCCGCTGGGTCTGCAGCGCACCCTGCTCCCCGCCAGGACCGAGTACACGCTCCCCGCACCGTACACGCACGGCTACCTCTACGGCAGCACCTCGGTTGCCCTGGCGGGCGAGCCGCCGTACTCGCCCGAGGTTCGGGCCGCGGCGCGGGCCGGGACCTTGCTACCCACCGACTACACGAACCTGAACCACTCCTGGGCCGAGGCGACGGGCGGCGTCGTCTCCACCGCCGGCGATCTCGCCACCTGGATCGAGTCCCTGGTGCGCGGGCGTGTGCTCGACGCCGCGTCCCAGCGCCGCTGGCTCGACAGCCTGCAGCCGGGCGATCCCGGCCAGCAGTACGGGTACGGCATCGCCGACGTGCGCTGGGCCGCGAACACGATCTATTTCCATGGCGGCGAGACCGCTGGGTACAACTCGTTCATGGGCCACGACCCCACCAACCAGGTGACGCTCGTGGTCTGGACGAATCTGACCGTCTCGCTCGACATGGCGCCGACGGCCAATGCCCTGATGCTGAAAGTGCTCGATCAGATCTACGTCGACTCACCGCTGGCGCCGTCGTCACCATCGACCAGCACCCCATAGCGGGCGCATGCCCTCGGTGAGGCATCTTCGTCGCCGGCGCCGGCAGTCACGACATCCACCCAGGACCAGCCGGCGCTGGCGGCCGAAGCCATTCGGTGGGACGTTTCGAGTATGCGCCACTCAAAAGCGAGACCTCTACACTCTGTGCCGACGACAACCTTCGATGTAGTCGAGCGTGACGATCCCACATGGATACGCCTGCGCGCGATCGTGGATGTCGACGACGCCGATGACGTGATGGATCTGGTGATAGATCAGCTGGCTGAGATACAGAGCGAGCAGGCGTTGCCGGTCGAAGGCTACGATGCGGTTGAGGGCACGTCGGTCACGGGCGGCTTCCGCGCCCAGACGGCCGTCATCATCCAGCACTGGGTCCAGTAATTTGGGCCGTCCAGCGCGGCCGTGGCGGCGTCGAGCGTGGCCGCGTCCACGTCGCCGGCGGCGAGTACACGCTCGCGCACCTCGGCGAAGAACAGCTTGAAGTAGAGCGCGCCGCGGTCTGTGCCCCGGATGTTCTGGACGTCGGTCTTGGCCTGCGGCTGTCCCAAGCCGAGCGCGCTCACCATCGCCGGCAGCCGGCGGCCAATGAGCCAGTCGATGCCCTGCTGCCGACCCCACGCCACCAGGCCCTGCCAGGTGCGCGCCCAGACGGCCGGCTCTGTGGTCGGCGCGAGGCTGAAGTCCGGCTCCTGGACCAGCAGCCAGCCGCCGGGTTTCAGCGCCGCCGCCATCTGCGCCAGCACGGCCGGCGCGTGTTCGGCGATCTGGTGCAGCAGCGCGCGGCAGGTGACGAGGTCATAGGCGCCTGCCGGCAGTTGCCCGACGCGGACATCGATGGCCCGCACGGTCAGGTTCGGCGCTGGGATCAGCTGAAGCAGCGCCGGATTGATGTCGAGGGAGGTGACGCTCCCGGATAAGCCGACCGCGTCGCAGAGCCACTCGGCGATGCTGCCGTTGCCGCCGCCCAGCTCGAGACAGTGCCAGCCCGCCCCAACGCCGAGCGCTCGCAGATAGGCACGCGTCCAGGGGTCCAGGATCTTGGACATCAGGTCGAGCCGCTGGTACTCGACCGCGGACGCGTCGTCCAGAATGTACGGCTGCATGGCTCGCCTTTCGCTTCAACCGGCACGGCACCCGTATTCGTCCGCCAGCCTATCACAGGCGGGTGGCGACCGGTGGCCCACCCATACCCGGCGACCCGCGATGCGTGGCGCCGCGGCCGAGCGTGCCGGAGCCGCAGGTCATCAGAATCGATGCTACATTGCTGATTCGAGGGTTCATCATGTGTCTCCGTATCACTTCCATGTCCCATCGATGGTTGGCCGAGGATCATGTGGTCGCCGACGCGCTCCTGCGGATTGATCAGGTTCCGATTCCTCACGGATGGTGCAGCGTGGCCGGCTAGGCCACCCGCACGCCAAGCAGGGCGGTCCCGAGTGCGGCAACCAGCCCCGCGGCACTGAGCCAGACCCAGCGCCGGCGGTCCTGAGTCCGATGCATGACGGCATAGCCTGCCAGCCCGAAGAGGACGCCCTCGATCAAGAACCACGGCTCGAAGACAAGCAGATCCCACAGGACCCAGGCGTCCTCTCCCGCCGCGAATCGCCGGGATTCCACCAGCTTCACGCCGGTGACGATCAGGGCGCGGTCGACGATGCCGTAGATGCCGTGTGCGACCGACAGCACCGAGCCGGCCCAGGCGATGACAAGGAACGACCAGTGGAGCGGCCGCGGGTGCGTTCCGCGGGCCAAGAGGAACGCCACCAGGGCAGCGCCGAGCAACATGGCGGTGGCGACCCAATTGATCAAGCGCCACGCCGGCTCCTCGGTTGCGGTCGGTTTGATGGCGGAGAGCATGGCCGTGCCGCCGGCCGCCCAATACAGATGCGGCAACATGTAGGCGAATGTCCAGACGGCGGCCGCATATCCAGCCCACCGCGGTGACGGTCGCCGTATGGCGGGTGGCATCGTCCGCGTCAGAGCGGGTGCGGTCCGGGTGCGTGGTGTGATCGTCATGGGTATGTCCTTCCCGTGGCCGCGGCGCCACCCGCGCGGCGCCTGCTCGTCAGGGGCGCACGACGAAGTTGCCCTGCTCGACGGGGGCGACGGCGACGGCGGGGAGCTCAGCGCCGTCCGGCACCATCTCCGGATCGCCAAAGGTCCAGGCCATGCGGTCGTTGTCGCCGCCGTCACGGACGACGATGGCCGCCAGCATGCCTTCGTGGACTTCGCCGCCAGGGAGACCAGGCGTATTGGCGGTGGTGATCACCCCCGTCACGACGGCATGGTCACCCTCGATCGAAAGGCAATTGACGTGCCCGCGCAGGTCAGCGAACAGCGCTCCGTCAGGCTCGCGGTGGGTGATGGTGAACGTGCCCCGGGTGGCTTGACCCGGCAGTGCGATCGCGTTGAGGGCGACAACGATCCGGTCACCGCGGAACTCTTCTGGGAATCGTTCACCGAGCGTCGTCGTGCCGGCGCCGACGACCAGCGCGCCGGGTGTGCCGGCGGGTACGGATGTGGCCGGCGTCCCTGACGCCGGTCCCTGGGCGCTGGCGACTGGCGCCAACAGTGCGGCTGCGGTCAGGGCCACAGCGAATGCCACGAGCCACCGGCCACGGTGGGCGAGTGATGGGTTGGTCATGCGTATCTCCTCACGAGCGGTTTGGTTGGGTGGGGTTATCCCCACCACCAGCCGCGGGTTTGACGGGGATTGGCGGCGGTGGCCGCTTCGCCTGCTCGCCAACGCCGCAGCCGTCGCGCTGCCGCTGACCGCGCGGTTGGTCAACGGCTGAGCCGCGCCGCCGGGGGCCGCGCGGGTCGTCAGCCGGTGAAGGATTCAGGGCCGAAGCGGCCCCACGCGACGAATGCGGCCAAGGCGAGATAGGCCAGATCCGCCACCATGGGCTTCACCTCGTGCCGGCGGATGCGGGTGATCACGGCGCCGGTCATCAGCATCACCAAACCGAGCGCCGCCAGCGGCACCAGCACCGGCACAATGTCGAAGGCAGCGGGCAGGATCAAGCCCATCGCCGCCAGAACCTCGAGCACACCGATGCCCTTGACGGCGCCGGCGCTGAAGTCGTTAATCCATCCCCCGCCGGGGAAGGCGGCCAGCTTCTCCTTGGGTACGATCAGCTTGCCGGCGCCGGCGCCCAGGTAGACAACAGCCAGTAGTCCGGTAATGATCCACAGCATCAGATTCATGCGGTTCCTCCGTTCCGACTCTGGGTGACGCATCAACGAGATTCGACGGACATCCCTTTTCGTCACGGCGTTGCGGCAGATATACTTACACCGTACGCTTACGATATACGTTCTCGTCTACAGTGTAAGTTGTCAAGCAGTTCAGCCGTCTCTCAGGAGGCCGTCTTGTGACCACGATCACCCGTCGCCGTCGTCCCCTCACACGGAGGCGCATCCTCACGGCCGCGCTGCGGTTGGTCGACCGCGAAGGATTGGAGGCGCTGAGCATGCGCCGGCTCGGCAAGGCGCTTGGGGTTGAGGCGATGTCGCTCTACAACCACGTGCCGAATAAGGCGGCGCTACTGGACGGCATCGTCGAGTTGCTGCTCGACGAGTTGGAGATTCCGGGGCCGGAGGCAGGCGACTGGCGGGAACGCTTCCGCCGGATCAATCAGTCCTACCGACGGGTCGCCCACGCCCATCCGCGCGCCTTTCCCCTGGCGATCACGCGGCCGTACAACACGCCCGGACCGTTGCGCCAGGTGGAGGCGACGCTGCAAATCCTGCACGAGGCCGGCTTCGACGCCGAGACGGCACTCCATCTGTTCCAGACCGGATCGAGCTACACCAGCGGCTACGTCCTCGCCGAGATCACCCGGACGGAGCGGCCGGCGACGGAGATGGCGGCATCCGCGTTTGACCGACATCGGCTGGACGCCCAGACCTTCCCCCGTTTGGTGGCACTAACCGCGTACTATGAGGCTCGTGACCGCGACGCCGAGTTTGACTATGGCCTCGATGCCATTCTCCGTGCGTTCCAGCCAGAGCCAGAGCGGCCGATCGCTTGATGCGCGGCCCAACCCGCGTTGATGTCCCCTCCTCTTGCTGCGCGTGTCGAACGCACCGGTTAGGCGAACACCGGTGGTCCGCATACAGCGATGACCGTGGCCTGTGCGGCGATCGATGGGTGATTGACCCAGAAGGTTGCGGTAAATCCGGTGCCATCAAGGAGAGGGATCGCTTCCGGATTGTTGGTCACCGGGTTCGCCGAACGTGAGGTTCCGCCGCCGTAGACGACCGTGCCGGCGGGGCATGATGCGGTTCCTCGTACGAGCGCGCCGCCGGGCGGGATATCGACGGTCGCGGTCGCTCTGGTGACGCTGTTGAGCGAGGGGCGACAAACCGCCACAACGGATACCAGAATCGCGTTTGGTCCTGTAGCGAACGCTAGGGTCAAAGAAGTCAATCGTTTCATCCTGTTTTGGAATTGCTGATTCCGAGGCAAAAGGTAGTGGTTAATGATAGCTTGGCGTTAGCGTTTGATCCAGAATAGTCAGCCTGGTGTATATTTTGTGCGATATTGCCGTCACGTCCGCGCGGGCCGTGCCGCGAGATGCCGGCCACGGCAGTATGGCAGTCGTTGTCGCGCGAAGCGCGCTCGGCTGTGCCTTCGTCTAGGAGGAGACTCCCGTTGAATCAACGAGCACTCCGCGTCACCCACAACCTCACGCTCCTATTGACACTCGCGGTGGTGATCGCCTTCGCCGCCGCGGTGCCGGGTGCGGCCGCGGCCGGCGATGGGATCGCCTGGCAACCCTGTCCGACGACGGCATTGCCCACCCGGGAATGTGCCGAGCTCACCGTTCCGCTCGATTACGACGATCCGGATGGGGCGACGATCACGCTGGCGGTGGCGCGGGTGCCGGCGACCGACCCGGCGCGCCGGATCGGGTCGTTGATCACGAACCCGGGCGGGCCAGGCGGCGTCGGGGTCGACGCGCTCCCGCTGCTATACGCCGCGCTCCCCGCGTCGCTGGCGGAGCGGTTCGACGTCATCGGCTTCGACCCGCGCGGCGTCGGCGAGAGCACGCCCGTGCGCTGCTTCGACAGCATCGCCGAGCGGACCGCGTTCTTCGACGCCATCCCGAGCGTGCCGATGAACGCCGCGGAGGAGGGTGCGCGCTGGCGCGCCGCGGAGGAGCTCGCCCGCCGCTGCGGGGAGCGCAACGCCGAGATCTTGCCGCATCTCTCGACGGCGAACGTGGCGCGCGACATGGACCGGCTGCGGCAGGCGGTCGGCGACGACCGGCTGACCTACCTCGGCTCGTCGTACGGCACCTACCTGGGGCAGACCTACGCCAACCTCTTTCCGGATAGCATCCGGGCGATGGTGATCGACGGCGTGATCGACGCGCCCTCCTACGCGAACGCCGACCACAGTTACGGCGACGTGACTGGCCCGGACACGAACTCGTTCCTGCGCATCCTCAGCGACCGGGGATCGGCCGCCGCGTTCGACGAGTTCATCAGCCGGTGCGCCGCCGTCGGCCCGTCCCAGTGCGCCTTCGCCGCCCCGACCACCGAGGCGACGCGCGCGAAGTTTGACGCCCTCATGGAGCGCCTGCGCGCCACGCCGATGATCGCGCACGGCCCGGCGGGTACGCTGACGGTCACCTACTCACTCGCGATCGAGACGGTGCGGGGCACCTTCTACTCGGCGCACCTGTGGTCGGGCCTGGGGCAGGGGCTGCAACATCTCGAGGAGGGTGACGCCGCCGGCTTCCTCGTCGCGACCAACAGCCTGGGCGGTCCGCTCCCGACCGCGTACCAAAACACCCAGGAGGCGACCCCGGCCAGCAACTGCGTCGACGCCGACAATCCCCGCGATCCGGCGCAGTTCGCGGCGATGGTGCGCCGCGCCGACGAGCGCACGCCGTATTTCGGCGCGCTCTGGTCCTACATCGTGCAGGCCTGCACCTTCTGGCCGGCGCAGGACGCCGACCGCTATACCGGGCCATGGGACCGCCCGACCAGCGCGACGATCCTCATCATCAGCCGCGTGTTCGATCCCGCCACGCCCCACACCAGCGCGATCGCCGCCTCCCGGACGCTGGCGAACGCCCGGCTCCTGACGATCGACGGGTGGGGGCACTCGTATTTTGAGGGCGGGCTCAGCACCTGCGCGAACGAGGCGATGGCCACCTATCTGATCGACCGGCAGCTGCCACCGCCGGGCACGGTCTGTCCGGAGGACGTACCGCCGTTCAGCGAGCGGGTGACGGACGACGACTAACGCAGAGGTAATGTTACCGGTCGTTCGCCTCGCGGACACTCATTATCTGACGCGATAGCTCAGCCGACCTCGGCCTTCGTGACGGTTGCGACGATGCTCCGCAGTTGCGCGGCGTGCTCCCGATCATGGTGGGTCACGTTCTCCAGCACGCAGAGCACGCTGTACTCTTCGCGGCCAACGGTGCCGAGCCGGTAGTACGACGCCTCGTCAATACCGTCGAGTGCGGCGAGCAGCGCCCGGCGCGCATCGGTCAG
>JBFXAN010000187.1:0-12336 GCA_050184225.1 Dehalococcoidia bacterium | reverse complement strand
CCACGCACTTTTTGCGTGGGTGTGCGCGTGGTTGCACGGCCCGGTGTTCAGTGCGCGTGACCGGCGGCAGTGAGAATGACGTCGGCGACCGCCTGCGGTTGCGAGATCATGACCGCGTGCGAGGCATCGACCTCGACGATATTACCGCTGGGGCAGGCGCGCTCCGCCATGAACCGCACATTGGCCGTGCCGATCGTGTTGTCGGCGGTGGCGACCACACACCAGGCGGGAATGCTCTTCCAGGCGGGCGCGGCGGCTGGCATCCCGAGCCCCGACACTTCCGCCGGGCGCTGCGTTGCCGCCAGCAGGGCAGCGGTGCTCGCCGGCAGATCGGCGGCGAAGATGTCCTGGAACAGCTCCGGCTTGATGTAGGCATCATGACCCATACTGCCATCGGGCAATGGATACTCCCGGACGGTCAGGGCCGTCTCCGGATTGAGATGGCTGCCGGGGAACCGGCCGACCAGTGCGAAGAGCGTTTCGCCCTCGTCGGGGGCAAACGCGGCGACGTAGACGAGCGCCTTGACGTTGGGATTGCCGGTAGCCGCGCTGGTGTTCACGGCGCCGCCGTAGGAGTGCCCGACCAGGATGATCGGTCCGGGAATGGCGGCCAGGGCACTGGCGATGTAGGCGGCGTCGCTGGTGAGACCGCGTAACGGGTTGGCGAGCGCGATCACCGGATAGCCCTCGGCCTGCAGGCGTTCGATCACGCCGTTCCAGCCGGAGGAGTCGGCCCAGGCGCCGTGCACCAGGACGATCGTGGGTTTTGTCTGTGTGGCGGAGGATTCGGCAGAAGTGACCATCGTAGAGGCTCCGCTCAGGCTGGTAATCACGGCTAGGACGGCGAGCATCGCGGCACGCCGAATGAGTGGGCGGCGAAAGGGTGACATGGAATTCTCCTCAAGGATCGATGAACGGCCTGATTGCTAGCGGTTGGCGGGCATCGGAACCTCCTTCACGACGAGATCTCGGCCGGCTCGTTCAGCGGAGCACGGCGGTGCGGACCAGATCCGCGACCACCGCCGGCTGGGACAGCACCACCGCGTGCGATGCGTCGACCTCGACGGTGCGCGCACGGGCGCGCTTCGCCATGAACCGTTGTGCGTCGGGATGAATGACCTGGTCGGCAGTGGCGACCAGGTACCAGCATGGCAGCGACCGCCACGCCGCTGCCGGACATTTCTCCTCGAGTGCCGCCGCCGCGATTGGTCGCTGGCTGGCAGCGAGTACCGCCGTCATCGATTTGGGCAGGTCGGCCGCGAAGACCGAGGCGAACAGATCGCGCCCAATCGAGAGCTCCACGTCCAGATCGCCGCAGCGGTTGGTGAAGGTGGTGGGACGCAGCGCCACGTTTAACCGGCTCGGCGAGAAGCGTCCCGCGATATCGAGCGCGCTCTCGCCGGCATCCACGGCGAAGGCAGCGACGTAGACCAGTCCGACGACGTTGCCTGCCACATCTCCGGCCGCCGTGATCACCGCACCCCCGTAGGAGTGACCGACAAGGACAACCGGACCATCGACTTCGCCCAGCACCCCGACGAGGTAAGCAGCGTCCGATTCCAGCCCATCCAGCGGATTAGCCACGGCCTGAACGTCAATGCCCGCCGCCAGCAACAGCGGGATCACGCTCGCCCAGCTTGACGCGTCAGTGAAAGCGCCGTGCACCAGCAGCACGGTCGGAATGCTTCCATTGCGGAACGAAGCCCCCATGGCGCTCACGAAGTGACTTCGGTAGGGATGCCCTCCGGGCTTACGTTCTCGAGGTCAGCCACCGGGTTCGTCGCCCAGGCAAGCGCAAGGTCGGCGACCTTCTCCCATCCGGGTTCGCCGGCCGTGTAGTGGGAGCGGCCCGGGAACTCGTAGTACGCGGTGATCGCCTTCGACCGGCGGTAGTGCTTGACGTTGGATTCGTTGACCGACGCCGGCATGATGTTGTCCTCGCCACCGGCGATGAACAGCAGCGGCGCGCGGTTGTCGTTCTTGAAGTCGACGTAGGTGTCCTGGTGGCCCGGCGTGAAGTTGGCCAGGACAGGCTCCCAGACGAAACGGCCCGGCGCCGGGATGTAGTAGCGGTCGAAGACCTTTGCCGACTCCTCCGCGCTGATCGTGTTGGTAAAGGCGTAGTGAAACTGCTCCGGGGTAAATCCGACGGGACGGTGGCGATTGAGTGGATTGCGCAGGACCGGGAAGAGCGCCCGAATCTGCGACGGCGGGGTCACGCGAATCCCTTCTGATGGTGCGGAGTTGATCGCCACACCGGCGGCGCCGTGGCCGCGATCGAGCAGGATCTGGGTGAGGGCGCCGCCGAACGAATGCCCCATGATGATCGGCGCTCTATCCAGGGCACAGATGACGTCCTCCAGGTGCTCGACAACCGCGGGAATGGTCAGCGCCTCGAGCGGTGAGGGGTCGGCGCGAATCGCCTCAACCTCGACTTCCAGACCGGGATAGGCGGGCGTAAGCACGCGGTAGCCGCGGTTGGTGTAGTGGTCGACCCAGTGCTCCCAGCTTCGTGGGGTCATCCACAGACCGTGGATGAGAACGATGGTGTCGGGCAGGTTGGCGGAATTGGAGGTCATGGCGTGTGCCTTTCTGGCGCGGTTTCAACTATATAGATTGCCCTGCATCACCGACGGGCAGGTGGACGGCCGGTTCGACCCTCGCTGGTCAGGGCGCCTTCGTCGCAGATACCTCGAACCGCTCGAACAGTTCGGTCAGCGCCGGCGAGTCGAAGAACGCGGTCGCCGTCGTGACCTTGCCGTCGACGACGCGCATGACCCAGCAATACGTGTTGTCGTATGGCACTCCGTCCAGCGCCGTCGCGCGACCCTCCCAGAGCGCCACGACAAGGTCACCCTCGGCGATGAGATCCTTCACGTCGGGCCGGATCGGTTCGGACAGCCGTTCGAAGATCGGCTGGATTGCCCGATCGAGGAACTCCTGGCGACTTGTGTACGTCCCGGCGACGGGCGAGGATCCGGTGATTGTCCACGTCGCATCATCGGCGAGCAGACTGTAGAAGTTGCCTTCTCCTCTGCCCCATGACTCGAATGCACTCCGGATCAGGATCTTGTTCTCTTCAGCCGTCATGTCGTTGTCTCCTTGACGCCGGCGATTTCGGGCGATCGAGAGTCGGAGAACGTTTCGCGAATACACGAAAGGACCGTGCCCAGGACGAACGTACGGAACGGACGGCGACGATCGCGTCCGTCACATGACGGTGTTGTGTCGTGGCCGGCATACGTCGTGCGACACGCCGCATACGTAGCTCACTGAGCCGACGTCGCGTCAGACACTACGACGAAGCTGAGGAATCGCCGTCGAGCGCGGCGCGAAGTTCGGTGCGCGAGGTGATGCCGAGCTTGGGAAAGATGTGGTAAAGGTGGGTGCTGACGGTGCGGTGCGATAGGTAGAGTTGCTCGCCAATCTCACGATTGGAGAGTCCTTCAGCCGCCATCTTGGCGATCTGCAGCTCCTGCGGAGTGAGTCGCCCCCACGTGCTCGGTATGCGGCGCCGGCTGGTTTCGCCGGAGGCACGCAACTCCTGGCGCGCCCGCTCCCCCCAAGGGACGACACCGAGCGCGTCGAACGCATCACGCGCGGCGCGCAGGGGAAGGCGCGACTCGGCAACGCGGCGCTGGCGGCGCAGCCAGGCGCCGTAGGCAAGTTGGAGCCGCGCCCTCGCAAACGGTCGGCGGGTGAGATCGTCGCCCAGTGCAACGTCGAAGAGAGCTTCAGCCTCGTCGTCACCGGCCAGCACCGCGCGGGCGTAGCGCAGATGGAGTTGCATCGTCTGCGCCGGCGTTAGCGCTGCCGCGGCCTCCGCGTCGCGCATGAGGATGCGGGCATCATCTCGGTTGCCACTGTGGACGGCGGCGTCGGCGAGATAGGCGACGGACATGGAGCGCGCGAGTGGATGGTAGGCGGAATCGGTGGGATCGAAGTTTGGCCGCAGGCGATGGTACGCGTCCTGATAGCGGCCGCGGGCGAGGGCGGCGATGCCGTACGCCAACTGCATGGCGCCAACCTGTGCGTTGGCGCCCAAGCGCATAACCCCCGGTTTGATTTCATCGAGGATCGACTCTGCTTTCTCTACATCACCACGAAGGGCAGCGAGCAGTGCGGCGGCGGTGCGCGCGGTCGCCCCCCATGTCGATTCACCGATCTCCCGCGCCAGCCGGGTGGCCTCATCGGCGGCGGTGATGCCCGTCTGGAGGTCTACCAGTTCGGTCGAGTTCCATGCTTGAATCGCAAGCGCCCGGATCAAAAAACCCACTCGCCCCTGCGCGCGTAGGTCGGCGATCACTCTCGGCATCATCGCCGCCGAAATCTCCACCGCCCCGACCGCATAGGCCGCCGTGCAAAGAAGCCGCACCGCGCCCGCCTCCATGTCGCCACTCGGCCAGTGTCGCGACAGGCGTTCGATGACGACGGCTCCCCGCTCGATCGGTGCTGTAAATGCAAGGGTTGCCACGAGCCGAGGGTCATGCGTGGGAACGCCGATTCCCTCTGCTGCCGAGAGCACAAGCGCCTTGGTTTCCCCGCCCGGATCAGCCCAGAAGCAGCGGGAACCCGCAAACCAGAGAAGGTTCAGGGCGACATCGATCTGTCCGGCGACCTGTGCCTGTCGGGCCAGCTCAACGAGATATCGGATCCTACCGGCATCCCCCATATCGCTGATGGCGATCATCTCCTGGAGGGATGCGAGCCGCCACTGCTCGGTCGGGGCCAGTTCCAGCGACTCCGCCTCACGCTGCAATCGCTGTACCGCGCCGGGATTCCCAAGCTGCACGGACAGTTCGCCAGCCATCAGCAGCCGCGCGGCACGCCGGTCCGGCGCGGCGCTCAGCGTTGCGGCGCGCTCCAGTGCCGCGGCTGCAACAACCACCGCGCCGCGTCGTTGTGCCTGGGCGGCAGCCGCTTCCAGGTCGGCAGCTATGTCTTCATTGGTTCCGAACGTCGCCGCCGCACGATGCCAGATGCTGCGCTCCGGCTGACCGCCGAGCGCGGCGGCAAGGGCAGCGTGCGCGACACGTCGCTGTGAGACGCTTGCCATCTGGTAGATGGCTGAGCGCATGAGCGGATGACAGAATCGCAGTTCGGACGCGTCAATTTCAAGCAGTCCGGTGACGAGCGCCGGCTCCAGGATCTCGGACTTCGGGATCGCATCACCAAGAATCTCGGCGGTCGCGGCCAGTACATCGTCGAGGATGCCGCCATCGTCGACGGCGGCCACGAGCAACAGCGTGCGGGTTATAGTGGGAAGCGTTAAGACTCGTTTCGCGAAGGCCCGTTCGAGGCGTGTTGTGATCGGCAGCCATGCCGGCAGGAGCACAGCATCGATCAAGCCCTCAGATTGCAGGGCGGCGGGCAACTCAACGAGCGCCAGAGGGTTGCCCGCCGCGTCATCGAGCAGCCGCGCGCGGACCGGTGGCGCAAGGTCCGGTGCATGCGCATCCAACAGCGCCGCCGCCGCGTCGCTGTCGAGTCCCCCGATGCGTTGCACTGACAATTCAACGTCGTCGAAGGCGCTCTCGAAGCCGTCGCGCACGGCGACGAGCAGAACGATCGGCTCTGACTCCAGTCGCCGGGCGATGAAGGTTAGTACGGCAGCGGTTGAGCGATCGAGCCAATGCGCATCGTCGGCGACAATAAGAAGCGGCACCCGTGCGGCTGCCTCACCAAGCAAGTTCAGCGTAGCAAGTGCGATGAGAAAGAGATCGGGCACGGCGGCATCAGTCACGCCGAACGCGGCTTCAATCGCGGTGCGCTGCGGTGGCGGCAGATCATCGATGCCGCCGAGGATGGGACGAAGCAACTGGTGCAACCCGGCGAAGGGCAGATGCGTCTCTGATTGCACACCAGCGGTCGTCAGGACGAGCATACCCTGGTCACGCGCGCGCCGGCCTGCCGCGGTGAGGAGAGCAGACTTCCCGATGCCGGCCTCACCGCGCACCACGAGCGCATCACCACGCGCTGTGATCTGGTCGACCATCTCATGGAGGACGCCCAACTCGTGGTCACGTCCAATCAATCGGTGTGCCATCATTGTTCGGCCACGCCTACTCGTTCCGACTACCACTCGTCCAGTGGGCTTGGTGTGCTGATCGATGAAGCCGTTCGCGTATCAATCGTACGACAGCGAGGTGACGGGCGTGTGACGCTCAGCGACGTATCCGTGTGGACGCCGCGTCGAGCAACATGGGGGAATGACGCCTCGGGCGGCACGAACGTACCATCTAGGTGATGTCGACAACGCTCTCGCCATACGTCCTACGACCGATGACCGTGGCGGACCTGCCGCAGATCGCGGCGATCGAGGCCGAGTCCTTTCCGTCCGCGTGGCCGTCCAGCGCCTACAAGCGCGAACTCCAGAACAACAATCTGGCGCGATACCTCGTCGTCGTTCACCAGGGTGCACCGGCAGCACCGCCACGTGGCCCGCGACGGCTGCTGTCGGCACTGCGGACCCGCTTCGGCCGGTCGCCGGCTCCGCCTGACGAGTACGTCGTCGGGTTCATCGGCATCTGGTTCATGGTGGACGAGACGCACATCGTCACCGTAGCGGTGCGCGCCTCGGAGCGGCGGAAGGGCGTGGGCGAGTTGCTGCTGCTGGCGGCCTTCGACCTCTCCCGCGAGAAGGGTGTGCCGGCGCTGACCCTGGAATGCCGCGTTTCGAACACGGCGGCGCAGGCGCTGTACGAAAAGTATGGATTCCAGCGCCTGGGCATCCGCAAACGCTACTACACCGACAACAACGAAGACGCCGTGATCATGACGACTCCCTCGATCGAGGAACCCGACTACGCCGGCCGAATCGAGGAACTCCGGCGCCAGAATCATGAGCGTTGGGGGAAAACTGGCGGCTTTTGAAACACAAAGGGACAAAGGAGGCAAAGGACTCAAAGGTTCTGTTTAAGCCACGATTCTCTTGATGCCGGATTTGAGGATCAATACGTTGAAGTTGATGAGAAGGCCAAGTTGAAGTCCGGTAGCGCGCAGGTAGGACACAACCTGAGAGTGATGTATGGGAAGTAGTGCGTCAGTTGCCTTGAGTTCCACGATCAATTCCTTGTCTACCAGTACCAGCCGTGCCTGTCCTACGGGCCGTCCCTTGTATGAAACCGTGACCAGCGCCTGTTGCTCGAAAGGGATGCCCCGGTCGTGCAACTCTAGACAGAGTGCCTGCTCATAGACGGACTCCAAAAAACCTGGCCCCATCGCTCGATGAACAGCTATCGCCGCCCCGATCACCCGATGACTTAACTCGTTCGCCCTCGTGCTTGGCCCTATTCTCTCCACGTCTTTGCGCCCTTTGCTTCCTTTGTCCCTTTGTGTTTCAAGAACCCGATCATCGCCACCAAGGGTAGGATGCTGGCTGCGAGGAAGAGGGCGCGGAGGTTGAGGGCGTCGGCGAGGAAGCTGAGCAGGAAGGCGCCGATCGTGCCGATGTCCCAGGCGAGGACGAAGGTTGCCATGGCGGCGCCGCGTTCGGCGGGTGCGGCGCGGTCGACCGTGAGGATCGTGAGACCGGTGTGGCCAAAGGCGAAGCCAAAGCCGAAGATGACGGCGGCGGCATAGAGCATAGCAGGGCCGGGGGCGAGGGCAAGCATCGCCATGCCGGCGGCGCTGAGGACGAACCCGGGCAGGATCACCGCCGTCCGGCCGAAGCGGTCGGCGAAGGCGCCCGCGAACCAGCGGCCCGCGACCAGCGCCAGGCCGTTGAGGAAGAAAAACAGGCCGGCGTTGCCGAGGTCGCGCTGGCGGGCGTAGAGCACGAGGAACGCGGGCAGGGTGCTGAAGGCGATCGCAAGCGGCATGAAAGCGCCGGTGGGCAGGAGGGCGGAGCGGTTGAGCAGCGGGGTGTCCGGCGGTGGTGCATAGGGCCGGCGGTTCTCGACGATCAGCGCCGAGACGGCGGCGCAAACGAGCAGGACGGCGGCGACGCTGAGGAAGGAAACCGGCACGCCGAAGGCGTCGGCCACGGCGAGGCCCAGCCAGGGACCGTAGACGTTGGACGCAGTATAGAACACGCCGTACCAGCCCATCCCTTCACCACGCCGGCTGAGGGGCAGCACGTCGGCAAGCATCGCCATGGCGGACGTTGTATAGAAGCAGGCGGCGACCGCGTAGATCACTCTGATCGGCGTGAGCAGCAGCGGGCTATCTGTGAGGATGAGGGCGGCGGTAGCGACGGCGGTGACCGCGGCGCCGAGGACCATGCTCGGCCGGCGGCCGGAGCGATCGGCGACCCGGCCGGTGAAGATGCGCACGCTGATCGAGGCGAGGCCGAAGGCGCCGCCGACCACCCAGCCGATCTGCCACTTCTTCGCGTCCTCCAGATAGAGGGGGAGTGTGCTGAACATCATCGCCCAGGCGAGGAAGTAGGCGTGCATCGAGAGCAACGTGAGTACGTAGTTGCGTGTCCAGAGTGGCTCTCGTGCTGCTGTCGATACCGGGGTTGCCGAGGTTGCCATGCTGGGATGATACGCGCGGCCTCCCGCTGTCGCATTGCGCGCGTGAAAACGTTGACACGTGGTGGTACCGTGACTACGGTTCCTCAAATGGACGGTGAAGGAATGGGACGTAGCACAGTGACGAAGAACGGCGCCGTCGCCGTCGCCAGCCGGCGGGATCGCATCCTCCAGGCGGCGATCGAGGCCTTTGCAAAGGGCGGCTATCACGGGGCGTCGACCCGCGACATCGCCGAGCTGGCCGGTGTGACCGACCCGCTGCTCTTCTATCACTTCAAGACAAAGGCGGACCTCTACCTCGCCGCCGTGCGCGACCAGTTGGAGAAGCTGAGCGTTGGCCTGACGAATGCGACGGCCGAGGTCGCCGATGTCCGCGAACGGCTGGACAACTTCGTCACGACCTATCTGGCCTACTTCCTCGATTACGAGCCGGGATTGACGGTGACGCTGATCGAACTGCAGGGCGTCCCCTATGAGGTGGCAGAGAAGATTCGACGGATCCACTATCGGGCGGTGACTGAGCCGCTCGAAAACATGCTCGCCGCCGGGGTGGCACAAGGGGCCTTCCGGCCGCTTGACGTGTCGACCTGCGCGATGGCGATCACCGGCATCCTGCAGGCGTTTATTCGTTCCGAGGCCCGCAAGCCGGGCTTCGTCCGGCGAGAGGCGGCGATCGCGCAGGTGATGGAGTACTACTACGAGGGCCTGCTCTCGCGGGGCTGATGCGTAACGAAATCATATCAATGACCTAACGGGCGTTCGGATCGCCTTGAAGTATCAATCCCAGGGTGGCAGACTACTGAGCACCTGCTAAGGAGGGTGATCGGCATCGGGTCGATCACCGCACCAACATTCGCCTGCCGGGGGGAATACGCGGATGGTAGCTGCACAGGATCCGTTTGCCGCCTACAAGGAGTACGGACAGGAGAAGGGCTACGACCTTCGTTGGCTGGAGCGCCGCGATGTCTGGGGTCAGCCGGCGGAGACGAACGAGAAGAAGGGCGGGCTGCTGCTCCACGAGCTCGACAAGGGCGTCGCCGCCGAGGTGCCGGACGAGAGCAAGAACCTCACCGGCCGCACCCGCGGCTCGGTCCCGCGGTCGGGGGTGCCGCGCGTCGGCAACTACTCGGTGCGGACCAAGGCCGACATCTGGCTGCGCAACGGCTCCGAGCTCTACGAGGAGGCGGTCGCGCGGCAGTGGTCCTCCGCCACGGATATCCCGTGGGAGTCGATCAAGCCGCTGGCCGACGACATCGAGCGGGCCGAGTGCCAGCTGGCCACATTCTTGACTGAGGTGGAGTTTGTCGCCGGCGACGTGCCGGGCAAGTGGATCGCCTCGGTGACACCGGACTACTACGAGCCGCGCATGTACCTGATCTCTCAGGTGATGGACGAGGCGCGGCATCTCGATGTCTTCCGCAAGCGGGCACTGGTCAACGGCGGCGGCCTGATGCGGCGCGTCGGCAACATCCAGGGCGTCGTCGGCGGCAACATCGATTCCGCCCGCGACTTCACGGAGATGTCGGCGCGGCTGCACATCAGCGGCGAGGGCTCGGTGCTGACGCTGTTCCGCATGGGCGAGTTGATGGCCTACAACGACGCGGAGAAGCACATCTATCGCCTCTGCGCCCAGGACGAATCCCGTCACGTCGCCTTCGGTGTGATGCACCTCCAGTACCTCGGTAATATCGAAACCGACCGGCGCGAGGAGATCCAGGCGTATCTGGATGAAGCGGAGAACGCGCTTGTCACCGGCGCCTCCGGCCAGAATCCGGCATCGCGCGGGCTATCCAGCAACGCGGCGCTGGCGGTGTTGCTCGGCGGCGGTGAGGACAAGATCGACGAAGGCTACAAGACGCTGCTGGCGGTGCGCCAGCGGCAGGTGAAGGAATACGTGCAGCGCGTGCGGGTGGCGGGCTTCGGCGAGCGCTTCGAGAACGGCCGCGCCAACTCGATGCTTGAGGCGTACCTCAAGGTTCACTAGGACTGGGCCAGGTTTGACCTGCGCCCGCGGCAACCGCGTCGCCCAAGCGACACGTGCCAATGGTGTCAGTCGTGGGGTTGGAGGGGGCTTCACGACTGACACTATTGGCTGGCCTTCCCACCCACCTCCAAACGACTGAGCGGAGAGAGTCAATGGTCCAGGAGCGTACCGACACGTCTGCCGACGCGCCGCCGGCCCCACCACCACCCGACATGAGCTGGAAGACGATGACGATCCAGTGGGGTACCCGCGCGCGGGTGCATCCCCAGGGCGGGCTGACGCTGGAGTCGCTCAACATCGGCGCCTACGGCGAGATCCCGGATTACTGGGAGGATCGGTCGCGGATGCCGCGGGGTGCGTTCACGCCGCCGGGCGCACGCGGCGCGCCGATCGGTGGGTACTATCTGCGGAACAAATCGGACTTCTGGGCCGACAACGCGGCCCAACTCTATGAAGAGGCGATCTCACGACGCTGGTCGTCGGCGGACAGTATCCCCTGGGATGAGTGCCGTCACCTGCCGGACGACGTCGAGATCGCGATCGCCCAGGTGGCGACCGAGCTCAGCCAGCAGGCATCGATCGAGATCGAGGTGATCTCGAGCTGGCTGCAGCTGATGTCCTACGGCTATCACGAGGTAAAGCTGTTCCTGGCGACCGAGAACTTCGACTCGGGCCGGGCGTTCGAGGTGTTCCGCAAGCGGGCGCTGGTCAACGGCGGTGGGTTGGGCTTGGAAAGTCCCGGCGCGGTCAACCGCATGTTGCTGGAGAGCCGTGCCGGTTGGACGGAAACCTCGATGCTGCTGCACCTGCTGCGCGGTCTGTTCACGCGGATGATTTATCGCTACCTCGCGGCCTACGCACCGACACGGGTCGAGTTGCTGATCGGGCGCCGGGCGCTGCAGGATAAGTCGCGCCACATCGCCTACGCGATGCAGCACCTGAAGTACGCGGTGAACAAGGTGCCGGGCACGGCCGCGAACTTCAACCTGGGTCTGGCACAGGCGGAGTTAGTCGCGGGTCGCGACGAGAAGGACCCGGTGCTCTGGGAGGCGCTTGCCTGCGTCTTCGGCGGCGGCGTGCGCGGCATGGATGAGGGGATGGCGGTGGTGGCGCGGTTGCGCCGTGACTATGTGCAGGACTATCTCAAACACCTGCTCTGGGTCGGCGTCGACCGGCGAAGTAACCTGTCGCCCAACTTCGCCGCCATCTTGGAAGGATAGGCGAGTCACCCGTACCATGCCGATTTACGTGTATCAATGCGACCGATGCGACGTGCGCACGGAGGTCTTTCTCCGGCGCTTGAACGTCGAGCGCGAGATCGCCTGTGAGTCATGCGGGTCGACGCAGGTGCAGCGGGTGTTCACACCCTTCGCCATCTATCGGTCCGAATTGGACAAGCTCGAACAACTCGACCCCACTTACTACAAGAAGGTCGATCAGGCGATCGCGAACACGCCGGAGGCGGAGCCGATGCGCCATCTCCGCAAGATGACATCGTTCGATGCCGCCCGCGATCCGGGTGAGCCGATCAAGGATTGGAACATCGATCCGAGTAGTGGGTCGCCATCGAGTTGACCGCACCACGATCGCTACCCGGCACGGGTGGGGATGGACGAGGAGGAGCGATATATGCCGGTATTTCCCTCGACCGAATGGCTGCAAGCCGTGGCCGACCTGGCGATGAAAGATGACCGATACCGCAAGTACGGACGAGTTGATGCGCTGGTCGGGGTCAAGGTCGGCGACCGGATGTTCCGGCTGACCTTCGACGTGTTTGATATCAGCGACATCCGCGAGATCAGCTTCGATGAGCTGCGTGACCTCGACTTCTACCTGGAGATGGAGCCGGAGCGCTGGCAGGCGATGATCGAGAGCACC
>JBFXAN010000186.1:0-12597 GCA_050184225.1 Dehalococcoidia bacterium | reverse complement strand
GGTGGTGCGGTTCCGCCGGCGTTGGGCAGCGGCTGACCGTCCCAGGCGTCGAGCAAGGTCCGGATGGTGGCTTCCACCTCGCGGTCATAGCGGTCGAGCGGGGTGCCGAAGACCTCGAAGTCACGGAGGTAGCCGCCGCGGCCGATACCCAGGTCGAAACGGCCGCGGCTGAACTGGTCGAGGATCGCCGTCTGTTCGGCAAGCTGCACGGGATGATACTGGGGAGCGAGCACGACCGCAGTACCGACGCGCACCGATTGGGTATGGCCCAGGAGGAAGGCGGCGGCGGCGAGGGCGGAGGAATTGATGCCGAACGGGATGAAATGATGTTCGGTGATCCAGAGGTCGTGATAACCGAGCTGGTCGGCAAGCTCCGCCTGCGACACCAAGAGATCGTAGATCGCATCATGACTCATGCCGGGGAATTCACCCGCGTTCAGAAACAGACCAAACTTCATCTGACGGCGACCCCCTCCCCCGACCCCTCCCCCACTGGCGTGAGAGAGGGGAGAAACCGGCAGACCTCGGTTGATCTAGGTTCGCCTCCCCAAAGTGCTGGGGAGAGGTTGATTGCCGGATCCTAGCGCTGTTGGTTAGCTCTACCTAATATCGTCCGTCTCGAACGGTCAAGTCGGACGGTCGCGGGCACTTCAGCGGCGTGTGCAATGGCCACGCGTGCGCTGCTTACGGCAGCAATGGGAACGGGCGCGATATGATGATCGGCGCTGCGGCCGGGTGTGATGTTCCGGCGATGCAGGGGGAGGGGACGATGACGGTTGAGTATCGACTCGCACGGATCGAGGACATGCCGAGCGTGATGTGGGCACAGTCGGTCGCGTTTGGTGGGAGCACGGCGACGTCAGAGATCGAGGGATCGATCGAGCGGACGCTGATCCGGCCGGAATGGCGACTCTGCGCCTTCGACGGCGGTGAGTGCGTGGCGCAGGTGGTGGTGGTGCCGGTGACGATGCACTGGAACGGCCGGGCGGTCGCGGCGGCGGGGGTGACCGATGTGTTCACGCTGCCGACGCACCGGCGGCGCGGGCACCTGCGCGAGTTGATGACGTGGGCCTACCGGCTGATGCGGGAGGCGGGCCAGTGCGTGACGATCCTCGAAGCGTCGATGGCGGCGATCTACCAGCGGTTCGGCTGGTCGGTGGTCTACACGGGCCTGATGCACGACTTCGACCCGCGGCATCTGCGCTTTGTCGACGACGTACCCGTGCCGGGACGGGTGCGGCTGGTGCGGCGGGACGAGGCGCGGGCGGTGATCGAGCCGGTGTATGAGCGGTATGCGTCGGCGCGGATGTTGCCGATGCGGCGCGGTGACTTCGAGTGGAGCGCCGCGCTACGCCTAAAGAACACGACGCGGGCGCCGTTCCTGGTGGCGGTCTATGAGGAAGCGGACGCGGTGCTGGGCTACACGATCTACGACGTGGGCACGATGACGGATCGGCCGATGGGGGAGCCGGATCAGCAGATCACGACGCAGGAGTGGGTGTGGCTGACGCCGGGGGCGCACCGGGGGCTGATTCAGTATCTGAGCTCGCATGACCTGGTCGGCTCCGTGCGGATGTGGGGCATACCGCTGGACGATCCGCTGACGTATCAGGTGGAGGAGCCGCGGGCGCTGAAGGTACGGGCCTATGACGGGGCGCTGGCGCGGATCGTCGATGTGCAGGCGGCGCTGGCGGAACGCGGCTACGACCGCAACGGACGGCTTGTTCTGGGCATCGAGGACACGTATGCGCCGTGGAACAGCGGTGTCTGGGAATTGACGGTGGACGGGGCGGCGGCGGTGCGATGTGTCTCGGCCGAGCCGCAGATTCGGCTTACGCCGCGGGTGCTGGCGCTGATGGTGAGCGGCTTTCAGCCGGCGAGCGTACTGGCGCGGGCGGGGCTGATCGAATGCGCTGACCCGGCGGCGGTCGCGGTCGCCGACGACCTGTTCCGGACGGCGCGTGTGCCGGTGTGTCTGGACCACTGGATGTAGGGAACCTTGCGGTGCTGGCCTGATCACGACCCCTGAGAGCGCGGGCTTCCAGTCCGCATGTCGGGATTCGCGTCCTCGATGCGGGCTAGAAGCCCGCGCTCCCAGGACCGCCACGGGAGCATGTTCGGGTGGATGTTGATGGGCTGACCGAACGACTTGCGCGGATTCCTGGTGTAGTTGCCGTCTGCCTCGGCGGGTCGCGGGCACGCGGCGAGGCACGACCGGAGAGCGACTGGGACTTCGGTCTGTATTACCGCGGGCGGATTGATGTGGCGGCCGTGCGGGCGCTTGGGTTCGCCGGTGAGGTGGTCGAGCCGGGGGCGTGGGTCGAGGTTGAGGGCGAGCGGGTCGATCTGCTGTATCGGGATCTGGATGCGGTCGAGCACTGGATACGGGAAGCGGAGATCGGGCGCTTCGAGGTCGAGCCGGTGCCGGGATACATTGCCGGGATGGCGACGTATGTGCTGGTGGGGGAGCTGGCACTGAACCGGGTGCTGTCCGGCGAGCTGCCGCGGCCGGCGTATCCGGCACGGCTGCGAGAGCGGGCGCCGGGGTGGTGGTTGGGACGGGCGGCGTTCTTTCTGCTGTACGCGGACGGCTATGCGACGCGGGGTGAGGCGGCGGCGTGTGCGGGGGCGCTGGCCGTGGCGGTGATGGCGGCGGCGCAGGCGCGGCTGGCGGAGCGGGGGGAATGGGCGCTCAACGAGAAGGGGCTGATTGAGCGCGCGGGGTTGGGCGCGGCGGACCGCCTGCTCTCGGCAGCGGGCGCTGAGGCGGAGGCGCTTGGCCGAACGGTGGCCGAGATTCGCGCATTGCTCCGCCTGTTTCCGCCGCGGGGCCGAAAGCTGGACACAATCGTCAGGTAGCAATTGCCGAAGGTGGGCCGGGGGACGGCGGGCGGCTGCTTCGAACGTTCTGAGGTGCTTGAATGGCCGAAACGGCAGCGGGACTGCTCGCCTTGTTTGGGGGTCCGGCCGGGGCGGGGAAGTCGACGCTGGCGCGGGCATGGTGCGAGACGCGCGGGCGGGCGGTGCACATCGAGCTGGACCGCGTGCGGGAGTTGATCGTCGCCGGACGAGCGGACCCGCAGCAGCCGGGGGAGTTGCAGAGCGAGCAGTACCAGCTGAGCGTGCGGGCATGCATGGCGCTGGCGCGGTCGTTTCTCGAATCCGGCTATGACGTGGCGATCGACGACGTATTCGATCCGGTGGCGTTCGAGCGCGACTGGCGGCCACTGGTGGCCGGGTTGCAGTGGCGGGCGGTGATCGTCCTGCCGTCGCTGGAGGAGACGCTGGCGCGGTCGCGGGCACGGGAGAAGCGTGTCCTCGAGATGCACACGCGCGATCAGCACGCGGCCAGCCAGGGATGGCCCGCGTCAGTGCGAGTGGACTCCACGGATCTGAGCATCGACGAAAGCCTGACGCTGGTGCAACGAATCATCGATGGCCCGATGGTGCACTGAGCCCCACCCGAGCCGGAGCCGGCGAATGTCGCGACCGTCGTTTCTGCACCCAAGGGATCACCGTATTCCAGATGACGCGTGTAGAGGGCGGAGCGGCTACCATCCGATGGAACGACAGACAGGAGGGCGAACGGTGAAGCTCGAGGATGTGAAGAGCATCGGCGTGCTCGGCGGCGGGGTGATGGGCGGCGGCATCGCGCAGGTGTTTGCGGTGGCCGGATATCCAATCGTCGTGCGGGACATCAGCGACGAGGCGATCCACGCGACCGAGGATGCGGTGTTCGAAGGGAAGTGGGGGATCAAGCGGGCGGTCGAGATCGGCAAGCTGAAGTTCGACGCTGCGCAGGCGGCGATGCAGCGGATCGAGTTGACGACCAGGCTCGACGACCTCGCTCAGTGCGACATCGTGATCGAGGCAATCCCGGAGAAGCTGGAGCTGAAGCAGGAGGTCTTCAAGGAGCTCGACGGCGTGGTCAAGGCCGAGGCGATCTTCGCGTCGAACACATCGGGGTTTGTGATCGAGGAGATCGCGCGGGATGTGCCGGCGACGCGGAAACCGCTGTTCGTGGGGATGCACTTCTCCAACCCGGTGCCGACGATGCGGATGTGCGAGGTGATCTACACGCCGGAGACATCGGAGGAGACGATCGCGACGACACGGGCGCTGGCCGAGGCGGCGGGCAAGGTCGTATCGATGGTGAAGGATGCGCCGGGGACGTACGGGTTCCTGCTCAACCGGATCTTCGGCGCGGCCCGGCGCGAGGCGAACGCGATCGTCGAGGCGGGGATCGCGACGGGCGAGGATATCGACAAGGCGATGATGACGGGCCGGAACTGGCCGGCGGGGTTCTTCGGCTCGCGCGGCGGCATCGGTAAGTCGTGGTAGGGCAGCGGGAGATGACGACGATGCTGGGAACCGGCTCGTGGGGCGGCTACTGCTGACGGTCGCGCTGCTCTGTATCTGGAGCAGCGTGACGATCGCCAACGCCGCTCCCCAGACGACGGCGGAGCTGGAAGCGCTGATCCTCACGCCGCAGGAGCTGGGGGAGGGGTTCGCGATCGTGCTCGACGAGCCGGATGAACGCGCGCCGTCGTTCTTCCGGGTGATGGACCGACGGTCGCGATCGGTGGCGGCGGTCGGGATCACCCTGCTGAGCGATCCGGTGGCGACGCCGCGCGAGTCCGTGGCGGTGTTGGTCCGCCCGTTCCTGGTGGAGTACACGGCGGGAATGCCGTTCGCCCCGACGGGGTTTCCCGGTGGGGCGTTTGCGATTCCGCTCAGCGGAGGGGAGGGTGGGCCAGCGACGTCCGGTATCGTGCTCGCCTGGCGGGAGGCGGATGTTCTTGCCCTGATGACGGTGCTGGTGGAATGGGCATCGGAATCAACTGACGCCACCGTTGCGACCGAGATCGAGGGATGGATCGGCAGGCAGCGCGACAAGCTGGCCGGTGCGCTTGGGCAGCAAACGGTGGCGGTGGGTCAGATGGGGCCGGTGGGCCGGCCGGTGGCGCCGCCTGCCCAGGTACCGGCACAGGCGCCGGCGAAGCCAGTCGGGCGTTAGGGAGGGCCCTCACCCCCGGCCCCTCTCCCGCCCCGGCGGGAGAGGGGAGGCTCAGTCAACCGTGGTTGATCGGCACTCCTCTCACCAAGGTGTCGGGGAGGGCCGAGGGAGGGGAGCGTACCTCATCTTGTTGTGTTGTCTTGGCGTTTTGGCGGCGACCGATTTTACACCTCGCCATCGAAGGGGTCGCGGAGCACGGCGCCGGTGTTGGCGGAGGTGACGAGCGCGGCGTAGCGGCGGAGGTAGGCGCTAGTGACCCTGGGTCGCCATGCCGGGAGGGCGGCCAGCCGGGCGCGGATGGTAGCGTCGTCGAGGTCCACGTCGAGCCGGCCGTTCGGGATATCGATCGTGATCCGGTCGCCATCGTGCAACGCGCCGATCGGTCCGCCGGCCGCCGCTTCCGGCGAGATGTGGCCGATGCAGGCGCCGCGGGTGCCACCGGAGAAGCGGCCATCGGTGATCAGGGCGACCTGCTCGCCCAGACCCTGGCCGATGATCGCGGCGGTGGGTGAGAGCATCTCCTGCATCCCCGGTCCACCGCGCGGGCCTTCGTTGCGGATGACGACGACTTCACCGGCCCGGACCTCGCCGGTGAGGATGCCCTCGACCGCCGCCTCCTGCGACTCGTAGAGGCGGGCGGGTCCGGTGAATTGTTGCATCGGCGGCGCGACGGCGGCCGTCTTGACGACGGCGCCGTCGGGGGCGAGGTTGCCGTAGAGGACGGCGAGGCCGCCGCGCTCGGTGAAGGGGGCATCGACGCCTCGGATCACGCGCCCGTCGGGCGGGGCGGCGGCGGCGATGTTCTCGCCCAGCGTGTCGAGGGTGACGGTCGGGCGGTCCAGGTCGAGGGCGCCGGGGCGACGGGCGATCTCCTTGAGGATGGTGGAGATACCGCCAGCGGCGTCGACGTCCTCGATGTGGACGGTGGGGTCGGCGGGCGCGACCTTGCAGATGCAGGGCACGCGCGCTGCCAGTTCATTGAGCCGGCTCAGAGGATAGTCGATCCCGGCCTCGCGGGCGATGGCGATCGTATGCAACACCGTGTTGGTCGAGCCACCCATCGCCATGTCGAGCGCGAAGGCGTTGTCGATCGAGGCGGCATTAACGATTCGGCGCGGGGTAAGGTCGGCCTCGATCAGGCGGAGAAGTTGGGCAGCGGCCCGCTGGTAGAGATGATCACGCTCGGGTGACTGCGCGAGGATGGTACCGTTGCCCGGCAGGGCCATGCCAAGGGCTTCCGAGAGGCAGTTCATCGAGTTGGCGGTGAACATACCGGAGCAGGAGCCGCAGCTCGGACAGGCGAGTTCTTCGAGGGTTTGCAATTCGGAGGCGCCCATCTTGCCGGTGCTGACGGCGCCGACGCCCTCGAAGACGGAGATCAGGTCGACGGCGCGACCGTCCGGCAGACGACCGGCGCGCATCGGGCCGCCGGAGACGAAGATCGTCGGGATATCCAGCCGCATGGCGGCCATCAGCATGCCGGGGACGATCTTGTCGCAGTTGGGGATGCAGATCATGCCGTCGAACTGGTGGGCGGCGACCACCGTCTCGACGCAGTCGGCGATCAATTCCCGGCTGGGCAGGGAGTATTTCATGCCGAGGTGGCCCATGGCGATGCCGTCGTCGACACCGATCGTGTTGAACTCGAAGGGCACGCCGCCGGCGGCACGGACGGCGTCTTTGACCAACCGTCCGACCGCCTGGAGGTGGGCGTGGCCGGGGATGATGTCGACGTAGGAGTTGACGACGGCGATGAAGGGCCTGTCGAAGTCACCGGATTCACGGATCACGCCGGTGGCTCGGAGCAGCGAACGGTGGGGAGCGCGATCGAACCCCTTCTTGATGACATCACTACGCATGGGAGACGGCTCCAGAAGTGCTGAGGTGTGTTGTCTCCAGCGTACCGCCTCAGCGGGCAACGCACCCAGGAGACGGTCCGGTCAGCGCATCCAGCGAGTCCATTGCTCCGGTGGTTTTTCCGGGGTGATCACGAGGAGGACGCGGCCTTCGCGTTCGAGGCGTTCGCGGAGGGTGGTGTCGTCGGGGGTGCGGCCGGTGTGCTTCTCGGTGATCTTCTTGAAGAAGGGGAGGCCGCGCTCGTGGTCTTCCCAGATCTCGGTCGTGCCGTCGATCAGGAGGGTGCGGAAGCCGGAGGGTTCGTCGAGGACGAGCTGGACGCGGGGGTCGCGGCGGAGGTTCTTGTACTTCTGGCGGCTCTTGGTGGTGGAGATGTAGAAGCGGTTTCCGTCCCAGTAGAACCAGTTGGGGGTGACCTGGGGGCGGCCGTCCTTGCGGATGGCGGCGACGATGATGTTCTGCGGCTGTGCGAGGAACTCTTCGATTTGGTCGCGGGTCATGGCGGTTGGGGCGGTGGTCATGGAGGGACTCCTTGTTCGGGTTGGGAGAAGGATAGCGTAAACGGCCCTCACCCCCGACCCCTCTCCCAATCCTGGGAGAGGGGAGCCTGATCGGCACGGGATTGCCAGTATTGCCAGCCGGCAATTCGGTACCGATCACCGAGCTGGAGGTCACGCTTGAATTAGGCTCCCCTCTCCCGCCGGGCGGGAGAGGGGTCGGGGGTGAGGGCACTATCGGTGGTCGATTGATACTAATCACCGGAGCGGGCGGGGAGTTCGCGGCGAAGGTGATCAGTGAGGGTGGTGAGGATGGTGTCGAGGGGTGGGTCCGGTTGGCGGGAGGTTTGGGTGGCGAGGGGGGTGTCGCCGATGAGGCGGTAGATGTCGGCGGCGCCCTGGAGGATGCGGGGGGTGAGGCCGAGGGCTTGGAAGGTTGCGGCGATCTCTTCCATCTCGCCGACCCAGCGGCGGGCGCGGCGGGGCATGGAGGGGATCGATTGGATGTGCTGCTGGGCGACGCCGGAGCGGCTGATGGCGAACTCGGCCATGAGGGCGTCGTCGAGGCCGAGGGCGCGGGCGGCGATGAGGAGCTCGGTCCAGAGGGCGGTGGTGCCTTTGGTGGAGGCGGCGTAGACCATCTTGAGGCCGGATGCCTGGCCGATTGACGGGCCGACAGTGCGGATGTCGAGGCCGGATGCGCGGAGGGCTTCGAGGGGAGCGGTGTCGGGGCCGCTGCAGTAGATGCGGGTGTTGCTGCCGGGCTTGGGCGGGCCGCCGATGATGCCGGCGTCGATGAAGGTGGCGCCGGTGGCGGTGATCAGGCCGTCGATTGTGGCGACGGTCTGCGGGGCGATGGCGTTGCAATCGGCGTAGACGGGGGCGGCGCCGGTGCGGGTGAGGCTTTCGGCGATGCGTTCGGCGAGGGGCAGCGCCTCGGCGGGGACGAGGACGGACAGGATTAGATCTGCTTCGGAGACGAGGGCGTCGAGGGTGGGGAGGTCGCGGAAGCCGGCTTCCTGGGCGCGGAGGCGGGTGAGGTCGCTGCGGCCGTCGAGGCAGGTGACGACATCGAGGCCGGCGGCGTGAAGCATCGCGCCGATGGCGGCGCCCATGTCGCCGGGGCTGAGGATGCCGATGGTTTGCGCGGTCATGCGGACGCTCCTGCTGGTGCGGCCCCGGCGGCGGCGAGGCGGCGCTTCGCCTCTTCGTAGAGGTCCGGCGGGAGCGGTCCCTTGCGGGCGGCGTTGAGGTTGTCCTGGAGGTGTTGGGGGTTGATCGTGCCGACGATGGTTGTGTGGAGGTCGGGGTGGGAGAGGGTGAAGCGGAGCATGAACTCCATCCGGGAGATGTCGTCGAGGAGGTCGTCGAGCTGGGCCTTCTGCCAGAGCTCGAGGGCGTCGTCGCGCTGCTTGTCGTCGGCGGGACCGCCGCGGGCGACGCCGCCGCGGATGATGATGCCGGCGCCGGCGCGGGCGGCGCGGGTGATGACGTCCTCATGCTCGCGCTGGAGGGCGGAGTAGGGGATCTGGAAGGCGTCGAAGACGCCCATGTCGATGTGGTTCTCGATGTTGGGGAGAGTGGAGGACATGCCGATGAAGCGGACCTTGCCCTCGCGCTTGAGGTCGAGCACGGTCTGGATGGCGTCGTGCTCTTCGAGGGTCTGCTTCGAGGGGGAGGCGTGGAATTGGAGCACGTCGAGGTAGTCGGTCTTCATGCGGGCGAGACTCTGGTTGACGCCGGCGATGATGTTCTCGCGGGTGAAGATATGCGGGTTGCGTTCGCCGGGCGGGGCGGGTGCGGCACCGACGAGACAGCCGCACTTGGAGGCGAGGATGAAGTTGGAGCGACGGCCGGCGATGAAGCGGCCGATCAGTTCCTCGCTCTGGCCGTAGTCGATCGAGGTGTCGATGAAGGTGATGCCCTGGTCGAGGACGGCGTTGAGGACGGTCTGAGCCTGGTCGGGGGTGATGTCGCGTCCGCGGGGCGCGCCGCGGAGCTCCATCGCGCCGTAGCCGAGGGCGGTGACTTCGAGGCCGGTGCGGCCGAGGGTGCGGGTTGGTAGGTCTGCCATCGCGTTGTCCCTTCGTTCTCACGTTGCGACGGGAGTATAGCGCAGGAGCGGGCCGCGAGGGGATCCGGCCTGGGCGAACGGCCAGCGGGGTTCTGAACTGCGGGACAGGTGCGACGGCAGGATCGTGGGAGACACTCGACCTAGGACGTTGATGCGCCGGGCCACCGACCCCAAATTGTGGCGGACTGCCGGCGTCGCACAGAAAGGAACACTCATGACGACCGATTCAAAGCGGGTACCGGATACGAATGCAGAGGTGATTGCTGAGTTTCGCGCGAATAGAGGCGAGGTGCCGGCGCCGTATCCTGATCCGCCGCCGATGCTGCTGATTCACACGATCGGCGCGCGGAGCGGCAAGGAGCACGTGGTGCCGATGCGGTGCCTGCCGGATGGCGAGACGCTGTACGTCTTTGCGTCGGCGCACGGCAGCGAGCGGCATCCGGCCTGGTACTACAACATCGTCGCGCATCCGGACATCATCATCGAGAAGGGGACCGAGAGCATCGCGGTGCACGCAACCGAGCTACATGGAGAGGAGCGGGGCGCGATCTTTGCGCGGCAGGCGGCACGGTTCCCGATCTTCGCGGAGTACGAGCGCAGGCTCCGACGGACGATTCCGGTGATTCGGCTCGACCGCCGGGCGACGTAGGATTGCAAATGGGCTGGTTCTCGTGTTGTGTCCATGCCCAAGGCCAACATCGAGGAAGGACAAAACGAATGAGCACCACTGAGGACTACCAGGCCGCGGAGCAACTCCTCCGCCGACCAGCCCGCCCCGGCGAGCTCGTCATCGGCGACAAGGTCAGGCCGCAGTGGATCGAGGGAGGCGCACGTTTCTGGTACTCGGTGAGCGATGGCGCCGGCAGGCGGTTCGTGATGGTCGACCCGGCGGCCGGCACCCGCGAGCCGGCCTTCGACCACGCCCGGCTCGCCGCCGCGCTCGCCGCCGCCTCGAGGCAACCGGTCGACCCTGGGGCCTTGCCGTTCATGGCGATCGAGCCGGCCGGGAACGCCGTGGCGTTCGACGCGTTCGGCGAGCATTGGCGCTGCCGCCTTGACAGCTACGCCTGCGAGCGGGCCGAGTTCACGCCGCCGGGCAATCCGCTGGAGGTGCCGTCACCCAACAAGAAGGTCGCGGTGTCTCAGCGGGGGCACGACCTGTGGGCGCGATCGCCGGCCGATGGCCGCGAGTGGGCGCTGACCACCGACGGCGAGCCCGACTACCGGTACGGCTCCGGCCCGGACTCCACGAGCAACGGCACCCTGCTGCGTAAGTTCGGCCTGCCGCACCTGCCGCCGGCGGTGGCCTGGTCGCCCGACTCGACGAAGGTGCTGGCGCATCGGACGGATGAGCGCGGCGTCCGGCAGACCCACCTCGTGGAGGCCAGGCCCGCCGACGGCGGCGCGCCCCTGCTGCACACCCAGCGGTATGCCTATGCCGGGGACGAGACCATGCCGCGGGCCGAGCTGGTCGTACTGGACGTCGCCGAGGGCACGGTGGTCCGCGCGCAGGCCGAGCCGCTGCTGATGCCGCAGTCGTCGCCGATCATGAGCAAGTGGGCGTGGTGGGCTGCGGACGGCTCGGCCGTGTACTACCTCAGCCGGCCCCGCGACCTGCACACACTCACCCTGCACCGGCTGGAACCGGCCACGGGCGAGGTCACGACTGTGCTCAGCGAGACCGGGGCCACCCGTGTGGAGCCCAACCAGTGGATGAACGAGCCGCCGATCGTGCGGGTGCTGGCCGAGGAGGTGCTGTGGTACTCGCAGCGGGACGGCTGGGGCCACCTGTACCGGTACGATCTGCGCACCAGCGCGCTGCTTGGACAGGTGACGTCCGGGCAGTGGGCGGTGCGGCAGATCCTGCACGTCGACGAGGCGGAGCGGGTGGTGTACTTCACCGCCTCCGGGCTGGTCGAGGAGGATCCGTACCGACGCACGGTGTGCCGGGTCAGTCTGGACGGCTCCGGCTTCGCCAAGGTCACCGACGACGAGCTGGACCACATCGTCACCATGCCGGACAACGAGTCGTACTTCATCGACTCCGCCTCCACGGTCGACACCCCGCCGGTGTCCCGCGTACGTGACTGGGCCGGGCGGGTGCTGGTCGAGTTGGAGCGCGCCGACATCACCAAGCTCACCGCCACCGGCTGGACACCACCGGAGCGGTTCCGGGTCAAGGCGGCCGACGGGGTGACGGACATCTACGGGGTACTGTACCGGCCGCGGGGGTTCGACCCCGCCCAGCGCTACCCGGTGGTAGACAGCGTCTACCCCGGCCCGAACGTCACCCGGGTCGAGCCGTGCTTCGACCCCGGCGGGATGGGCCTCGACGCGGAACCGATCGCAGCGCTCGGGTTCGTCGTGGTGGCGATGGACGGGCGAGGCACCCCAGGGCAAAGCAAGTCCTTCCACGACGCTTCCTACGGCCACCTGGCCGACGCGGGCTGCCTGGCCGACCATGTCGCGGCTCTGCAGCAGCTGGCCCGGTCCCGGCCGTGGATGGACCTGGACCGGGTGGGCGCGTTCGGCCATTCCGGCGGCGGGTTCGCCACCGTGCGGGCGATGCTGGACTTCCCCGAGGTGTACAAGGCCGGCGTCGCCCTCTCCGGCTCGCACGACGCCCGCTATTTCAACCTGGGCTTCGTGGAGGCCTACGACGGCGCGGACAACCCCGGGGCCTGGACCCGGGCCTCCAACGTGGACATCGCGGACCGATTGGCGGGCACGCTGCTGCTCATCCACGGCGAAATGGACGACCAGGTCCATCCGGACCACACGCTGCGGCTGGCCGACCGGCTCATCGCCGCCGACAAGGACTTCGAGCTGCTGATCGTGCCCGGGGCCGAGCACACATACATCGACTGCCTGGCCTACGTCCGCAAGCGCTGCTGGGACTTCCTGGTGCGCGAGCTGATGGGCACGCAGCCACCCACCGAGCGCCCCGCCCCCATCGCGATCGACCCCGCGTTGCTCGGCGAGCTGTTCGCCTGAGCGCGACGCTACACTAGCGGCTCCCTTCGAATTCGAGGATGTCGAGACCGCCGCCCCAGCGGTCGGTGAGGTAGATGAGGCCGCGTTCGTCGACGAAGACATCGTTTGATTGGGCGGCAGGGCGTCCGGCGGGAGCGGGTGGGACATAGAAGCCGGCT
>JBFXAN010000185.1:0-12669 GCA_050184225.1 Dehalococcoidia bacterium | reverse complement strand
TTCGTCCGTGGTGGCCCCTGCTACGGCATCGTCCGCCGCCCAAACGTGATCCTTGCATCCGGCGATCGAATCGCGACAGACACGGCCGCGATCGACGTGCTGCGCCGCTACCCAGACTGCTCACTGACCGACGACCCGTGGACCTACCGCCAGATTCGAGAGGCGATCCGGCTGGGGTTGGGTATCAGCGGACCCAACCAACGGCGGATGGTCATCCGTGACCTGCAATTGAGCACCGGCGATGATCAAGCGGCGTTCTGTCGAGATGCCGGCTCTCGGCCGGCGTGACACCACCTCGCCCGCCGTGATTGTATATTTGACCGGAGGTATATCAGGCTCCAGGCCGTCAATGAAGGAGGCGGGCCCATCACGCTCCATCCTGCTCTGACTGTGCCAGGTTCCCGGGCGCCGCTCGTCGGCCGCGATCGAGAGTGCGCCATTTCTGCGGCCTCTCTGGACGCGGCGCTCGCGGGCCGGGCGTCCGTTCTTCTGTTGAGTGGAGAACCGGGCGTCGGCAAGACCCGGTTGCTGGCCGCCGCCGCCGAATCGGCAGCCGGACGTGGGTTCCGCGTCCTCCACGGATATGCGGTGGAATCCGGCGGTGTGCCATCCCACTTTCCTCTCACCCGCGCCCTCGATCGCGTGCTAACCGCCGAGGCATCGGTCGCCGACCTGCTGCCGGTGCTTGCGCGCGCCGGCATCGTCACTGCCGAGCTTCCTGCTCCGCCACCCCTGACACCGGAAGGGGACCGGCTGCGGCTGTTTGATGCCCTGGTAGAAGCCTGCGCGCGGCTGGCGACGGCGCGGCCATTGTTGCTCCAGTTCGACGACCTTCAATGGGTGGAGGCTCCAACCTGGGACGCGCTGACCTACGTCGTCCGATCGCTGGAGCAGGCGCCGATGCTGGTGATTGGAGCAGTGCGCGACGAGGCATTGCAGGATGCGGGCGGCCCGGCGGGGCGCGCGATCGCGGAACTCAACCGCTTGCGCCTTGTGCGACATCTGCCGGTTCATCGACTGGGCGTGGCGGATGTGCGAGCGCTGGCGGCCGGTATTCTCGGCGGTCCGGTGACGCCGGCTCTCGGTTCGATCATTGCCGGCCGCAGCGAGGGCAATCCCTTCCTTGCGGAGGAAATCCTGCGCGATCTGGCCGAGCGCGGCGCCGTTGTGCGCGGCGATGCCTGGGACATCGAACCGGCAGCGCTGGGCGCCCGGCCCGTGGTCCCGTTGACACTGCGGCTCGCCATCGGCGGACGGCTGGAACGACTGCCCGCCGCGACGCGTACGGCGCTGCTCGGCGGAGCCGTGCTCGGTCGGGCCTTCGACCGTACGATGCTCGCCAACGTGCTCGCTCCGGAGATCGAACAGATCGAGACCGTCATCGCCCCGGCGCGCGCGGCGGGACTGCTGGAAGAGACAGCCGATGGTTGGCGGTTCAGCCATGACGCCGTGCGCGAAACGGTCTATGCGGAGGGCGGCAGCGAACGGCAGCGGCTGCACGCGGCGGCGGCGCGGGCGATGGAACATCAGGGCGGAACCGGGCTCGAACGGCTCGGCGCGCTGGCGCTTCACTGGCGGCTCGCCGGCGTGCCGGAGGAGGCCGTCCGCGCCTCGATCGCCGCCGCCGTTGCCGCGCGCGACGGCCACGCGCCACGCGAGGCGCTGCACCACGCCCGCCAGGCGCGGGATTTGCAGCAGAACCTCGCCGCCGGCGCCGGCTCAATCGCGGACGTGGTCGGCGCGCGGCTGCTCCACGGCGATGCCGCGCTGCTCGCCGGAGAGTACATCGAGGCGGAAGCGGTCCTGCGCGACGCACTGCGCGACGTGGCCCAACTCAAGGACGCGCGACTCGAGGGCGCGATCTGGCTTCGACTCGGCCGCGCTGCCCGCGGACGGGAACTGCCGGACGCGGCCGCGGGCTGCTTCCGTCGCGCGCTCGACCTGCTCGACGGAAGCGGGATCGACGACGCGGACGTGGCGCAGGTCTTGATCGAGCTGGCCGAACTCGAGGGTGTGACGCGGGCGCACTACGACGAGGCCGGCGCGCTGGCCGAGCGCGCCCTGGCGATGACCATCCGGCTGGGCCGGCCGGATCTTGAGCCACGGGCGGCGATGGCGCTCGCAGGAATTCGCGGCCGCTGGACCGGTACAGCGGCGCAGCGGCCGCTGCTTCAGACCGCGCTCGAGCGGGCGCTCGCCGCCGGCGATCCGGCACTGGCGGCGGAGGCCTGCGCTCAGCTCTCTCCCTCGTTCTACTGGACGGGCGAACTACGCGAGGCGATACGCTATGCCGAGCGGCGTCTCGCGCTCGCGCAGGAGGCGGGCGATCCCCTCGCGCTGCGCCATGCTCATTCCTGGTTGGCACTGCAAGTCCTCTCCCGTGGGGATTGGGACGACGCGCGGCGCCTGCTGGCAACAGCGGAGCCACTCGTCGCCCGGCTGGACAACCCGGAGCCGATCGCCTTCGTACGCATGATTGCGGGAATCATTGAGTATTTTGCCGGAGATCTCAGCGCCGCCTACGACCTGACGACGGGTGCCGTCGCGCGTTTCGAGCAGATCGATCCGGGCACCGTGCTCTGGTACGCGGGCGTGCCGGCGCTCATCTGTTTGGAGTTGGGCCGCTCGGATGAAGCCCGCGAACGGTTGGCGGCGCAGGAATCCCGTCTCGCGGCACTACCGGACTCCGCCCTGCCCGCCCGCTCGGCGCGCGTGCTCCTGGCGCTGGGCTACGCCGCACTCGGCGACCGTGAGCGCGGCGCGGCCTGCGAACTGGCTCTCCGCCCTTACGCGGACGACTTCCACTGGATATTGGCGCGGCGATCCCTGGCGTCGCTCGCCCATCTGCGCGGCGATACGGCGACGGCGCTGACCGACCTTGAGCAAGGAGAGCGTCATGCCCGCAGAGAGGGGCTGCGTCCGGAGCTGGCGCTCGTCCTCCTGACACGGGCGGAGATGTTGCCGGCACGCGAACCGCGCCGCGCCCATGACCTGAACGAGGCGCGGGCACTCCTGGCAGAACTCACGATGCAGCGCCCGCTGGAACGCGCCGCTCGGCTTCAGTCAACCCGCGACTCCCGTCCGGCCGGCCTCTCCGCGCGCGAGGTTGAAGTTCTGCGGCTCGTGGCGCAGGGCAAGACCAACCGTGAGATTGCCGCGACGCTCGTCCTGAGCGAGCGCACCGTGATCAACCACGTCAGTCACATCTTCGCCAAGACCGGCACGGACAACCGCGCCGGTGCGGCCGCCTTTGCCCTGCGCCATGACCTTGCGTGAGTAGTACAAAACTACCATCTCAACCGATCCCTGCCCATCTGACCCACGCCAAGGCACTTGGTAGTTTTCCTCGATGGCGGCGCATGCCATCGATCGTAGGCTGCTGTACGTCAGGTAAGCCGGTACAGGCATGACACAGAGCGAAGGAGGACGAACGTGGCATCGGCAGAGCAGAAACAGTTCACATCACCAGACGAGACTCGGACCTTCGAGAAGGGCAAGGTTGACCTGCTGAACATCGGCGACGGTGTAGTCGGACAGCTTACATTGCAGCCAGGCTGGCGCTGGTCTCAGCACGTCAAGCCGGTTGTCGGAACGGACTGGTGCGAAGCGCCACACTTCCAATATCACGTCTCCGGCACGCTGCATGTGGTGATGGCGGACGGCACCGAGTTCGACGCGCAACCCGGCGAAGTCACCGCCCTGCCCTCTGGTCACGACGCCTGGGTCGTGGGCAACGAACCGGTCGTCGTGGTGGACTTCTTCGGTGCGAGCAACTATGCGAAGCGCTGAGTGACGATACCTAACCCGGTTCGCTGCGCTCACAGCACCCCCTTCCCTCGCAGGGAAGGGGGAGTCCTCTCCGGCGAGAGTTGATCGTGTGTCGTTGGTATCGCCAAACGAGCTACTGGCACCCCTCGGTTGCGTTAGGCACCCCCTTCCCTGCGAGGGAAGGGGGCCGGGGGGTTAGGTATCGTCACCACCCCCGTCGTCCCATCGACGGTCACCTGCTGGCCGGTCTTGATCAGCGTAGTGGCGCCCTTGACCGCCACCACGGCCGGAATGCCGAACTCCCGCGCCACCGTCGCCGCGTGGGAGAGAACGCCGCCCGTTTCCACGACCACGCCCGCCGCGGGCACAAACAGCGGCGTCCAGGGGGCATCCGTGTAGGGTGCGACGAGGACTTCCCCTGGCTGCAGTTCGGCCTCCTGAGCGGCCTCGGCGCTCAGCACAACGCGCGCCGGACCCGACGCCGTACCCGCGCTGACCGGCATGCCCTGCAGGGTGGCGCTGCTCCGCTCGATCAACACCTTCGCCGCCGGCCGGATCGGGACGGTGAAGACCTCCGGTAGTTCCGTCTGTTCGAGTACGGCGGCCTCATCCCGGCGGCGGGCGACTGCAGCGCGGGCGGTGTCGGCGATCAGATCGCCACGGACCGCCTGTTCCACCTCGTCGACGGTCAACCAGAAGATGTCATCCGTGTCAGCCAGCAGGCCGCGTGCCACGAGGCGTCGGCCTAGCTCGCGCAGCGGTGGTCGGAGCGTGCGTACGGTGCGCACCCAGTTGGCTTTCGTCGACTCCCGCATCCGCGTGAACTTCTGCGCGCCGGCGAGCAACTCGCGGTACTCGGTGCGGCGATGACGCGGGATCAGCGGCGCCACCTGCGCTTCGATCGCCTCGCGAGCGCGGGCCGACTGTTCCTCGAGGCGGTGCGGGTCCCGCTGCTTCGGGGCGTCGAGATACGCCTTGATCGTACTCAGGGCGAAAGCAGGTTCCTCCTCCCAGTCGGCGGCGGAGGGGTCCACCTCGCGCTGGCCCCGAAAGCCGAACTCGGCGATGAACTCATCGAACGCGCGGGCGAAGGCCCGCCAGCCGGCGTCCTTCGGTTCCTTGAGCGCCGCGGCGATCGCATTGGGCGTCATCCGCCGCACGTCATCGGCCAGGGGGCCGCGGCGTGCGACCAGCTTGGCGACGTCCCATGCACCTTTGGCGGGCCGCGCGCTCTCGACGTTGCGGAGGGCGCTGGTCAGCGCGATGACGAGACCCGGATCATGACCGGGGATCGCCTCGTCCAGCAGCTTGTTCAGTCGGTCCGTGTGGTCGCCGGCGGCGCCGGAGACGTAGAGGTGTCGCGTGAAAGGCACCACCTGCTGCTGGCGAAGGGCGAGAATCTGACGCCAGAGACCGCGCTCGCTCATGCGAGAGAAGTCGCGGGCGCGTTCCGTTGCACGCAAACGCTTGACCCGCTCTCGGTCACGGGCGACGGAGCGTTCCAATTGTCCCCAAACCCGCCGGACCTTGCGCAAGGTCCGCTGCGCCCGCGCCGTATCCGCGATCGCCTCCGCCTTGATATCCGTGCCGTCCGTCGACGTGATGAACTGATCCATCAGACCGGATGGCCCCGCCACCTGCCAGGTCGCGATCACCGCGTTGGCCCAGGCGAGATTGAGCGCGTAGCGGCCGGCGAAGACGTTGAGGAAGTTGGCCGTCGGCGGCGGATAGGACGGCACCAGGTCGAGCGCGTCGATCCCCTCGGCGACGGCCTTGGTCGACCGATGTTCGACCTGATGGTAGAACGTCGCCGTGAACGGCCGGACGATGCCTGGAACCACCTCCGAGACATTGCCGATCGTCCAGAAGTTAAACTGCGGGTTGGGCAACGCGTCCCATTCACACACCCGCTCACTCGTCACCACCATCGTGTCCCTCCCAGTTCGATGTGTGATTGCATGATCCGGCGTCCGCTGATTCTACACCGAACGTGCACCGGATTGAGCGGGAAGGTTGAGATTTGTACGATTGAGCGGAACCAACCCCCCGGCCCCCTTCCCTGCGAGGGAAGGGGGAGTCCTCTCCAGCGATGGTTGAGGTGAGATAGGCATGTCGCAGACAAACGTGATATTGGCAGCCTCGCTCGACGAGGACTCCCCCTTCCCTGCGAGGGAAGGGGGTCGGGGGGTTAGGTAACCGCATGACCAAACGCGCCCGTCTGATCGCCAACCCCGCCGCCCGCACCCTGCCGTCGCGTGACCGGCTCGCCACGGCGCCGGCCTGGCTGCGGCTGCACGGCTGGGAGGCGGATAGCTTTGTCAGCAACAGTTCGGCCCATACCACGGAACTCGCGCGGGAGGCTGCCGATCAGGGCTTTGACGTCGTCATCGCCGCCGGCGGCGACGGCACGGTGAACGAGATCATCAACGGCCTCGCCGGTTCAAACACGGCCCTCGCGGTGATTCCCGGCGGCACCGGCAATGTATGGACGCGGGAAATGGGGACGCCGTGGCATCCCGGCTCCGTGGCGGCGACGCTGGAACGTGGGCGGCGGGTGCGCGTTGATCTCGGACTGGCCGACGAGCGGTACTTCCTGCTCATGGCCAGCCTCGGCATCGATAGTTCGGTCGTCGCGGTGGTTGAGTCCGGCGCGAAGGCGGCGTTGGGCCGCGGCGCCTATATCAGCCGCGGCTTCCGCGAGGCGCTGCGCTACCAGGGCGTCCAGGCGGAGATCACCGCCGGCGGTGAGACCTGGCAGATGCCGCTGTTCCTCGCCTTGCTCGGCAATACCCGCTCCTACGGCGGCTTGATCTCGATCAGTAACGCGGCAAGCGCCACGGACGGTCTGCTGGACCTGGTCGCCTATCGCGCCGGCGGCGCCGGCCGGTTCCTGGTTGACCTCATGCGCACGGCGATGCATCGACACGTCGGTTGGGGCGGCGCCCAATACAAACACGTTCGCGAGGCGTACATCCGCACCGACCCACCCGTTCCCGTGCAGGCGGATGGAGACATCATCGGTGCGACGCCGATGCGATTCTCGGTCGCGCCGCGCGCGCTTGATGTGATCCTGCCCGCCACGTCCCGGCCGCCGGCGCTGGCTGAGCCGAAAGGTTCGTCACCGTCGCAGAAGGAGCAGAGCGCACCGTAACGCCAGCACGATGTCACGTTAATCGGAGCAACCGATGCCGTTGATTGAGATCCCGGGACGTATCCGCCTCCATTATCTCGAAGAAGGCGTGGGGCCGCCGATGCTCTGGCTCCCTGGAGGCAACGACTGCGCCGCCCTGATGCTGTACGCGCACCGATCGCTGGCACAGCGGGTCCGGTTGATCTGCGTCGATCCGCGCGGACAAGGCGAATCCGCCGCTCCGCGCACGGCTGAAGCGTACGCCCCGGCGGAACACGTCGCCGATCTGCTCGGTCTTCTGGACAACCTGGGATTGGATCGCGTGATCATCGGTGGTCATTCGCGTGGTGGCCGGACGAGTGTCGAGTTCGCCCTCGTTCATCCTGACCGGGTGGTGGCGGTGATCGCGGCGGCGTCACCACTGCTGGGTAGCACGCCGGATCGGGAGGGCGGCTTCCGTCGCTACCAGAGCGCGTTGGCGGGCGAAGGCGTTGATGCCTTTCTCGATCTGCTCCGCTCCGGTCCCCGACACCCCGAGCGACGCGCCATCTGGCGTGCCGCCGCCCATCGCGCCGGACCGGATGCCCTGATCGCGCAGTATGAAGCCTTGAGCCGGCTGCAACCGCTCACCGAGCGGCTGGCATCGCTCGCCGTACCCGGCCTTTTCTTGACAGGGGACCGGGACTTCCTCCGCGATCACGCGCGCGTTGCTGCGGCGGCGTCGCCGCTCGTACGATCCGGCGAGATTGCAAACGCGGGACATGCCCTCTTCGCTGACAATCCCGGCGAGTACTTTGCCGCTCTCAACGGGTTTCTCGATATGATCGTGGGGCCACCGGAGGCATAGCCGAAGCGGCGGCCGGGGCATCATCGAATCGCGCCGTGTCTGAACGGGCATGGACAGCGACAGAACGAAGGAGCATCGTTCGATGCAGAGCAGTTCGCCCCTCGCTCGGCTCTCGCTGCGGGTGCATCGATCGCGACAGCGCCACGGACTCGCCGGCGCCGCCCAGCGATTGGCCCTCGCCGTCTTACCCGCGCCACCGGCCGTTGCCCCGCCTGATCCCGCGCTCCCGGCGCCGGAGCCGGTCATGCCGGAACTGAATGCGGCGCGGGAACGCGCTCGTCGGGCTTTACTTGAAGCCCGACGAACGATGAGCGGCGTCATTGGTGAGGAAGTGGTCGTCGCTGACCTGACGGACGAATCGATGCCGCCGTCGATCACCCCCGATTGGGACCAGCTCCAGTCCTACCTCGAAACGTCCGAGCGGGAGCGCGCGACGCTGAAGGAGGAACTGGCGGAGCTTCGTGAAACCGTGCGCGCGTTGCAGTCGCGGCTGGATGGTTTCGAACACGCGCTCCCGGCGGCGACGGCCATCGGACCGGATTCATCTGCTGATCAGCCCGCCCCGGTGGTCGAGGCAGCGGCGCGCCAACCGGAGACGGTGGCTGCCACCGATCAGTCGACGGCGACGGCAGCCGCGGAGGAGGCGGCTGACGCACCCACATCCACCACGGAACCGGACGCGGGCGCCATGCCCATTGCGGCGGAGGAACGCACCGACGATGCCGACCAGGTCCGCGAGCTACGCGAGCGGGTTCTGCGGGCACTGCGCGAGCGCGTGTTTGCCGCCGGAACGGTTGGGACCAGGGTGTTCGTGTCACCAACTCCGAACGAGCGAGCGCTGCGCGGCGTGATCGAACGGTTCAATGAGGATCCCCTGGTCGAGCACGTCGAACCGGTTGCAGCCCACGAGGAGGACGCCGAGGCAGCGCTGATCCGTATCACCCTCCGCGCGCCGATGCGCTGGGAACAGTTCGGCGCGTTGCTCGAGCGGGCGCTGGATCTGCCGGTCGCGCAGGGAGATGTCCGCTGGTCGCAGGGCGCCGTGCGGGTGCGGCTCCCTACAGCGCCTGAACCTGCCGGCGCGGAATCCCTTCCCGACGCGGCAGAGCCGTGCGTCTGACCCGACTGTCACTCGCCAACTTCCGCAATTACGAACGGCTCGATCTGAACCTGCCGTCCGGCCCCGTGCTGTTCGTCGGCGAGAACGCGCAGGGAAAGACGAACCTCCTCGAAGCGGTCTACCTGCTCGCAACCACCCGGTCGCTGCGAACGTCGAGCGACATCGAGCTGATGCGGCGCGACGCCCAGAATGACCCGTTGGTCGCGACGCACGTCACCGGCATCGCCCAGCGGGCGGGCGACCGTGTGGAGGTTGACGTTGCCATCGGCCGGCGCGCGCCGCCGGGCGGCATCAACGGCAGCGGCGGCCACACGATCAAACGGATGCGGGTCAACGGCGTGCCGCACCGTGCCGCGTCCGTGGTCGGGCAGATCACGGCCGTCTTCTTTACCTCGCTCGACATCGACCTGATCACCGGTCCACCGTCGGGAAGGCGGCGGCATCTCGACATCATGCTCTCACAGGTCGACCACGCCTACCTGCAATCGCTCCAGCGATACACCCGCATCGTCCAACAACGCAACTCACTCCTCCGCCAGATCGACGAAGGCCGTGCCGGCTCCGAACAGCTCGGCACCTGGGACGACGAGTTGGTCATCTATGGCGCGGCGATCATCACTCGCCGGCACGCCGCGCTGGTGACGCTGAACGACCAGGCCACACGGTTCCACGCCGGTCTGAGCGGCGACCGCGAACGCCTGACGATCACCTACCAACCGCAGTTGGGAAGCGAGTCCCGCGAAGCGACCATCGATCTGTCCGACAGCAACGTCGTTCAAACGCGGTTTCGCGAGGCGCTGCTGCAGCGGCGTCGCCGCGAGATCGCCTCCGGCGTCTCCCTGATCGGACCGCACCGCGACGACATCCGCTTCGACCTGGACGGCACGCCCGCCGCCGCATTCGGCTCGCGTGCCCAGCAGCGGACCGTGGCCCTCGCCCTCCGGCTGGCCGAAGGCGAGTTGCTTCGCGCCCAATCGGGCGACGCCCCGATCCTCCTGCTCGACGACATCCTCTCCGAACTCGACGAACACCGTCGCACCGCCGTCCTGGAAACGATCGCCTCAGCCGAACAAGCCTTGATCACCACCGCCGACCTCGACCGCTTCGGCGGCGACTTCTTGAGCCGCGCCACGATCTTCTCGGTCAATGCCGGCGAAGTGGAGTTGCTGGCGGGCCGATAGGCAGCCAGTTGCGGGCTAATGGAGCTTGGAAGGTGGCTGATTGTATCGCTTAGGAATGAGACCATGGTAATCATTTGCTACGAGCCGGCAGTTCGCGGTAGGCTTCGCCCAGTCATCAGCAATCGACCCTTGCAGAGAGGCTGCCATGCGCTGGAACGATGCTCTTCGTCACCTTCGCCATGCCGCTGGCTTCACTCAACCCGAACTTGCTCGTCGTGCTGGCATTTCCGAATCGGCGCTATCCCTCAACGAACGAGGACAGCGCAGACCCGCCCGAGCGACAGTTATCCGACTGAGCAAGGCACTCAATCTGGATCGCCATACCACGAATGAAGTCATCGAGGCACTCGGGTACGAGCCGTTGCCGGAAGGAGAACTGGCGGCGATCGAGGCGCGCCGGCCGACACTGACTGACGTGCAGCGGGCGATCAACGCCTACCCGTGGCCGACACTCATCGGCAACCTCCAGATGGAGATCGTCTGCTGGAATGAGCCGGCGCAGCGGGTGGCGGAACTCGACTTTGCATCGGCTTTCCCCCAGATCTTCCAACGGCATCTCTTGCGCATCTCAGCGCACCCCAACTTCTATGGCGCCGACCCCGCGACCCGTCGAGTCGTGAACTGGGACGAGATCATCGCCGTCCTCATCAGCATGATGAAGGCCGCCGGTCAGGACATCGGCCAGCCAGAGGCCGACACCGTTTACTTCCAACAGCTCATCCAGGACGTGTCGACTGACTACCCTGACGCTTTCCAGGAAGTCATTCGACTGTGGATGACGACGCCCCCGCTCCGCGAGCTCACTCGCGTGGTCTTCCCCGCCACCTGGCGCCTGACTGACGGCACGATCCTGCGCTTCGAAACCGTGATCTCGATCTGGTCGGAATTTGATGGTGCGTGGGCATTCGATTGGTTCCCGGCGGATGGCACAACCTGGACATGGCTGGAGCGAACCGCCCCGCCGGCAGGGTCGATCGACCAACCGGCAGCGGACGCCCTCACCCGTCCCTGGTGGCGTCAATTGCGAGACGCACGTGAAGGCACAGGGATGACGCGCCGTCAGCTTGCAAAGGCAACACTGTGGTCCGTCGCGGCGCTGGAGAAGTACGAGACCGGGGAGAGCCTGCACCCCGACCGAGACCTCATTGTGGCGCTCACGCAGGCGTTGGACGTCGATGGAATCGTCACCAACGCCATACTCGAAGGTGCAGGGTTGGAACCGGAGGCATCGGACCTGGCGCGGACCTTGGCCAAGGTTCCAGTTCGTGGCACCTACAACCTCCGCTGGCAGCAGGCGATCGAACCGCGCATCCGGATCACACGCATCCAGACCGCTGTCGCCGCTCATCCCTGGCCGGTGGCGCTGCTCAACTCTCAAGGTGTTATCGTCTACTGCAACCCGGCCCTCCAGCGGGTCGTTGGACACGATAATCCAGAGGCCATACAGAGCTTGCGCCGTCAGCACCTGCTCCGGTTTGTGACGAGTTCCGTGGTACAAGAGCAGCTTCTCAACTGGAAGGACGTTGCCCCAGCACTCGCACCCCCCCCCATTCCGCTCAGCCGCCGATCAAAAAAGTCCCTATCATGCAGAACTGATCGCGCTCCAAGAGCGAAATCCGGCGATGTACCAACGACTTGAATCAATCTGGTCTGAGGTATCGCCGCCCGTGCTTGCCAATCGCGTCGTCGTGCCCTTGCATTGGCAGATCAAGAATGGCCCGACACTGCACTTTCACTGCGTCGTCGCTCGCTGGGAGCAGAACCACCCCTACTGGGCAATCGACTGGCACCCGGCTGATGCTGCCACATGGGTGTGGTTGGACGAGAGACAGTGAGAGCTCAGCGGGCCGGCTTGATCAACTAACCCGTACAAGTGTCCGACTCCCTTGATTGACGGCTGGTCAGGCCGACCCCACAATTGTCCGCAATGTTGGTGTCGTTCTGGATGGTGTCCCTGGAGTCAATCCGGCTTCGAATCACTCAACGCGAATTCATAAACCACTGGACAGCAAATGCTTTGGCCTCGACAAGACTGACCGACAACCGAGGCGCTCCGTCTGCTGTTCAATGGGTAATCAGCGAAAGCGAGTAGTGCCCATGACCGGTCGTACCTATGGCTGGCTACCATATCGCGTGGATCGCACGCGATCGCCTCACTGGGGGCTAGTTTGCATCGGATTACTACCGCTGGCATGGATATGGATTGGCCTTGGAATTCTTTTTAGCTATTTCCTTGGATCTGGGTTGATCTATATGATCATTACTATAGCGACACTGGTATGCTTTATATTTCTCATATTCCAATCCTCTCTGTTTCGGATCACTCCAATCAAGCCTTATCGCGATACGTGCAAGATATTGGCTGTATTAAATATCCTTGCTGCACCGCTCATTGCACTTGTACTTGGCGGATTGGCGTTGTCGTTGTTTGGCATAGATACTGAAGATGAAGAGATTTCTGCTATAGAAACGTCTGTATATATAGCATTTTCGCAGCTAATACCAATCCCGCATGACTACGCCGCATTCTGGTCGAGCGCCGGGAGCGCAGCGAGGGCGTCCTGAATCCAGGCCCAGCCGGCCAGCGACCGAACGCGGGCGGGGTCGGCATCGAGATCGGTGA
>JBFXAN010000184.1:0-12679 GCA_050184225.1 Dehalococcoidia bacterium | reverse complement strand
CACCCGCGAGGCCGGCGAAACGCGGCTCACGGTGTACTTCGAACAGACCGCTCCCTTGATCGACTACTACCGAAGTCGTGGCGTCTTGATCGAAGTCGACGGCGAGCAGTCGATCGATGATGTGGAACGTGAGCTGCTCGGAGCGCTGCGAGAGAAATTGCCGGCGGCTACCTAACCCCCCGGCCCCCTTCCCTCGCAAGGAAGGGGGAGTCGTGTCCGGCGATGGTTGAGCGCGTGTCGTCGGACATGTCGGACGAGATACTGGCAAACCACGGTTGAGTCAGGCTCCCCTCCCCTGCGAGGGGAGGGGTCGGGGGAGAGGTAGAAGCTGGGTCACGGAGGCTGCCGGTCAAACGCTGTGTTGACCGCCGGCCTCTGCGCCCCAAGCGGGTGCGGAATCGGCAGGCGTGCCGGGGAGCAGGAGGCCGCACAGTGAGAGGCTCCGGCGCTCCGCACATTCGCGCGGTGCACAGACGCCGGGCCTACGAAGCGAGCAGGGGACGGAGCGCCGGCCGTGCGGCCCGGTGGGCCATCCCGCCGTAGAAGATGTACGAACGATGGCGATCACGCTGAAGAGCAAGGATGAGCTGAAACTGATGCGTCAGGCGGGCCGCGTGGTCGCCGAGACGCTTCAGGTGCTCGTCTCCATGGTCAAGCCGGGGACCAATGTCCTCGAGTTGGACGAGGCGGTCCGCCGCGAGTACAGCCGGCGCAAGGTCTTGCCGACCTTCCTCGGTTACCACGGCTATCCGGCGACGGTGTGCGTCAGCGTCAACGATGTCATCGTCCATGGCATCCCCCGCGACTACATCATGCGGGACGGCGATATCGTCAGCATCGATCTCGGTGCGACGGTGAACGGATACGTCGGCGATTGTGCGGTGACCGTGATCTGCGGCACACCGAGGAACGGCACCGCCGATCTGGTGGAAACCTGCCGTGAGGCGCTGTGGCAGGGTATCGAGGCCGCGCGGATCGGCAACCGCACCGGCGACATCGGGCACGCCGTTCAGAGCGTTGGCGAGGGCCGGGGCTATGGCGTCGTCCGCGAATACGTCGGCCATGGTGTCGGCCGAAAGATGCACGAGGATCCACAGGTTCCAAACTACGGCAAGGCCGGGTCAGGCACGCGCCTCAAGTCCGGCCTCGTGATCGCGATCGAACCGATGTTCAATCTAGGGAGCGCGGAGACGACCAAGGACGGCGATGATTGGACGATCCGGACGAAAGACGGCAGCCTCTCGGCGCACTGGGAGCACACCGTCGCCGTGACACCGGACGGTCCGGAAGTGTTGACGCTTCCCTAGGTTCATCGTTCACCGGACGCACAAATAGGCGGGAAACGTCGAGCGACGAGTGGTGAAGATGGTGTATACTTGAGGGTAGCGTGTGCGGCCGGTTTGCAGGTTGAGAACATGAGCGCTCGTTCCCAACCCGTGCGACTGGTCGCGGAACCCTGATGTGGAGGGTGTATGGCGCGAACGCATGCGACGGATAAGGAAGGCACGGTGACTCTGAATGGTATCTGAAGGGCGGCGGACCGAACGCAAGAAGAAAGAAGCAATTGAAGTAGAGGGCACGGTCGTCGAACCGCTGCCGAACGCGATGTTCAAGGTGGAGCTGCCCAACGGCCACACCGTCCTCGCGCACATTTCCGGCAAGATCCGGATGCACTTCATCAAGATCCTGCCGGGTGACAAGGTCATCGTCGAGCTGTCGCCGTATGACCTCACCCGGGGCCGGATCACATATCGGTTTCGGTAGCTATCAGCCGTCAGCTATCAACTATCAGCCCGCACGTAGTGGCAGATAGTACCAATGAACGGACTGGCAACAATGCCGGGCCGCTTCGTTGTGGTTGATGCCTGATTGCTGACAGCGTATCCCTGGTGTAACATGAAAGTTCAGGCGTCTGTAAAGCCGCGCTGTGAAAAGTGCAAGGTGATCCGCCGTCACGGCGTGATCCGGGTCATCTGCGAAAACCCGCGGCATAAGCAACGACAAGGATGAGTGCGGCAATCGGCAATCGGCAATCGGCAATCGAGAGTCTGGTCTCCCATTGCCGACTGTCCATTGCCGATTGCCCGCGAGCGGAGCGAGCACATGGCACGCATTGCAGGTGTGGACATCCCGCGCGACAAGCGCATCGATATCTCGCTGCGGTACATCTACGGCATCGGTCCGAAGATCGCGCAGCGGGTGATTACGCAGGCGCAGGTGGAACCTTCGACCCGGGTGCGGGACCTCACCGACGATGAGGTGAACCGCATCCGCGAGATCATCGACCGCGATGTGACGGTCGAGGGTGATCTGCGGCGCGAGGTGCGTCAGAACATCCAGCGGTTGATCGAGATCAACTGTTACCGCGGCGTCCGGCATCGTCGCAATCTGCCGGTGAACGGACAGCGGACGCGGACCAACGCGCGCACCCGTCGCGGTGTCCGCAAGACCGTGGCCGGCAAGCGCCGGTCGACAGCGAAGAAGTAGTAAAGCAGTTAGCCGTTAGCGATTAGCGGTTAGTCATTAGCGATCAGGCTGTAATAACGCGGCTAACTGTTAATGGCTAACGGCTAAGAGCTAACCGCTAACGGTTGCGAGCGGAGCGAGCAAATGGCTGAACGGCAGCAGCGCGGCAGGGGCCGCACCCGGGGCCGTCGCGAGCGCAAGAATGTGCCGCGCGGGCGTGCGTATGTCCAGAGCACGTTCAATAACACGATCATCACGCTCACCGACCCCAACGGCAACGTCCTGTCGTGGGGCAGTGCCGGGTCGAGCAACTTCAAAGGCTCGCGTAAGAGCACGCCCTACGCCGCTCAGGTGGCTTCAGAGAAGGCCGTTCGGCAGGCGATGGAGCACGGTCTGCGGCAGGTCGATGTCTATGTGAAGGGTCCCGGCAGCGGCCGTGAGGCGGCGATCCGCGCCATCCAGGCGTCCGGCGTCCAGATCCTCAGCATCCGTGATGTTACGCCCGTTCCCCACAACGGTGTACGTCCACCTAAGCGAAGGCGCGTCTAACGAGGCAATCGGCCAAGGGCAGTCGGGAGTCGTGAAGCTATCCCTATTGCCGACTCCCGATTCCCGATTCCCGCGACCAAAGGGAGCATTATGGCTCGGTATAAAGAAGCTGATTGCCGGATCTGCCGGCGGGCCGGCGAGAAACTGTTCCTCAAGGGCGAGAAGTGTCTCGGCCCAAAGTGCACGATCGAGCGGCGGCCGAACCCACCCGGCCCGCGCCCGACGCGACGGCGCAAGGTGTCCGACCGCGGTGCCCAGTGGCGGGAGAAGCAGAAGGCCCGCTTCGCCTACGGCATGCTCGAACGGCAGTTCCGCTCGTACTACGAGAAGGCGCACAGCCAGCCGGGCGTGACCGGTGAGAACTTGGTTCGGCTGCTGGAAACCCGTCTCGACAATGTCGTCATGCGGCTCGGATTCGCCGATTCGCGCGATCAGGCACGCCAGATCGTCAATCACGGTCATATCACGCTGAACGGCCGCAAGACTGATATCGCCTCGGCGCACGTCAAGCCCGGCGATGTGATCGGCTTCACCGAGCGCGGCCGACGCAGCGAATACTTCAAGGTGCTGGTCGAGTCGATGCGAAATCGCGGCCCGGCGCCGCAGTGGCTGACCCGTGATGATGCCGCGATGACGGGCCGCGTGCTCGCGCTGCCGACCCGTCAGGATGGCGATAAGACGTTCAACGAAAGCGTGATCGTCGAGTTCTATTCGCGCTAACGCGCGCTGTTGCGTATTTCGTGTTGCGTATCAGGGCGATGTCGATGGTACGCACTACGAAATACGCGATTCGGAATGGCCTTTCCCCGTCCAGGAGGACACCAGGTGACCAGCCAGTCAACGATGCCGCAGCTAGAGATTGTAGAGAGTACCGAGACATACGCGAGGGTAATCGCGGAGCCGTTGTCGGCGGGTTTCGGCACGACGATCGGTAACGCCCTCCGCCGCGTGCTGCTCAGCAGCCTGCCCGGCGCGGCTGTGACCGCCGTGCGCATCGACGAAGTCGAGCATGAGTTTTCCACTATCCCGAAGATGAAGGAGGACACGATCGAGTTCCTCCTCAACATCAAAGAGTTGCGCCTGCGGGCGCTCTCCGATCGATCCGGCAAGCTCTATCTGGAGGCGCAGGGCGAAGGTCCGGTGACCGCCGCCGCGATCCAGACGACTGCCGACTACGAGATCGTCAACCCGGAACTGCATTTAGCGACGCTGGATGCGGCTGATGCCCGCCTGACCGTCGAGCTGACCGTGGAGAAGGGGAAGGGCTACCAGCCGGCGACCGCCGCCAACGGCATGCCGATCGGCATGATCCCGGTCGATGCGATCTTCTCCCCGATCCGCAAGGTGCATTACAACGTCGAGCGCACGCTGCGCACCGGCGAGGATCGGCTCGTGCTCGAAGTTTGGACCGACGGCACGATGGAGGCGGTCGAGGCCGTCGCGCAGAGCGCCGAGATCCTGATGCGCGAGTTGCAGTACTTCGCGCAGCTCGGCCGCCCGGTGCCGGTGCTGCCGGAGCGCGGTCACGGCATCGGTTCCGCACTGGCGCCCGACCGCTACAACACGCCGATCGAAGACCTCAACCTTTCCGTCCGCGCCTACAACTGCCTCAAGCGCAGCGGGCTGATGACGGTCGGCCAGGTGCTGGAGAAGAGCGAAGACGAACTGCTCGGTCTGCGCAACTTCGGCCGCAAGTCCTACGACGAGCTGCGGGAGAAGCTGATCGAGATGGGCTTCATCGAGGACGACGGCCGCGACTACAGCGCCTCCGCCGGCGAGTACGACGATGACGAAGAAGAAGAGGATGTGGACGAGGAGCTTGGCTCCCTCGGCGCCGCCCTGATGGAAGCGCTCCGCGGCCGAGGCTCGGCCCGCAGCGAAGAAGAAGAGGTATAGTGTTCCACGTTCCTGTTTCCACGCGGGCCTGCCGCAGGTGGAACATGGAAGCATGGACGTGGAACCGGAGCGAAGCAATGCGACACGGAGTTTCCGGCCGGAAGTTCGACATGCCGACCGCCCAGCGGAAGGCGCTCTTTCGCGGCCTGGTGCGCGACCTGTTCATTCACGAGCGGATCACGACGACGCTGCCACGCGCGAAGGAAGTGCGCCCGATCGCGGAGAAGATGATCACACTGGCCAAGCACGGCGATCTCAACTCTCGGCGCAAGGCGCTCGCCTTTGTCACGGACAAGGACGTGATCGCCCGGCTGTTCGCCGACATCGCGCCGCGCTATGCGACCCGGCCCGGTGGCTACACCCGCATCGTCAAGCTGGGCAAACGCCTCGGCGACGGCGCGGACGTGGCGATCATTGAACTAGTGTAGGAGGCGTCAGGCGTCGGGCCTCGGTTGCCAGATGCCTGATCCGTGATGTCCGAGAGCCGTCGCATTGCCCTGCTGCTGGAATATGACGGCACGGCGTACGGTGGGTCGCAGCGACAGCAGAATGTGCCGTCGGTGCAGGCGACGCTGGAGGAGGCGATCGAACGGCTGGCGGGATGTCCGGTGCGAACCGCCTTTGCCGGCCGGACCGACAGCGGGGTTCATGCCCTCGGTCAGGTGGCGGCCTTCGACACCAAGGCGAGACACTCGGTCGAGGTTTGGTGTCGCGGGCTGAACGCGCTGCTGCCGGAGGATATCGCGGTTAGGGTGGCGGTGGTTGTGCCGGCGGGCTTTGACCCACGGCGGCAGGCCCGCTCCCGGACGTACCGGTATCGCATCTGGAATGCGGCGGTGCGTTCGCCACTATTGCGGCGGCAGGTGTGGCATGTGCGAGAACCGTTGGATGTGCCGCACATGACGCGTGCGGCGGCGATGCTGATAGGAGAGCATGATTTCGCGGCGTTCGGCGGCTCGCCCGGTCCCGGACGCAGCACGCGACGGCGAATGAACCGGTCGTGCATCCGCGCGGATGGGTCGCTGCTCGCATTTGAGATCGAGGGTACGGCCTTCCTCCCGCATCAGGTACGGCGGACGGCCGGGGCGCTCGTGGAAGTGGGGCGGGGGAAGCTGGCCCCGGAGCGCTTTCAGCACTGGCTGGAAACGCCGGAGCCGAATGGGGCAGGGCCAGCCGCGCCGCCGCAGGGGTTGTGCTTGATTGCTGTAACGTACGACGGACTGGACTTCGGACCGTCCGAGACGACGAGGGAAATGTATGAAGACCTATAGCACCAAGATGAGCGACGTGACGCACGCCTGGCATGTGCTCGACGCCACCGATCAGCCGCTCGGACGGCTCGCCAGCGAGGCGGCGGCGCTCTTGCGCGGCAAGCACAAGCCGGTGTTCCAGCCCAACCTGCCCGTCGGCGACTTCGTCGTGATCGTCAACGCGGAGAAGGTGAAGGTCACGGGGAACAAGGAAGAGGGCAAGCTCTATTACCGCCACTCCCAATACCCCGGTGGCCTCAAGGTGACGAAGTACCGCCACCAGATGGAAAAGTTCCCGACCCGCGCCGTCGAGAAGGCGATCAAGGGAATGCTCCCGCACAATTCCCTCGGCCGGCACCTCTTCACCCGGCTGAAGGTCTACGCCGGTCCCGAGCATCCACACGGCGCCCAGGTCGCCGGCGAGCCGGTATCGCTCTATCGTTCGCGTGTGGTGCGACGGCAGCAGGCGGTGCCGGCGGCGGTTGCTGTATCAAGTCCCGCGCCAGCAGCACCGACGGTACCTGCCGCTTCGACGGTGCCCGAGCCAACGGTGCCCGAGCCAACGCCGCCCGAGGAGACAACCGAACCAGTACCGGCCGGTGAGCAGGAAGAGACGAAGGAGCAGGCATGATCCAGCAGCAGTATTACTACGGGCTCGGCCGCCGCAAGACCGCCGTCGCGCGCGTGCGGCTCTATCCTGGCACCGGCACGGTGATCGTCAACGGCCGCCCGCTCGAAGAGATGCTCCCGCGCGAGCTGCATCAGATTCAGGCGACACAACCGCTCCGCGCCACCGGCAATCAGGCCAAGTTCAACGTCCAGGCGGTCTGTGAGGGCGGCGGCATCACCGGCTGGGCCGGCGCGATTCAGCACGGCCTCGCCCGCGCGCTCGTCGACTTCGACGAGAGCCTGAAGCCGCAACTTCGCCGCCTCGGCATGCTCACCCGCGATCCACGCATGAAGGAGCGGAAGAAATACGGCCTCAAGCGCGCGCGCAAGGCGCCGCAGTACACGAAGCGGTAGCCGCAAGCCTCTCCCCCGGCAGCGCGGCCCTCACCCCCGGCCCCTCTCCCAATCCTGGGAGAGGGGAGCCTCAGTGTACCGATGCTCTCAGCCTGATCGATCGGCGCTGACAACCTCACAGGACATGTTGGTACCTTCGTGCCGATTAGGCTCCCCTCTCCCGAACTCGGGAGAGGGGCCGGGGGCAGGGCGTACGCATCTTGTGTAGTTGAGAGAGGCGAAGACGGCGAGGATACTGCTGGTCTGACGCGGGCGTGATGCCCGAGGAGGATCAGCATGGACGAACCGCCGCGCCTCAGCCTCCGCGATCACTTCGCCAGTCTGCCCGACCCGCGCATCGAGCGCAGCAAGCGGCACAGTCTGCTGGACATCCTCACGATTGCTCTCTGTGCCGTACTCTGCGGGGCAGACTCGTGGGTCGATGTCGAACTGTTCGGCCGCGCGAAGGAGGGATGGCTGCGCACCTTCCTCGCCTTGCCCAACGGCATCCCCTCGCACGACACGTTCGGGCGGGTGTTCGCGCGGCTGGACCCACAGCAGTTCGAGCGCTGCTTCCTTGGTTGGGTGCAGGCGGTGATGCGTCGCACCAGCGGCGAGGTCGTCGCCGTGGACGGCAAGGTGCTGCGCCGCTCCCATGACCAGCGAGCGCACAAGACCGCGCTCGACTTGGTCAGCGCCTGGGCGGACAGCAACCGGCTGGTGCTGGGCCAGCGCGCCGTCGATGCTGACTCCAACGAGATCACCGCTATCCCCGCCCTGCTGGAACTGCTGGCGCTGGACGATTGTATCGTCACCGTCGACGCGATCGGCTGCCAGACGGCGATCGCCGCAGCGGTCACCGATCAGGGTGCCGACTACGTGCTGGCGCTGAAAGGCAACCAGCCGACGCTCTTGGCGGCGGTCGAGACCTACTTCACCGATGCCCAGGCGCGCGCCTTCCGCGACATCCCCCACAGCACGGTGCAGACGGTCGACGGGAACCACGGGCGCGTGGAGCTGCGGCGCTACTGGACCACCACCGATCCGGACCTCCTCCGATATCTCGACGCGGCTGGCAGCTGGGCCGGGCTGGCTAGTGTTGGTATGGTCGAACGCGAGCGGCGGACCTCCAGCGGCACCAGCCGGGAACTGCACTATTACCTGAGCAGCTTGGCGGGGGATGCTGCTGCCTTCGCTCGAGCCGTCCGTGGATACTGGGGGATCGAGAATCGCCTGCATTGGGTTCTCGACATCGCGTTCCGCGAAGACGACAGTCGGGTGCGCACCGGCCACGCCGCTGAGAACTTCGCGGTCCTGCGGCACATCGCCCTCAATCTGCTCCGCCAAGATCGCACCACCCGCGCCGGTATCAAAGCCAGGCGCCTCAAGGCCGGCTGGGACGAAGCCTATCTCCGCTCCCTCCTCCAGTAAGATGCGTATGCCCTGGGGCCGGGGGTGAGGGCCGTTTCCCTCTCTCAGATCTCCCCATACAATCGGTGGTGAACATCGTTCGGTGGCCGGCTCCGAAAGGGGATAGGCATGGACTTTCGTGATACCGCCGAGGAGACCGCGTTCCGCGCCGAGGTGCGGGCCTTCATCGCCGAGCAGTTGCCGTCCTCCTTCGGCGCGCGTGCGACCGAATGGGGGATGTTCAACACCAGCCGCGGCGCCAATGCCGTGCCGCCGGAGGATGCCCGGGCCTGGCGGAAGCGGCTGGCAGAGCGGGGTTGGATTGCGCCGGCCTGGCCGAAGGAATACGGCGGCGCCGGCATGACCGTCGTCGAGCAGGCGATCTTCAACGAAGAGATGGCCGAGGCCCGCGCTCCCGGTGCCGGCGGTATCGCCGTCGGTTGGGCTGGGCCGACGATCATGACGCATGGCAGCGAAGAGCAGAAGCACCGCTTCCTGCCGGGGATCCTCAGCGGTGAAGAGACGTGGTGTCAGGGCTTCTCCGAGCCGGGGGCCGGCTCCGACCTCGCCTCGCTCCAATCCCGGGCAGTACGTGATGGTGATGACTACGTCGTCAATGGGCAGAAGATCTGGACGAGCGGCGCCCACGCCTCGCAGTTCATGATTCTACTGGCGCGGACCGACCCCGACGCGCCCAAACACCGGGGCATCTCCTACTTCATCCTCGATATGAAGTCGCCCGGCATTCAGATCCAGCCGCTGATCAATATCCTCGGCGACCACTCCTTCAACCAGGTGTTCTTCGAGAGCGTGCGTGTACCGCGCGAGAACATCATCGGCGAGGAGAACCGCGGCTGGTACGTCGGCGCGACGACGCTCGACTTCGAACGTTCGAGCATCGCCTCTAGCGTGCAGATGGGCCACGTCGTGCGCGATCTCGTCGCCTTCGCGCGTGAGTGGGGCACGGATACCGCGTCGCGGCTGGAACTGGCCGAACGTGCCGTCGAGGCGCAGGTGGCGCGGCTGCTCTCCTATCAGGTGATCTCGATGCAGCGTCGCGGTCAGATTCCCAACAAGGAAGCGTCGATCGCCAAGCTCTACACGTCCGAACTGGACCAGCGGATGGTGGCGACGGGTATGCGGCTGCTCGGCCTGTACGGTCAGAGTATCGATCGACAGGATCGCCGCGCACCGCTCGGTGGCCGTCTGCCGCGCGCCTATCTGGCCGTGACGACGAGCACGGTCGGCGGTGGTACGAGCGAGATTCAGCGCAACATCATCGCCACGCGCGGCCTCGGGCTGCCGCGCGGATAGGAGAGGGCTTCCATGGAATTCAAGGACACAGCGGAAGAAGCGGCGTTTCGGCAGGAGGTTCGCGGGTTCATCGCGTCGAACCTGCCGGACGATCTGAAGCCGGGCAATGACCGCGGGCGCGAGGCGGGGGAGATGTTCACCCGCGGTCCGACGATGAAGGAGTGGACGAAGGCACTGGCCGCGAAGAAATGGATCGCGCCCGCTTGGCCCGCCGAATACGGCGGCGCGGGCCTCTCCGTGATGCAGCAGTTCATCTTCAATGAGGAGATGGCGGAAGCGCGGGCACCGCGTCCCGGCGGTATCGCCACGGGCTTCGCCGGCCCGACGCTGATCGTCCATGGCACCGAGGAGCAGAAGCAGAAGTACCTGCCCGACATCCTCACCGGCGAGGTGGTGTGGTGTCAGGGATATTCCGAGCCGGGCGCGGGTTCCGACCTCGCCTCGCTCCAAACACGCGCCGTCCACGACGGCGACGATTTCGTCGTCAACGGACAGAAGATCTGGACGAGCGGCGCCCACGTCTCCAGCTGGATGATCCTGCTGACGCGTACTGACCCCGATGCGCCGAAGCACCGCGGCATTTCGTACTTTATCGTCGATATGAAGTCGCCCGGCATCTCCGTGCGTCCGCTCGTGAATATGGCCGACAGTCATGAGTTCAACGAGGTCTTCTTCGACAACGTCCGCGTGCCCCGCGAGAACCTGATCGGCGAAGAGAACCGCGGCTGGTATCTCGCCCAGACGACGCTCTCGTTCGAGCGCTCCAACATCGGCTCGGCCGTCGGGCAGCGCCAGTCGGTGCAGGATCTGATCCGGTTCGCCCGCGAGACGGTGGACGGGCAGAGCACGCTTGGCTGGAACGAACCGCTGCGGACCGAGTTGATCGACCGCTACATCGAGACGAACGTCGCCACGATGCTCAGCTACAAGATCGTCTCAATGCAGGCGAAAGAAGGGGTGCCGCCCGGCCACGAGGCGTCCGTCGCGAAGCTGTACGGCACGGAGATGAACCAGCGCATCGCCCGCACCGCGATGAAGATCGTCGGCCTGTATGGTCAGCTCGACCGCCGCCAGTCGGACGAAGCCCGACGCTGGCTGCCGCAGCGCGGCCGCCTCGAATACATGTACCTGCGCTCGGTCGCCAACACGATTGAAGGCGGCACCAGCGAGATCCAGCGCAATATCATCGCCACTCGTGGATTGGGCCTGCCGCGCGACTGATTGGCGGGATGAATCTGAATGCAGGCCAAGGTTAGGGTAAGGCCTCAATGCGAACTTGCCCATCTTCCGTTACATGGATCTCGATCGCATACCCGCGCAGCAGTCCCATGCCGACCAACGGATTGACGTCGGCGGCATCCGTCTCAACTGTGCGGACCTGCCCATCCCAGAACACTGTCGCGGCAAAGACGTCGAACTCGTGAAGCGCACCGTCGCCCAACACCGCGTCTGCGCGCCCGAGCCAAGGAAGTTCGAGTGCATCGATCATCGCTGTGGGTAACGTGAGAAATCCGCTGAAGCCGGTGTCGATGATGGCTTGAAGCGCATGCTCCCGACCATGTGTATCGAGAACGACGAGCGGAATGATCGCCTCGCCGTCTGCGCTTACCGATCCGCGAATCAAACGGTTCCCGCCTTGGCAGATGCCCCGAAGCGATGCAAGGCTCGGCTACCAACACGAACGAACCAGGTCTGTGCGTCTGGATGATGTGAGAGGAGGTGGTCTGAGGCCGTGAGCACATCGTCTGCCACCTCAAACGCGCCGCTCTCGATATCAATGGCTACAATCCGCCCTTGATGCTCGCGTTCCACACGAGGACGTATATTGCGCTCGTAGATGTCTCGACCTCGACGAGCGAACTCATCCTTGCTATAGCGTGGTTGCCGGGTCATAGTTCCATACGTGCCGCTAAGCGCGGCGTCCTCGCTGCTCCGATAGTACAACCTCCAACCGCGAGGCTCTACGGCCGCTTACCGAGTGGTAACCTGAACGTAGTCTCGCCGGTGCGTTTCTAGCGTTGCATGAAAGGCAGTGTCATGGACTTCGCCTTTACCGACTCCGAACTGAAGCTGCGTGATGACGTGCGCGCGTTCCTCGCGGACACGCTCGAAGGTTATGAAGGCGGAGGGTCGGACCTCTCCGACGACGACCAGGAGTTCGCCCAGCAGTTCAATCGGAAGCTGGCAGAACGAGGGTGGATTGCACCGGCATGGCCCAAACCGTATGGGGGTCTCGGCGCGACGTACATCGAGCAGATGATCTTCTCGGAAGAACTCGCCGCCGCTGGTGCCCCTGGCGGTGGACGCATCTTCGGCGTCGGTATGGTCGGTCCGACGCTGATCGTACACGGCAGTGACGAGCAGAAGGCGCAGCATCTACCCGGTATCACGAGCGGTACCGTCCTGTGGTGCCAGGGGTATTCCGAGCCGGGCGCCGGCTCCGACCTCGCCGCGTTGCAGACCCGCGCGGTGCGCGATGGCGACGACTACGTGATCAACGGTCAGAAGATCTGGACCACGCAGGCCCACATCGCCGACTGGATGTTCTTCCTCGCCCGCACCGATGCGGAAGCACCGAAGCACAGGGGCATTTCATTCTTCTTGATGGACATGAAGACCCCCGGGATCACCGTTCGGCCCCTGGTCAATATGGGGAACCGGCACGAGTTCAACGAGGTCTTCTTTGAGGATGTGCGCGTGCCGGCGAAGAACCTCGTCGGCGGCGAGAACCGCGGCTGGGATGTGGCGATGACCTTGCTTGACTTCGAGCGGTCCTCCGTCGCCAGCGTCGC
>JBFXAN010000183.1:0-12742 GCA_050184225.1 Dehalococcoidia bacterium | reverse complement strand
GGCGACTCGATCTCCGGTGCGGATGCGGCGCAGATCGGGCTCGTGCTCCAGGCGGTGCCGCGCGACCAGCTTGAGGAGGCGGTCGAGTCGCTGGCGGACCGGTTGTGCATGATCGATCCGGATTTGCTCTCGTCGAACAAGCGGATCTGCAACATCGCGCTGGAGCTGATGGGGGCGCGGACAGTGCAGCGGATGGCGGCGGAGATGGACGGCCGCGCCCACCAGGCGGAGGCGGTGCGGGAGTGGGGCCGGATCTCACGGGAGCAGGGATTGAAGGCGGCGCTGGAAGCACGCGACTCGAAGTTCGGCGACGGCCGCGCCTCGGCGACCTACGTCGCGCGGCGCGAGCGTGACACCGCCGCGCGAACGTAGGGCCGGACCGTGGATGTAATCCGCTCCGAGCAGGGCGCGGCGACGGTGCGCCTGGCGCACGATGAGGTGCGCGACCTGCTCGGTGCCTTCGCTCTGAGCATGGCCGCCTATGGCCTGTTGCAGAACTTCATGCTGCCGCACCAAAAGGCGATGGCGTTGCCCTCGATCGCCTTCATCAGCCGGCTTGGAGCAATGCTTGCCGCCGGCGAGGAGTTTGGGGAGGCGACGGACGGTGAGAGCGTCGAGACGTCCGAGGGCGAAGCGCCACGCGCCTGAACACCTCATCACTCGATGGCGGAACAAACCGCCATGCGGCCTCCAGGTCGTGCTAGCATAATGATAGCCTTGACAGAGAGGAGGCAGGCGTGATGGCGCAGATCCTGGTTCGGAACCTGGAGCCTGAAGTGGTCGAACGACTCAAGCAGCGGGCGCAGAGCCATGGTCGCTCATTGCAGGCGGAGGTGGCGGCAATCCTCCGCGAGGAATCGCAGAAGAAGTCGATGGAGGAGGCGCGTGCGGAGGCGGAGCGGATCCGTCGAGGGTTCGGCGGCCGGCGCTTCTCGGACAGCGCTGAGTTGATCCGCGAGGACCGCGAGCGATGATCGCGACCGTCGATGCCAGTACGGCCGTGAAGTGGTACTTCGAGAAGGAGTACAGCGACGCCGCGAGCCGGCTGTTCAGTCCGGCTCATACGCTCTTAGCGCCGGACCTGCTGATCGCCGAATTTGCGAATGTTGCCTGGAAGTATGTGCGCCGTGGTGACGCCACAGTCGAGCACGCGCGCGATGCGCTGAACGCACTGCTCAGGGTCCGGCTACACCTCCATGCACCGGCGACCGTCATGCCGGCAGCATTCGACATCGCCTGTGAGTCCGGGCGCACAGCCTACGACAACATGTATCTCGCGCTCGCTCGCACGCAAGGATGCCAGTTAGTCAACGCCGACCGTCGCTTCTACAACGCGGCTCTGGACACGCCGTACGAGCAAGCGATGCTGTGGGTGGAAAACGTGAGCTAAAGGCTTGCTCGCGTACGCCCGCGACGGTGGACTGGGTTGATGGGATGCCGCCCGACTTCGAGTTCCTCCTGAACGAGGTCGCGGGCGACGAGACGGCTCCCGGCTCTTACGACTGCTATCCTGAAGTCGACCGCCGGCGATGGAGGGCCGTCTCATGACCAGCACGCGTTCCGGCGCGATCACCCTGGAGCAGTTCCTCGCGCTGCCGGAGCAGCAGCCTGCCCTCGAATTCGCCGACGGGAGGGTTACGCAGAAGGTGTCCCCGCTCGGAGAGCACGCCCGCCTTCAGTACAAGTTCAGCCAGCTCATCGGCGAATTCAGCGAGCCGCGCCGGCTGGCGATGGCATTCACGGAGATTCGTACAACCTTCGCCGGTCGCTCCACTGTTCCGGACATCGGCGTCTATCGCTGGTCGCGCATCCCGCGCACCGCCGAGGGCCTGATTGAGACGTACTTCCGCACACCACCGGATATCGCGATAGAGATCTTCTCGCCCGGACAGGTGCTCGGCGACGAGCGGAACAAGTGCCGCTGGTACGTCGCCAACGGCGTGCTCATCGCGCTCTTCGTTCACCATCCGTCGCGGACCGTAACCCGATTTACGCCCGCCAGCGAGCAGCGGCGGGGCGGCGATGACCGCATCGACCTCGATGTCGTGTTACCCGGCTTCAAGCTGACCGTTGCCGAGTTGTTCGCGACGCTGCGCGTGGACTGAGCCACCGCCCTTGACTTCCCCGACATGTTGTGCCAGCGCCGTCGCGCGCGATTAGCTCAGCCGGTAGGTGAAGTTCCGCGTCGCGATTCATGTACCGATTCCGTATAATACCGGCTCGAATGGGTTCGGTACCTGCATGATGCTGGTGACTGGAATCGACGGAGAGGTCCCGTGGCGACTCTGTTCTGCGGAGAGTGTGGACACCGATTTCGGGTGGGCGCGCAATTCTGCGGCGGTTGCGGGACGCCGGTACCTCACGATCAGGCGCAGCAGGAACCGGTACCTGCCGCGCGGACGCCCGCTTCATTCATCAATCCGAAGGTGATCGGCGCGGTGCTGGCCGCACTCTTCATCATCTTCACTTTCCTAGGGAGTGACACCCGCCGTGAAGCGATGATCCGGTTCATTGACCGGAACTTGTATGAGCCGGTCGCTGCGATCTCGCCGCTCAACACGATCCCTGAGTTCTACCACCGAGTGTATCGCTCCTGCCATCTGACCGATGCGTTACTCCACGACTGTCCGTCGAACAATCCGGTGGTAATGCTCTTCCGCGTACCCGGCGCGATTGTGGGCACGACGGGTTACGTTCTCTCGCAGGGGCCGGTGGCCGTCGTCGTCGTCGGGATTCCGGTCCTCATCCTTGCGGCGATCGTCGTCGCCGGCGTGACCGAGGATCCGAATCCCGGTGTGATTCTTAATCCGATGAGTTGGATGTTTCTCTGGCTGGTGTCCTTCCCGCTGTTCACGGGGGTATTTGCCTGGGGAATTCAGTTGGTCATTCTTGTCCTGCTGCTCATGCTCAAGTCTCTCATCGCCGCCCTGGCCTTCATGGGCATATTCTACTTCGTCTTCGAGAAGCTCAAGCTCTGGGAGGAGATGCGGAAGCTGTTCGAGCGAGTCATGACCCGGATCAGCGGTAAGAAGGCGCAGCGCCAGGCAGGCTGATGCGCAATGAGCCACGTGGCGGACGAGCGATCTCCGACCCATGGTTCATTGTGTTTCATCTGAAAGCCGTCACCAATACCATCGGTCAAGAGGAATCCGCCGCCAGCCGTTGCTCGTAGTGTAGGTAGCGTCCGCGTAGTGCGTATACGAGCACAAACGGATGACGACCGCTACCCCGTCGCAAGGAGGTTGGCATGCTGATTTCTTCAGGTCAGGGGCTGGCGCTCACGCGGATGGGATTCGGGCTGTACTTCCTCGCCTTCGCGTGGGACAAGACCACCAATGGAAACTGGCTTGAGAGCGGCGATCCGCTCCGGCAGTTCGTCGAACGCTCGCTCGGGGGGGCGCAGGGTTTCTACCAGCCGTTCCTCGAAGATGTGGTCCTACCCAACGCGGACCTGTTCGCCGTGCTGGTTACGCTCGGCGAGTGGGTGGCGGGAATCTCGCTGCTGTTCGGACTGCTGACGCGGATCGGGGCGTTGACCGGCATGTGGTTGACGGCCAACTACATGCTGTTGAGAGGCATGGAAAGCTTGTCGGGGTCGGTCGACCGGCTGTTCTTCCTGGCCTGCCTGGTCTTTCTGCTGGCCTCCGCGGGGCTCGTGTGGGGCGTCGATGGATACCTGCAGCGACGGTTCGCGGGCGGGTTCGCCAATCTGCTCACCGGCGCCGACGGCCGGCAGCGTCCGGTGATGCAGGGTCGCTGATTGATGTCGGTGGGGCGATCTGCTACTGGTGCACGCTGGTGTCCGGCTGATCGCCGATCACGCCGGCCTCGGTGAGCGACTCGATCTCGGCGCTGGCGAGGCCCATGAGGTGGCGATAGACGTAATCGTTGTGCTCGGCGAATCGAGGGGCAGGGATACGGATATGGGCGGGCCGGTCCCGCAGCCGCCAGGCGACGCCGTCCACATCCCAGATGCCGGCGTCAGGATGGGCGATCTGCTCCCAGAACCCGCGCGCACGCAGGTGTGGATCGACGAATACTTCGGGGACGGTGAGCACCGCGCCGGCAGGCACGCCCGCTGCCTGGAGTTCGTGCATCGCGGCGTAGTGGTCGCGGCCGGCCGTCCAGGCGGCGATCGGCTCGTCCAGGCCGGCCTGATGGGTGTGACGTGACCGTTGTTCCCGGTAGCGGGGATCTTCGGCAAGGTCGGGACGACCGATCACACGGCAGAGTGCAGCGTATTCCGCATCGGTGGTGCAGGCGATCGCGATCCAGGCGTCGTCGCCCGCGCAGGGGTAGACACCGTGCGGCGCGTGCTGCCGGTCGCGGTTGCCGATCCGCTCCGGCAGCCGTCCGGTCATGCTGTAGGCGACGACCTCTTCGCCGATCAGCGTCGTCAGGTTTTCGCGCTGGGCCAGCTCGACGTACTGGCCGCGGCCCGTGCGCTGACGGTGGATCAATGCCATTGACACGGCAGCGGCGGCGGCGATGCCGGCGGTGGGGTCGCCGTAGCTGATGCCGCTCTTGTGCGGCGGTCCATCCGGGTATCCCGTGAGAGAGACGAGACCGGCGAGTTGCTCGACGTTGGTACCGTAGGCGATGAAGTCTCGCTCGGGACCGGTTTTGCCGTGGCCGGGCATCGAGACGAGGATGATGTCCTCTTTGGCCGCCCGCAGTGTCTCGTATCCAAGACCAAACCGGTCGAGCACATCCGCGCGGTAGTTCTCGATGACCACATCACACTGGGCAACCAGTCGGAGCAGCAGGTCGCGGCCGCGCTCGCCGGCCAAGTCGAGGGAGATGGCGTACTTGTCCCGGTTGTTGTGATTGAAGTAAGCCGACTTGTTCCAGGGCCGTTCCGTGTCCGGCGGAAGACCGCTCAGCGCCCGCAGCAGGTCCCAAAACCGGGTACTCTCGACCTTGATCACCTCGGCGCCCATATCACCGAGCAGCCGGGTCGCGTAGGGTCCGGCCCAGACCATCGTCAGGTCGAGGATGCGGATGCCGGAGAGGGGCAGTCGGCAGTCGGCAAAAGGCAATGGGCATTGGTGAGTCGCCGGCTCGTTGGCCGATTGCCGACTGCCGACTGCCGCGGAGGTTCTCCAGAACCTCCGCTCGATGCTCGTCCAGGAGCGGAGCACGGCCCGCTTGCCAGGGGCTATCGCTCATGGAGAAGGGGTTACCGGGATAGGTGAGCGGGCCGGCGGCGGGGTGATCGACCTGGTGGAAGTAGCGTCGCGCCTGCAACTGGGGTGACTGCTGGAGGTCTTCAAGCGTGTGGACGTAGGCGACCGGGCCGCGCATGGTGCCGGCCCGGCGGTAGACATCCTTCTTCTGTTGGTCGGCGGCCCATCCGTAGAGCGTGGCGACCAGCTCGTCGTTGTGCTCCATGCGGGCGCGTTGCGTGCTGAACCGTTCGTCGGTCGCGAGTGATGGCATGCCCATCGTCTCGGCCAGCGGTCCCCAGTTGCGGGGCATCGCGTGGATGCCGAGATAGCCGTCGGCGCAGGGATAGATACCGATCAGGGAAGACATGACGTTGCCGCGGCGGGCGCCAGTGATGCGGCCGAGATAGGCATAGAAGGGCATCGATGCCTCAAGTGTGGCCGCCATGCACTCCATCGCGGCGACATCGACGTGTTCGCCGGTCCCGTCGCGCCGAGCGGCGAAGAGGGCGGCGACGCTGGCGGCGAAGGCATTGAGACCGGCTTGACATTCCGCCTGGTACCCTCCCGCCTTGAGTGGCTCGCGGTCCGGATCGCCGGTCATCGACATCTGACCACCGACCGCATAGGCGACGAGGTTGGGCGCCTTATATCCGGCGTATGGTCCGTCCTGTCCGAAGGGTGTCACCGAGGTCAGCACGAGCGACGGCCGGCGCGCCTTCAACGTTCGCCATGCCAAACCGAGCGCGGCCATCCAGCCCGGTGCAAAGCTCTCAACGACGAGGTCGGCGCCGTCGATCAACGAGAGCACGATCTCCCGTTCGGCAGGCTGATCAAGATCGAGCACAATACTTCGCTTGTTCGTATTCAGATAGAGGAATGCCGGGCTGCGTTCGAGATCCGGCGTGGTATTGGGGAACGGGCCAAGCCTTCGCGCGGGATCGCCGCCGGGCGGCTCAATCTTGATCACGTCGGCGCCGTAGTCCGCGAGCATCTTGGCGCAGAAGGGACCGCCGATGCCGGTGCTGAGGTCGATCACGGTGATGCCCGCGAGCGGGCCGGAAGGTTCAATATCCATCGGCATTACTCGGGTCCATCAGGAACGATGGGGGTATCCGGCGGCGGCATCTCCGGCCGCTCGACCGGCGTTGGCGTCGGGTCAGGTGTCGGGCTGGGTGATGGCGCCGGTGTTGCCGCCGGCGGCGTTGGCGTTGGGGTTGCCGTGGGCGAAGGCGTCGCCGCAACCGTGGGTGTGGCCGTCAGTGTAGCTACTGGGGTCGCGGTCGCGGTCGGGTGAGGGCGCAGGTGAATGACGATCGCCCATCCATCGCCCCGCGTCTCGGCGCCGTTGCAGTGCGCCACCGGGCCATCGTTGTCGAGATCAATCCAGGAGATCAGGTAGCCGGCGGCACGCATCGCGGCGGCAAGGGCGTCGCGCTCCTCGTTAAAGGCGAGGCCGACGTGGCCGCAGGGGACGACCAGGTCATGATGCACCGAGGCGAGGGTATAGGGGCCCCACTGTTTCGACTCGGCGGCGGCGCCGGCCAGGCGAATGTGCTTGCGGACACCGCCCTCGGCGACGGTGCCGAGTTGGGTGTCGGCCCAGCGGACCTTGCCGTGGTCGATGAACGCCATGTCGCTTCCCTCGATCGGCGACCAGCGGAGGAGCTCGGTGAACCGGGCAGCCACCTGGGCGGGGTCGCCGTCGCCGGCAAAAATGACGTTGACCGGATCGGCGTTGCGGCCGTCGCTGCGGCGAAGATAGGGCGCGAACTCGAAGGCCGGTTCATCGGCAACTGCGCGATCACGACCGGCCATGACGAACGTGATGGCAATCGCCGAAGCGAATCCGACGAGCAGAAGCGCGACTATCGAAGGCGGGGTGGATCGACGCACGCGAGCATCGTAGCCCTTGACCGATGTGGCGGCAACGATCGGGCTCGACTGATCCGCCGGTTACTCGGGGCGATAGGGCGCCTCGGTTTCGATGTCGCCAACAAACTCCGGCAGGGGCGCGTGCCCGATCATCTGGCGGATCGCCAGGATCTCGCCGGTGTGAAACCAGTAGTGATAGGTCGTGCGGAGCACACGCGAGCCGACTGTGTAATCCTGGGCGACGCCGTTGATCCGCTCCGGCAGGAGCAGCGACTCGTTGTCAAGCGAATCGAGGAACGGATCGGCCGCTTTGGTTACGGTGTGCCAGGCGGTCCACATCTGATCGAGGGGCGGGGTGCTGGCGGGGGCGCCGTAGCCGACGAGCGCGTCCAGTTGCGGGGCGACGTTGATGCCCTGCGCGCGGAAGAGCCAGTACCGATTTTCCTGCCAGGCGAGATGGCCGACGATCCAGCTCAAACAGTTCATCGGACCAAGACGGCGCACGGCGTCATGCGGCGACACGCCGTCGAGCGCACGCCGCCACTCGTCTCTCGCGAATCGCAGCTGTTCGATGCGTGGATGAACCATGGCGTTCGTGGTCTCCGGATGCAAGGTCGCGCGCGACCGCGGCGGTCCTCACATCGTACGTCGCGGCCGAGAGGTTCGCCCCGGCAATCGATCCAGGTTGTGAAGCCCACGTCAATTGAGCACGTATGACCCGAGGAGAACGGCGGCTTCGCGCGCGACCTCGGCATCCGGCACATCGCGCAAGAGGACGACGAGTAGATATTTCCCGGGCGGCATGCCGCCGGCGAGGAGCAGATCGCCCGGCGTGCCGACGGCGCTCAACCGCATGCCTCCGGCGATGGCGCCGCGGCCGGCGACGGGAGCGTCCGGCGTGCCTCCCTCGCGCACGAAGGCAGTCTGCTCCTCGCGGTCCGGGGGCGGGATCGTCTGCGCGTCGGACAGCGCCAGGCACAAGCCCAGGGAGGGTTCGATCAGATAGGCGGAGTACTCGCCGGCGGTGGTCGAGAGCAGGGCGTCCGCGACACCGGTGACGGATCCGGAGATCCCACACGGCCCGGAAAGAACCTGAATCTCTTCGACCAGGGGTTCCGGCGTCGGCGGCAGCATCAACACCGGTTCTGAGCCGAACGCATTCGGCCGCAGCGCCGCCGCCGTGCCGACGACGAGGATCACACCGGCGATGGCGGTGGCCGGAATCGCGATCGCCCGCCGCCGCAATCCGTCGCGGGTGGGGAGACGGTGTCGAAGCCAGGCGGGGGTCGCCCAGACGAGCCAGAAGACGAGGGCGGCGAGGAGCCACCCGACGACGATGTCGATGACATAATGCTCGCCCTGATAGACGAGGAAGAAGGCGAGCGTGGCAGTGTAGAGCACTCCGACCCATGCGAGCGGGCGCTTCAACCGCCAGAGGATCAGGGTGAGCAGCGCCGGCAGGGCGGCGTGCAGCGAGGGCATCGCCGCAACGTCATTGGGCCGGATGTGGTCGTAGACCAGCCCGACGTGACCCTGAATCGGCAGGCTCAGAAACGTGCCGACGCCGATCCGGTAGATGAAGGGTTGATCGGGAATCAATCCGGCCGCGAGCCAGGGCGGCGCCTGCGGGAAGAGGACGAAGCCGAGAAAGCCGAGCAGGAACAGGAGCAGAACCGAGATCACATATCGCCAGTACTGAGCGCGATCGCCCAGCCAGAGGACAAAGCCAAAAGCGATGGGCAGCGCGAAATGGAGCGAGTGCAGGATCGCGCCCACCCAATCGAACCAGCGGCTGCCGCGGTCGCCGTCGTAGAGCGACGCTTGCAGCGTGACCGTTGGGATCGTACCGGGGAACAGTGCTTCCTCGAACCGCCATGGCCCGCCGACCTGGACGGGCATGCCGACGAGGTCGGCGATGCCGCGCGTCGCTTCCCAGGCCAGCAAGATCACGAGAAAGGGCGTCCAATCGATCAGGAAGCCGCGGCCACGCCCGACGAGCAGCGCCAGCAACAGCAGGGGCGGAATGAGGAAGTCAGGCGTCGGCCATCCACCGTGCGTCAGCAGGTACCAGGTGACGGCCCCACAATAGAGGACGGCTCCCCCTCCGATGATGAGGGCACTACGCTTCGACGGCATGACCCTAGTCTAGCGTTTGGCGGGATGCGGCGACGGCGGTTCGCGGCGGCATTGTCGCCCTTACCCGATTATTCCGGCTCCGCGCTCCAGGGAAGCGTGACCGTGAAGGTGCTGCCCCGGCCAACGGTGGACTCGACCGCGAGGTCGCCACCGTGTGCCTGAACGATTTCGCGGGTGATATAGAGACCAAGCCCGAGGCCGGCGATGTTGCGGTCGACGTTCCGCGCTCGATGAAATCGTTCGAAGATGCGCGGCAGCTCGTCGGCGGGAATGCCTTCGCCGTGGTCGGTAACGGCAATCGTGACCACATCTTCGGGTACCCGAACCGCCACCTGAATCGCGGTGTCGGGCGCCGAGTACTTCCGCGCGTTCTGGAGAAGATTGAACAACACCTGCTCGATGCGCTGGGCGTCCGCATCGATCGTCGGGGTGGTGAGGGGCAGGTCGAGCGTGATCTGCCGGCCGGGCGCGGCGGCTCGTTCGAGGTCGATCACATGCTGCACGAGCGCACCCAGGGCAACCGGCTGGAACTCCATGGTGATGCCGCCGCCGCCGATGCGCGAGACATCGAGTAGGTCGCGGACCAATCTGGTCAGCCGGTCAACCTGGGCGTCGGCATGGTCGATCAGTGTCGGGACCGCATCGTATTGACCGCGGCGCAGCCGCCGATCGGCGAGCTGAATCTGGCCTTTGAGCGCCGTCAGCGGTGTGCGGAGCTCGTGCGATGCCACCGAGAGGAACTCATCGCGCAGATTCAGCGCCCGCTGGACCTCGGCCAGCGCGGCCTGCGCCTCGTGGTACAGGGTGGCGCTGCGAATGGCCAACGTCGCGCGGTCTGCGAATCGCTGGGCGAGGGATTGTTCGCGCTGATCGTGACCGCGGCCTGACTCCACATAACCGAAGGACATGACACCGAGGCGCCGGCCGTGCAGGATCAATGGCACCGCAATCAGGGACCCCGTACGGATTGCCCGCAGGCGAACGACATGCTCGGCGCTGCGCGCAGTCCGCGCCATCTCCTTGCTGAAGTTTGCGAGAACAACCGGCGCGCCGGTGCGAAGCGCGACCGCGACCGGATGCGAACTGCCCTGGCCGATGGGAGCGTACTGGGGCAGTTCTTCCAGGGCGTGGGCAATCACCGGATCCGGACAAGCAACCGCTGTCCGCTGAATCGAGCCATCCTCGCCGATCACATCGATCACGCACCAATCACCCAAGTGCGGCACCGCCAGGTCGAGTAACTGAGAGACCGTGGTGTCAAAGTCCAGCGACGTGGCGAGGATGGCGCCGGCGTCGGACAGGAACCGCTCATCTTCCTCCGATCGCTTGCGCTCGGTAATGTCATGCAGATTGACGACGATGCCCTGAACGGCGGCATCGTTCAAGAGATTGGTGACGCTCACCTCCGCGGTTCGCCAGGAACCGTCCAGGTGCTGCAGCCGCACTTCGATCTGGCGGCTCGGCCCTGGTTCTTGGACCACGTTTTGGGCGACCTCCCTGACCCAGTCACTGTCTTCTGGATGGACGAGCGAGGACGTGCGGATGCCGATGACCGATTCCGGCTTGTAGCCGAGCACCTTCTCGACCGATGGGCTGGCGTAGCGGAGGAGTCCGTCCGGTCCAATCACCGCGATCACATCGGTCGCCTGCTGCACGAACAAGCGATACCGTCGCTCATTCAAGGAGAGGGACTGATCGAGCCTGGCATGGTCAAACGCGAGGGCGGTGGCCGGCTGCTCGTCGGCGGTCTGGGTTTGGTTGCTCCGATCGCGCGCGATCAGGAGGATGTACCGAGCCGTCGATGCCTGCTCATCCAGCGATGTCAAGATCAGTTCGACCGGATGCACCGCACCATCCTTGGTGCATGTCAGGAGCTCGATCGCGTGATGGTGCTCGATATGCCGGCCATGTTCAGCGGTTGTGAGATGTGCGAGTTCCGCCTGAAGGCGCGGGCGGAGCGGCGCCGGCACCAAGGCATCGACATGGAGCGCGAGCGCCTCCGCCGGCGTGTACCCGAAGCGTGCTTCGGCAGCGGGATTCCACAGCCGAATCCGGCCGGTAGCGGCATCAGCGACGAGCGCCGCGTCCTGAAGACGATCGAGCAGCAGATTGATTCCGGCGCCGAGACGGCTTACAACCGGCGACGCATCGGCCGGACTAGCACCCTCACCGCTCATCAGTGCCTCACAGTACCGCGCAACGCCGCCATGCCTGATGGTCGATGCGTTCATGCCGCTTTCGACCGGCTGAGCCGGCACAATCTGAGTGTACCGTGGGCGATGCGATGCGCGTATCGATCACGATCGATTCCATCCCGAGCCGCGAAGTGCGACAGCGGCGGCGCCGGAGGATGTCGAGATTCCTCGTCGTGTGTTGACTTGTTTGCTCAACACGACTATGTTCAAGGCGTGATGAGTGCGGCGTTCGGCGACCATCTGCGCGGACTGCGGAAGCAGGCGGGACTCTCCCAGCGGGAGCTTGCGATGCAAGCCGGGATCGACTTCACCTATCTCAGCAAGATCGAGAACGGGCGGGTCGACCCACCGGGTGAGGAGACGATGCGGGCGCTCGCCCGGGCGCTCGGTGTCGACGCGGAAGATCTGCTCGCGCGCGCGCGAAAGATGCCGCGCGATCTGAAGCGACTGGTGGCGCAGGGCACGCCGGAGAAGGCGCTCTTGCTGCGCCGGATTGCGCAGACGCCGATGACGGCAGAGCGGGTCGAGCGGATGCTCCGGATGTTGGAGGAGGACGGCCGGAATGCGTGAGGCGGTTGCCGCGGCACCGGTTCCGCAGGACGCCGGCGCGACCACGATCAAGGTGGCGCGGCAAGTCCAACCGCATCACCGCGCCGTGACGGCGCCCCTCCCGACCAATCGCCAGATCGAGCGACGGGCAGACCTGCTGCTCGACGCCTGTGACGCGGCGGGACGCACCAGCGGCCCACCGGTTCCGGTCGAGTGGATCGCGGAGCACCTTCTCGATCTGCGCATTCTCTGGGACACATTGTTGGTGAACCGCGAGGCGCCGGTGCTCGGCGGGCTCGACCCCGTGCGCGGGGAGATCGTACTCAACGAAGTCGAAGCACGACGGTTTGCCGCGTTTCCCGGCCTCGAAGCATTCACGCTCGCGCATGAGATCGGTCACTGGGTGCTGCATGTGCCGGCGGCCCGGCGGCGACAGCTGCTCCTGCCGGGGATGGAGCACCTGCGAGACTCCACCTGCGGAATTGGGAGCGGTCCAGCGGCGCGGCGCGAGCAGCAGGCGGATCGATTCGCCGCATACCTGCTGATGCCGGCCCGCCTCTTGCTGCCGCGATGCGAGGGCCTCGATCTGAGCCGGTTTCCGGCCCGGTACAAGCTCCGTGATGCGTTCGGCGTCAGCATCACGGCGATGAACCTGCGGCTAAAGGAGCTGGGATTCGGAACCTTCAACGCGCGCGATGAATACGTGCCGGGCCGGCAGAGCGGGACGCAGCGACGAGAGAAGAAGGTCAGGCCGGCGCCGATGTTCGCGGCGGGGTGAGCGGACCCCTCCCCCGGCCCCTCCCCCCGCTGGCGCGCGGAGAG
>JBFXAN010000182.1:0-12939 GCA_050184225.1 Dehalococcoidia bacterium | reverse complement strand
TGGGCTGCCAATGCCAACCGAGCAACAGGCAGACCGCTGCGACGACAACGCTGGTATCACAGGCTGACCAGAGCTCCCCGCTCCGCGCGTCAGCGGGGGGAGGGGCCGGGGGAGGGGTTCTCGTACCGCCGTCGCAGGATGATGCGACGTTCGTGTTCGCCGGTGGCGACGATGGTGCCGTGTTCGTTGACGGCGGTGATGTCGAAGGTGTAGCGGCGGCCGTCGATCCGGCGGAGCGTGGCGGTAGCGGTGATCTGGTGGGCGTCGGGGATGGTGTCGGGGCGTTCGACGCAGACGAAGACGCCGACGGATTGCTCGTCGCCTTCGCAGAAATCGGTGAGCCACTTGCGGGCGGTGCGCTCCATCGTGCCGGCGAGGTCGGCGAGCAGAAGAGCGGGGGCGGCGCCGTCGAGGGTGCGGATCGAGTCGGCGGTTTCGCGGCCCTCGGTGGTGGTGTAGGACATGCCGGGAGCGAGGCCGGTTCGCATCGGTGACTAGCCCTCCCTGGCGCACATGCGGCGGGTGACTTCGTACACCATCTGACAGCTGAGCTTGAGACTGTCGAGGCCGATGCGTTCGTTGTGGCCGTGGAAGGTGCGGGCGTATTCCGGTTGGTTTAGCTCGCCGGAGAAGCCGTAGGCGACGACGCCACGGTTGCGGAAGACGCGGCTATCGGTGAAGCCGACGGTCATGCCCGGCGCGACGACGGCATCTTCGACGTGCTCCTTGACGACATCTTCGATCACGGAGAAGAGATGCGTGTCGAAGGGGTTGGCGTCGGACCAGCCGGCGAAGACGCGCTCGACGGTGACTTTGTCGTCGTCGATGACGTGCTCGATTTCGCGGGTAAAGTCGTCGGGGTTGACGCCGGGGAGGAGGCGGCAATCGAGCGTCGCCTCGGCACGGGCGGGGATGACGTTGTGCTTGATGCCGGCGGCGATCGTGGTGGCGCTGATCGTGTTTTGGAGAAGGGCGCGGATGCGGGGGTCGGATTCGGCATCGCGGCGGAGCGCGTCGATCGTGGCATCGCCTTTGAAGACACCGGCGCGCTGGAGCCGGTTGAAGTATTCGTCGAGCAGCGGCGAGACGGTCATCTCCCGTTCCCAGTGCTGAACGCGGTCCATCGCCCGGATGAGCCGGTCGAGCGCGTTGTCGTCATGGGGCATTGAGCCATGACCGGGGCGGCCCTCGGCGACGAGCCGCAGCCAGAGCGGGCCCTTTTCCGCCACGGCGATGGTGAAGACCGGGCGCTCGACGCCGAAGAGCTCGGTGATACCACCGCCGCCTTCATTGATCACGTACTCGGCGTCGAGCGATTCCGGATGGTGCTGCTCCAGCCACTCGATGCCAAACTGTCCGCCGGCCTCTTCATCGGCGACGGCGAAGAAGATGAGGTCGCGGGTCAGGGGTATGCCCTGCCGCTTGAGCAGGAGGAAGGTGATGAGCTGCGAGACGCCAAGCCCTTTCATATCGAGGGCGCCGCGGCCCCAGATGCAGCCGTCTTTGACCAAACCGCTGAACGGATCGACGTCCCAGTACTGACGCTCGACCGGGACCACGTCGGTATGGTTGAGCAGCATCAACGGCCGGGCGCTGCCGTCGCCGGGGAGCACGGCCCGCAGCGAGACGCGATCGTCACCGCCGGCATCGAACAACTCGAAGTCGATCCCCTCGCGCCGCAAGATCTCGCCGAGGAACTCGCAGGCAGCCCGCTCGCGTCCGGGGGGATTGGAGGTATCCACCTGGATGTAGCGGGAGAGGATGTCGATAGCCTCTTCGTGGATGGCGTCCCAGTCGATCATACCTAACCCCCCGGCCCCCTTCCCTCGCAGGGAAGGGGGAGTCCTCGTCGAGCGAGGGTATCAGGACCAGCCCGTTGCGGTTTCTGCGCGGTTGGGCTGGTGCTCTGGTGAGTGTAGGCACTCTGTTCCGTGCGGGGGAAGGGGACGAGGCACGGCATGCGCGGGAATACGGACAGAAGTACCCCCTTCCCCGCGGGGAAGGAGACGGGGCCAGTATGCTCTAGGCTTCCACTTTGATGCGGGTCGCGCTCATCGGTACCGGCTCGAGCTTGACGATTATCTGGCCGTCCGGTGTGGTTTCTTCCAGGGTGCGCGTGCCCTGCCATGTGCCGCCTACAACATCGAGCGTGACTGTGCCGGTGAGCTTGACGATGGAGGTGGGGTTCGCCCGGTCGTCGTATTTGATCTCGAGGACGGTGAAGGCGAAGTCGTGGAAGCCGGTCTGGACCCACTGGCCGAGGCCGGCGGCGCCGTACTCGAGCGTGTTCTCCGCGTCGGTGGGGTCGGTGGTTGTGTCAACGGGTGCATCGAATTCGAGCGCGACGCCGCCGGGGAGGAAGGCCCAGGTGCGCAGGTGCTGGCGGGTGGCGCCGCGCCAGCGCACCAGCCATGCGCCGACGATCGCCGGGTCGTCGCGACCCGCCGTCGCCCGCCTGCCCCCGCTGATCGCCCCAGCTGCGCCGGCCGCGAGCGCCGCGCCCGTCATGCCGAGCATCGCGCGACGCCGGTTCCGCTTTCCCACCGGATCATGTGCCATGCGAACATCCCATGTAAAATTTACCGGAGCGTACCGGGCACGGTTGGTGCAGTCAATGCCGTTTCGCCCGCGTAGGCGCGGCGTCGCGATATACTCTATGGGCAAACGTCAGCCGCGCCTCGGAGGTCTCCATCCGCATCGCCATCGATGGTCCCAGCGCCTCCGGCAAGAGTGCCGCCGGCAGCCGTGTCGCCGCGCGACTCGGCTATCCGTTTGTCGATACCGGCGCGATGTATCGCGCGGTCACCTGGCTGGCGTTGCAACGCGGCACCGACATCGCCGACGGGGATGGACTGACCGCGCTGGCGGAATCGGCGGTGCTGCAGATCGGTCCGCCCCCGGCCGACCGGCGGGAGATGTGCAGCATCAGCGTGGAGGGCCGCGACGTGACGCCGTTTCTCCGCGATGCAGCCGTCGAGCAGGCGGTTTCGCATGTGTCGGCGATGCCAGGGGTGCGGCGGGCGCTGGTCCGGATTCAGCGGGAGGCATCGCCGGCGGACGTGGTGATGGCCGGCCGCGACATCGGCACGGTGGTCCTGCCGGATGCAACGTTGAAAGTGTTCCTGATCGCGTCGATCGAGGTGCGAGCGGTGCGGCGCCAGGAGGAACTGGCGCAGAAGGGGCGGGTCGAGACGGCGGCGCAGGTGCGCGCCGGTCTGGAACAGCGCGACCGGATCGACAGTGGCCGGGAGGTGTCGCCGCTGAAACCGGCGGAGGACGCGGTGATGATCGATAGTGACCCGCTGACGCTGGATCAGGTTGTCGAGGAGATCGTGGCGCTGGCGCGGGAGCGCGGCGCGGTCGAAGTTGAGCCGGCACGATGACTGAGAACGCTCAACGCGCCGCAGCGCGATGGGGCGATCGCCTCGCAGGGCCATGGCACGCGACCTTCTACCGGCTGATGACCCGGCTGTTGCGGTCGGTGATCTGGATTTTTGGCCGCTATGAGGTCGTCGGCGTCGAGCATGTGCCGGCGGACGGGCCGCTGATCGTGGTTGCCAATCACCTGAACAACGCCGACCCGCCGCTGTTGGGGTCGGCGATTCCGCGCCGAATCCGATTCATGGCGAAGCAGGAGCTCTTCGAGACGAAGGCCGGAGCATTCTATCGGTGGTTCGGCGCATTTCCGGTGCGGCGGTTTGAGGCGGATCTGGCCGCGCTCCGGCAGGCGCAGGGTATCCTGAAAGAGGGTGGTGTGCTCGGCATGTTTCCGGAAGGTCACCGCAGCCACGGGAACGGGATGGGGCCGCCGCATCCCGGCACGGCGCTGATTGCACTGCGGACGGGGGCGCCGTTGCTGCCCGTCGGCATCACGGGCACGGAAGCGATCCGCACGCCGATGGTGCTGCTCCGCAACCCGCGTATTCGCGTGGTGATCGGCGAGCCGTTCACGCTGCCCGCAAGCCGCCGGATCAACGCCGAACAGGTTCAAGCCGGCACCGACGAGATCATGGGCCGCATCGCCGCGCTGCTACCGCCGAAGTACCGAGGCGTCTACGGCGACGGAGAGCGATTTGAACCACAGAGACGCGGAGGACACAGAGACAGTATTAGAACGTAAAACTCTGCGACTCTGTGTCTCTGCGGTTCATTAGGAAAGCTGGTTACTTCGATGGAAATCATTAGATCGCGCGACATGGGGTTCTGTTTCGGCGTGCGGCGGGCCGTCGAGATGATGGAGCAGGAGTCGGAGACGGGGCGGCCGATCGCCAGCCTTGGCTCGGTCGTGCACAATCCGCAGGTTGTGGGGCGGCTCAAGGATCGGGGACTCGATGTCGTGGCCACGCTCGATGATGTCGGCGGCCGAAGACTGGCGATCACGGCGCACGGCGTCGGGCCGGCGGTGATCGAGGAGGCGGAGACGCGCGGCTACGAACTGGTCGATACGACCTGTCCGATCGTGACGCGGGCGCAGCAGTGGGCGAAGAAGATGGTGAACGAGGGGTTTGCCGTGATCGTCTACGGCGACCCGGAGCACAAGGAGACGCGGGGGATTCTCGGCTGGGGACGAGGCAAGGCGATCGTGTTGCGTTCGGAAGATGAGATCGACACGTTGCCGGATGACCTGCCGTCGCGGGTCGGGGTGCTGGTGCAGACGACGCACACCGAGGCGCATTTTGCCGCCTTCGTCAACCGGCTGCTGACGGCACGGATGCACAAAATCAGCGAGTTGCGCGTGATCAATACGCTGTGCAACGCGACGACGGGACAGCAGGCGGCGGCGCGGGAGCTTGCTCACGGGGTCGATGTTGTCGTCGTGGTCGGCGGCAAGGAGAGCGCGAACACCCGCCACCTCGCCGAGGTCTGCGAGGAGGAAGGGGCACGCGCCTATCACATCGAGACGCGGGAGGAGCTGCAGCCGGTGTGGTTTGCGGGCGTCGAGCGGGTCGGCGTCACTGCTGGCGCTTCGACGCCGGATTACGCGATCGAGGATGTGGTGCAGCGGCTGGAGGAGATCGGCGCCGCGGGTTGATTCGCGCGCTACCTCGTTCTCATGGGGCCTCTACCGTGTCATCCTGAGCGAAGCGAAGGATCTCGGAAGTTCAGCAGCGACCGAGATCCTTCGCTTCGCTCAGGATGACATGAGGACCGATGGTTCTCATTCATGAGCACGCCTCAAGTATAAGAAGGGCGCGATGGCATATAACCCGGTTCATTTATTTCTCGACCGTGACACGGGCGAACGCGAGCGGGCGATCGCACCGGAGCCGCGTGGTGGGCTGATCGATGCCGTGCGACCGGGGAGTCCGGCGGCGGATGCGGGCCTGTTGCCGGGAATGCGCGTGCTGGCGGCGGACGGGCGGCCGTTGCGGGATGTGGTCGATTACCAGTTCTACACGGCCGAACACCGCGTGACGCTGAGCGTGCAGCACGAGGACGGCTCTGAGCATCAGTACCGGTTTGAGAAGCATCCGGACGAGGATATCGGGCTGGAGTTCGTCGAAGCGACCTGGGACGGCACGCGCATCTGCGCGAACACCTGCTTCTTTTGTTTTCTCAAAGGGCTGCCGAAGGGGCTGCGCCGGACACTCTACATCAAGGATGACGACTATCGGCTGAGTTTCCTCCACGGCAACTTCGTGACGCTGACCAATCTCGCCGATGAGGACTGGCGGCGATTGGAGGAGCAACGGCTGAGTCCGCTGAATGTGAGCGTCCACGCCACCGAGCCGGCGCTGCGACGGCGGATGCTGGGCTATGAGGACGCGCCGGATATCGTCGAGCAGATCCGACGGTTGGGGAGCCTCGGCATTCGAGTCCACACGCAGGTGGTGCTCTGTCCGGGGGTGAACGACGGCGCTGCCTTGGAACGAACGGCGATGGACCTTGCCGCGCTCTATCCGACGGTGCAAACGGTGTCGGTCGTGCCGGTGGGGGCGACGATCCAGTACGAGGAGCGGATGAGCGCGGTGGGCAAGACGGATGGCATGAGCGCCTGTTCACCGGAATACGCCCGCGCGATGATCCGGATGGTGCGGCCGATGCAGCGGGCCTTCCGTCGGGAGCACGGCGCGACGCTGCTCTACCTGGCGGACGAGTATTACTTGATCGCGGGCGTTCCTGTTCCCGGCGCGGTCACGTATGACGGGTTCCAGCAGTACGAGAACGGCATCGGCATGACGCGCACGTTTCTCGACGACTGGCGGCGGACGAAGACATGGCTGCGGCGGCATCAGCCGGTGCTACCGAATGTGCGGCTGGCGGTGGGGTGTGCGACGCTGGCCGCGCCGGTGCTGGCGGGCGCATTCGAGGAGTTCGCCGAGTTGATGGGCATCGCGGCGACGGTGACGCCGGTGCGCAACGTTCACTTTGGCGAGCGGATCAACGTCTCCGGATTGCTGACCGGCGCGGACTTTGCCGCGCAGCTTCGCGATGTGCCGGGCGATATGATCGTGCTGCCACGCACCTCGCTGGACTACTTCGGCCATCGATTCCTGGATAGCAGCACGCCTGCTGCTGTTGAAGCAGCGCTTGGACGACCGGTGCTATTCGCTTCGTCGATGAGCGATGTGGTGGAGCAGTTGGAGTCGATCGCGGCAGGGGCGACGCATGTGGAGCCGACGCTGCCGTCAGCGACCAACGGCATCTTCTGGTCGTCCGAGCGCGGGCACCGGGATGTTGTGGTTGGGTAGCCTCTCGCTATTTCTTCTGCAGAGCATCACGTCCAAGTACGCCCCAAACGACTAACTGCTCTACGAGCCGCTCAAACCGTTGGACTCGTTCATCGTCGTCCGGAAACATGTCGTACATCCATCGACGCACATAGACGAGATCGAAGCGCGACTGTTGAACGGCAAGAACATTCCGGATGTCTGACCAGTCGTCCTGCCGATTGAATGCGACCTTGCAGAGGGTGAGATCTTCGCCTGACAACACCGGGATGATCCGTCCGCGAAACGGAACCATTCGCAGCCGCTGTTGACTGGCATCATGGAGCGGAACCGTTGAGAAGAACAGGTCGACAGGTACATGGTCCCAGTACAGCCGAATCTGGCCGATTCGACGGATCGTGTCGGTTGCCTCACTCAAGTCGATGTGCATGCCAATTTGATTGAGCACCACCAAGGTTTCGATGGCCTCAGTTTGTGGAAGGAAGATGTTGATATCGATGTCACGCGTTCCGCGCGGCTCACCGACGTAGTTGTACGCGATCGCGCCTCCGAACCCGTACGGGATGCCGGACTGTTCGAGAGCGGCCGCAATCGTGAGGAGTCGTGCGCCGAGTTCAGCCCATTCTTCTGACTCAAACGGATCGTTCGACACGGTGTCCTCGTGGTTGCGGGAAACCCGGGAACATCTCGCGCTTCGGCGGGAAGTGACCGATTGCATCAATGAGGTCTAACAGATCGGAAAGAGCGCGGCCGCGCTCTTCCAACGTGGCGTGACGCCAACGGTTCCATCGATCGAGTTCATCCGGCGTTGGTTCGCCATCTGGTCTAGCGGCGCCGTGGCGGGTCTGGATGGCTTCGAGGAGCGTTGGTTTTGGCGACCCGCCCGGTTCCGGTTCCCAAACGTCGCGGACGATCTTGAATTTGGCCGTCATCGCGCACCTCGCGGGTCTAGTGTAGCAACTTGACCACAGCGCTGGTTTGATTGGTGGCCGCTGACCTTGACAGCGTGGGGGAAGGCTGCCTACGATCCCGGAGGTCACGCAGGCGGAGGTGACTTCCGATGATCTTCACGCACACGTTCTCCGGTGGCGCGTCTTGTCGCGCATCCGCCCGCGGAGGCTCCGTCTAAGAGGGGCCGGCAGCATTCCGAAACAGACCGCGGACGGGCTCATGTTCGCGGTTTTTTTGTGCTCCTCCGCGCTCGGCTCGTCCGCCTGACAGGCACGATTGGCGATGAACATTCCTCTTCGGCAGTACACCGATCTGCTCGCAGGTTATCTGCGTCCCCAACGGACGCGGGTGGCAGCGCTGTCGGTGCTGTTACTGGCCAGCGTGGCGCTGCCACTGGTAGGCCCGCAGATCATTCGGGTCTTCATCGACCGCGCGATCGACGGTGCGCCGGTGGAGACGCTCGTGCTGATCGCCGTGCTGTTTATCGTCGTCGCTCTGGCGACGCAGGCGTTTCAGGTAGCGGCGACCTATTTCGCCGAGCAGGTCGGTTGGACGGCGACGAACCTGTTGCGCGCTGATCTGATGATGCACACGCTCCGGTTGGACATGCCCTTTCACCACACGCATACGCCCGGCGAGATGATCGAGCGGATCGACGGCGATGTCACGGCGCTGTCGAATTTCTTCTCGCAGTTTGTCATGCAGATCATCGGCGGCGGCCTGCTGCTGGTTGGTGTGATGGTGGTGGCGACGTTCATCGAGTGGCGGGTGGGATTGGTGATCAGCGCGTTCACGCTGACCGCGCTCGGGGTGCTGATCTGGATTCGCAACCTTGCCGTGAAGCAGGCGACAGCGGAACGAGAGTCCGACGCGCAGTTGTTCGGTTTCCTCGAGGAACGGCTGCAAGGACTGGACGATATCCGCACGAACGGGGCGGGCGACTATGTGATGCGACGCTTCTATGAGCGAGGACGCGATCTCTATACCACCACCCAGGCATCGCAGAAGGCGAGCGCGTGGGTCTGGATTGCCGCGATGGCGGTGTTCTCCGTCGGCTACGCGCTGACGCTGGGCATGGGCGCGTACCTCTATCTCGACGGCGCGATCACGATCGGCACGGTCTATCTCTTCTTCCAGTACGTGCAGATGCTCCGCCGTCCGATGGAGATGATCGCGGAGCAGTTCAAGCAGTTCCAGAAGGCGAGTGCGGGCGTGGCGCGGGTGCAGCAGTTGCGGGCGATCCAGTCTTCGAGGCTGGATCGCCGGGAGTCGGCAGCCGGCAGTCGGCAGTCGGGTGGGTTGGTTGAGACAAACGGCCGGGAGACGTACATCCCCCGATTCCCTATTCCCGACTGCCGACTGCCGGGCGGAGCCCTCGCGGTCCGCCTCGACCAGGTGACGTTCAGCTATGACGGGGATGAACCGGTGTTGCGCGAGATCGGGGTGGAGCTTGCGCCGGCGAGTGTGCTCGGGATTTTGGGGCGGACCGGGAGCGGGAAGACGACGCTGACCCGGCTGCTGCTGCGGTTGTATGACGCGCAACAGGGAAGCATCCGGCTGGGCGATATCGACATTCGCGATCTGCCGCTACCGGAGCTGCGGCGGGGAGTGGGTATCGTCACGCAGGATGTGCAGCTCTTTGCCGCGACGGTACGGGACAACCTGACGATGTTCGACGAGGAGATCGCCGACTCGCAGATCATGGATGTGCTGTCCGGCCTCGGCTTGTTGGACTGGTTCTGGACACTGCCGAACGGGTTGGATACGGAGCTTGCGTCTGGCGGAGGTGGTTTGTCGGCGGGGGAGGCGCAACTGCTGGCGTTTGCCCGCGTCTTCTTGCGCAACCCCGGGCTGGTGATTCTCGACGAGGCGTCGTCGCGGCTCGATCCGGCGACGGAGCGGCTGATCGAGCGGGCGGTGGACAAACTGCTGGCGGGGCGAACGGGGATCATCATCGCCCACCGACTGGGAACGGTGCAGCGGGCAGACCTGGTGCTGATTCTCGACAACGGCCGGGTCGTCGAGTACGGCCGGCGCGAGTTGCTCGCCGCCGATCCGGCGTCGCGCTTTGCGGCGCTGATGCGCACCGGGATGGAAGAGGTGCTGGTATGAATACGTGGCAGGTCGCCTGGCGGCTGGCCCGATACCGGCCGTGGCTCTTTGCCGTGAGCTATGCATGTTGGGTCGCGTTCTACACGCTGCCGCTGACGTTCGGGTTGATCACGCGCGCCTTCTTTGACTCGCTCTCTGGTGAATCGCCGGTGCAACTCGGCGTCTGGGCGTTGCTGGCGCTGCTGCTCGTCACCGATGCCGCGCGGATCGCCGTGTTCTACGGCGCGGCCGTCCTGTGGAACGCCTGCTGGTTCACGATCCAAACGGTGGTTCGATCGAACCTGCTGCGCTGGTTGGTGACGGGCAAGGGTGCCGGTCAGTTGCCGGATTCGCCGGGGGAGGCGGTCAGCCGGTTCCGTGATGACGTGGTCGAACTGGCGGACTTCATCGACATCTGGCTGGACGTGGGCGGCACGGCCGTCTTTACCGTGTTCGCGCTGGCGATCATGGCCCAGATCAACGCCGCGATCACAGCGGTCGTACTGCTGCCGCTCGCGGGAGTCGTGGTCTTCAACCAGATGATGACAACCCGACTGAAGGCGTATCGTCGGGCGAACCGGATCGCGACGGCGGGCGTCACGGGGTTCATCGGGGAAGTGTTCGGCGGCGTGCTGGCGGTGAAGGTGTCCGGTGCGGAGGAAGGGGTGGTCCGGCAGTTCCGGCGGCTGGGCGAGGTGCGACGCCGGGCAGCCGTGCGCGACCGGCTGACGACGGAGTTGATCGGCACGTTCAACATGAACACGGTCAACCTGGGCGTCGGTCTGGTGCTGATCCTCGCGGCGCAGTCGATGCGGTCCGGCGCTTTCACCGTGGGCGACTTTGCGCTCTTCGCCAGCTATATCGGCTGGATCACCGGCTTTCCGCGGATGGCCGGTCTGCTGCTGGCGAAGCAGAAGCAGACGAGCGTCTCGGTTCAACGGATGACGCGGCTGCTGGAGGGAGCGGCGCCATCGGCGCTGGTGGAGCCGGCGCCGGTCTATCTGGACGGAGCGTATCCGCGGGTGCCGTATCACGCGAAGCAGCCGCCGGATCACTTGCGGCGTCTCGACGCGACCGGGCTGACGCTTCGCTATCCGGAAACCGGACGAGGCATCGAAGGTATTGACCTCCACCTCGAGCGCGGGTCGTTCACGGTAGTCACCGGCCGGATCGGGTCGGGAAAGACGACGCTACTCAAGGTGCTACTCGGCATCAACGAGCGAGACTCCGGCGAGATCCGGTGGAACGGCGGGTTGGTAGACGATCCGGCGACGTTTCTCGTGCCGCCGCGCTGTGCCTACACGGCACAAATCCCAAGGCTGTTCAGCGACTCCCTGCGCGACAACATCCTGATGGGCCAGCCTGATGGTGAGGCCGCCATGACCTCAGCGGTGCGACTCGCGGTGCTGGAGGAGGATGTCGGCGGTATGGAGCATGGGTTGGAGACGATCGTGGGGCCTCGTGGCGTTCGCCTCTCCGGCGGGCAGATGCAACGCAGCGCAGCGGCGCGGATGTTCGTCCGCGAACCGGAACTGCTGATCTTCGATGATCTCTCCAGCGCGCTCGATGTGGAGACGGAACGCATCCTCTGGGAGCGGCTCTTCGAGCATCAGCAGGAGGCAACCTGCCTGGTCGTGTCGCACCGCCGCGCGGCGCTGCGCCGGGCCGATCGGGTGATCGTGCTGAAGGACGGCCGGGTTGAGTCGGAGGGAACGCTCGAGGAACTGCTGCGAACCTCGGCGGAGATGCAGGAGTTGTGGTTTCACGATGTGGAGGAGAGCGGCGATGGTCCCCTCCCCAAGGTGTTGGGGAGGGGAGCCTGACTCGTTGACCCGGCGGGAACGGCCCTCACCCCCCGGCCCCCTCTCCCGTCGTGACGGGAGAGGGGGAGGCTCCGGGTGACGTCGGCTGACTCAGGCTCCCCTCCCCTGCGAGGGGAGGGGTCGGGGGAGAGGTAATCCGGCCTATCGCGGCGTCACTTGCACAGCCCGCATCGGGCGAAGGGGGCGGCGGGCTTCTTCAAAAGGGAAGTGGCCGGGGTCGATGAACTTCTGCAATTGTGAGAGGTTGTGGCGAGCGGAGATCCAGCGGATCGTGCCGGAATGGGAGCGCATGACGAGTGATTCGGTGGTGGCGCCGCCGCCGAAGAAGTGGACGCCCTTCATCAGCTCGCCGTCGGTGATGCCGGTGGCAGCGAAGAGGACGTCGCCGTCGCCGACGAGATCGCTGATGTGGTAGACCTGGTCAAGGTCGTGGCCCGCGTCGAGGGCGGCCTGGCGTTCGGTGTCGTCGCGGGGCCAGAGCATGCACTGGATCTCGCCGCCGAGGGTCTTGAGCGCGGCGGCGGTGAGCACCGCCTCCGGCGCGCCGCCGACGCCCATCAGCACATCGACACCGCTGTCTTCAAGTGCGGTCGAGATGCCGGCGTTGACGTCGCCGGCGGTGATCAGCTTGATCCGGGCGCCGGCGGTACGGCATTCGGTGATCAGATCCTCGTGGCGCGGGCGGTCGAGGATGACGACGGTGAGGTCGGCGACGTCGCAGCCCTTGGCCTTGGCAATCAGCTTGAGGTTCACGCGGGGCGGGACGTTGATATCGATCACGCCGGCGGCTTCGGCGCCGACCGCGATCTTGTTCATGTAGACGACTTCACGGGGGCAGTGCATCGAGCCGCGCGGGGCGAGGGCGACGACGGCGATTGCATTGGGGAGTCCATGGGAAAGCAGAGTGGTGCCCTCGACCGGATCGACGGCGATATCGACCCGGGGGAGGTTGCCGTTGCCGATCTCCTCGCCGATGTAGAGCATCGGCGCCTCGTCTTTTTCTCCCTCGCCGATGACGACGATGCCATCCATATCGACGGCCTGCATGGCGGTCCGCATGGCGTCAACGGCGGCCTGGTCCGCTTGGTTTTTGTCGCCACGACCCATCCAGCGGGCGGCCGACATCGCCGCCGCCTCCGTGACGCGTACGAGCTCGAGGGCCAGGTTGCGCTCCATCGGTTCCGGCATGACGGCGATTCCTCCGAGGTAGAGTAACGTTGAAGCGGGCGGGGTCAGTATAGCAGGGTGACTACCTAACCCCCCGGCCCCCTTCCCTCGCAGGGAAGGGGGAGTCCTGGCAGGCGAGGGTTGAGGTGAGATGGGCATCGTGCAGACAAATGAGATACTGACATCCTTGGTAGACGAGGACTCCCCCTTCCCTGCGAGGGAAGGGGGCCGGGGGG
>JBFXAN010000181.1:0-12945 GCA_050184225.1 Dehalococcoidia bacterium | reverse complement strand
CAGGTGATCGAGGCGGACGTGGATCGGCGGCAGCAGTACGGTTAGGGCCAGCGCGAGGCAGAGCAGGGTCAGCCAGTGCGCACACCGGACTGTATGATGAGGGCCGCGACGGAAGGCGGGCAGCTTGTACGCCACCGCCGCCCAGGCGAGCACCGCCGGCGCGTATGTGACGAGTTGACCGGTCATCGTCATTCCCTAGCCAGGGCACCTGTCAGCGCAGCCTCAAGTCGCACCACCAGCCCCACCTCGACGTCCGGGGACGGCACTCCGATCGGCGGCGTACCGACCGTCCGCTCGAGGATCAGCGAGGCGAGGATCTCGGCCTCGCGCTCCTCGTCGGTCGAGTAGCCGGCCCGCTGGAGGAGGAGCTGCACCGTCCCGGGATGAAGGTTGGGAAACAGCAGCTGCGTGTAGTCCGCATCGGACACCGGCGTCGACCGATGGTCGCAGAGCAAGTGGCAGAGCTCGTGCAGGATGATGTGCTCCTGGTGCATCGGGCTTGTCTCTCGTTCGTAGAAGACGACGTCAACGGACGGCCCTGCCACCCATACACCGTGGGGGCCGGCGCCGTTGGCGACGGGCTGGAGCAGGATCGGGCGCCCCCGCCATGCGACCAGCGTGTCGCAGAGGGAGCGAGCATTGAGCGATGTGGGGAGGTCCAGCGCCTGCAGCCGTGCCTCACACCGCTGGCGGAGCCGCTTCAAATCCATCGGTCCCCCTTTCTCTGCGTACGGTTGCTCAGCAACGTGGGAATCGAGGCTAAATACGGGGATTGGTCGCGGGGCGGCAGATGTGTCGGGTCGCTAGGAACTGCGTTCATTCTGGCGGTACGGCCGTCGGCGCCGCGTCTGCATGTGACCGTTGGCATCCGGCAGCCGCTCAAGCTGCCGGACACGCTCGATCATCTCCGCGATCGTGCTCAGGCTCTGCGGGGAGAGCCCGGAGGCGCGCAGGGCGATCTGACGCACCGATGCGTCCCGCAGCGCCGCCAGCAGTTCGAGCTCCGCGTCGATACGCGCAGCCGCTTCCTCGTTGAAGAAGTACGCCGGTGAGACACCGAAGAAGTCCGCCAGCGCCTCAAGGTGCTTCTTCGTCGGGTTGTCGCGCAGGCCCTTGCGGAGCTGCCAGAGATACGTCGCCGAGATGGTTGGCCCACCGCGGGCGCGGATTGCGTCCGCCACCTCCTCGAAACTGTACTCGCCACGGTCGCGCGGATGGATCGTATTGAACAAGTGATTGAGTCTCTCCGCCAACGTCCGCCTCGATGCCAGCTCGTCATCGGCCATGCTCGTGCCCCCTTCCCCCTTCGCCACAAGTGACATGGCCTCGGCATCACGCCCGCGCCCAGGCTGCCCACGAGAGTATACCAGTCGCGTCAACTGAGATGAATGTGATAGCTCCTCTCTAGGACACTTCAGTTGACACCCGACACGAGTCAGTTTATGTTGTCCCGCAGCACGTCAACTGAGGTGAATCACCCGAAAGCCTCGCCGGAGCATCCCTTTCGCCGATCGAGCGGTCGGCGGTGATCGCCGCCGGCACAGCCGCTCGCCTCTGCAGTCCTTGGCAAGCGGCCCGAGAGGCAGCGGGGCAGGGCTATCGCCCGAGGAGTCATGTGCATGACGACGACTGTCCTGTCGCCGACCCGCGCGTTGCGCCGGCCGCGACGGCTCGACCTGCGCGCCGTGTTCGGGTTGTTCCTCATGCTCCTCGCGATCGGTGGCTCCGTCGCCATCTGGAGCAGATCAACGGAGACACGCGCCGTTCTCGTGGCCACGCGCGACCTGCCCGGCGGCGCGACGCTCGCCGTTGGCGATCTGGCTGTGGCCCACGTGCAGGTTGATGACCGGATTTATGGCGCAGCGGTGCCGGCGGATGAGCTGACCGCTCTCGTCGGCAGGCAGGTGTCCGAACCGGTTCACACGCAGCAGCTGCTCACCCGCGCACAGATTTCCGACCGGTCACCGCTCGCGCCGAACGAGCTGCTGCTGACGGTCCCCGCCAGTGTGGAGACGGCGGCCGGTGGGCGTGTGCGGCCGGGCGACGCCGCCTTGGTGTTACTGACGACAAACAAGGGCACGCCTGAAGCGCGCACCACGGTGGTGCTCCCCCGCGTCACCGTGCAGGACGTTGGGTACGACGACCAAGGGACGGTGATTAACACCGGCGGTGCTGACTCCGCCCGCGGCTCCCGCTCCCAGCGGCCGATTAGCTGGCTGACGCTGATCGTCACCGAGGAGCAGGCGCTGCAGCTCGCCCGAGCGAAGTGGGCGGGCGAACTCGATGTCGCGCTGCTAGCGACGCCGTAAGGACGGAATAAGGATGAGCGGCGGCACACCCCGACCAGGTACCATCAAGGGTCGTCGGCGCGGCAGGCTTGACGGGCACGTCCCGCCGTCATTCCGGCTGGCGGTTGGCCTCGGCGATTCTGAGCGCGAGCGCGTGCTGCTCCCGTCGCTCGGTGAGTCCGGTGAGTTTGTCATTGCGGAGCGCTGCCTGGCTGCCGACCAGTTACTCGCCTGCATCCGGGGCGGGCGCGTGGACGCGGCCCTGGTCGCCTTCGATCTGCACCGCCTCACCAACGGTGCGCTGGTGGAACTGGCGCGGACGCGCACGCCGCTCGTCCTCCTCGCCCCACCGGCGGAGGGTGAGGAGCACCGGCAGATCCTCCGCGGGCTCGTCTTACCGCCGGATGCCCCCGCGGAAGCGGTCCGGGAGGCACTGGCCGCGGCGATGCGGGGCGAGCGTACTCGGGCGACGGGCGCGACGCAGGAACCAGCAACACCAGCGGACGAGCCGGCGCGGGAGGCGGAGGATGCAGCGGCCGCGCTGTCCGTCATCGCCGTGGCGGGTGGGCACGGCAGTCCGGGCCGTACCACCGTCGCCGTCAACCTGGCCGCCGCCCTGGGGGCGGTCGCCCCGACGGTGCTTGTCGACACGGACTTGGCTGGCCCGAGCATCGCCGCCGTCCTCGACGCCGACCCCACCCGCAACCTCTCCATGCTGGCGCACGCTGAGCCGGCGACCCCTCACGAGTGGGGGCGGGCAATCGCCCAGGAGACGCAACCGCTCGCGGCCCGCAGTCCCCACGGTACGGTGCTCTGCGGCGTCCCCAAGCCGGAGTTGCGGGCTGCCGTCCCTGCCCGTTTCCTCGAGCGGCTGGTCACCGAGCTGCAGCGCCGCTACCGCTACGTGATCCTCGACGTCGGCGCCGACGTCCTGGGGGCAGAGGCGGTGGCGCATCACACCGTGCTGGCGCTGGCCGGGCAGATCCTGGTGGTGACCGCCGCCGACTTGGTTGGACTCTGGCGCGCCCGAGCCGCGCTTGCACTCCTCAAGACCCGGCTGCAGCGCGGCCCAGAGCACATGACCCTTGTTATCAACCGACACGACCGGCGGCATCACCACGGCCTGCGGGAGATCGAGTGGGCACTCGGGGTGCCCGTGGCGGCCGTGATCCCCTACGACCACAGAGGCGTCCAGCGTGCGCTCGCCGCACAGCGGCCAGTCGTGGTGGACCACCGCAGTCGTGCCGGCCGCGCTTTGCTCGACCTTGCCGAGCGGGCTCACGGCGGGCGCGTCGTGCTGCCGCCCGAACCCACCGCGAAGGGGCGGGTGCGCTGGCCGCGATGGCCGGTCGGAATGTTCCGGGGCCGGCCGGAGCGGAGCCGCAGGGCCATGACGGAGGAGAAAGGAGCGCCGGATGGCGACGGCGTTACGCGCGTCCGCTGACGGTCACGGTGTGCCGGGCAGCGATCGCGCCTCTCTCCGTGCGTTGCGCGAGGAGGTGCGGTCCGCGGTGGGCCGACTCTTAGGAGAATGGCAACTGCTGACCCCCGGCCCGGAGGACGAGGAGCGCATCCGCATCCTCATCCAGGATGCTGTGGCGGCGCACCAGCGGCGGGCGGCGACGACCAACACACCGCTGCTCACCGACCCAAGCGGTGTTGAACGACGGCTCTTCGATGAGCTGCTGCGCTTGGGCATCCTCCAGCCCTTCGTCGAAGCGTCGGTGGTTGAGGAGATTATCTGCAACGGCCCGCACCGGATCTTCATCATCGAGAACGGGCAGAAGCGGCTCGTGCCTGACCTCTACTTCGACGACGACGAGGAGTTGCGCGCGCTGGTCAAGCGCCTCGTCGGGCCACTCGGCCGGCGGCTGGACGAGGCCTCGCCGATGGTCGACGCGCGTCTGCCAGACGGCTCGCGCCTAAACGCGGCGATCCCGCCGGCCACGACCCGCTGGTGCAGCGTAACGATCCGGAAGTTCATCCTGCGCGCCCACTCGCTCGATCAACTCGTCGCGCTTGGCACGCTCCCTGAGCCGGCCGCCCAGTTCCTCGATGCTGCCGTGCAAGCCGGCGTCAACATCCTGGTGAGCGGCAGCACCGGTTCGGGTAAGACAACGCTTCTCAACTGCCTCGGCAGCTCGATCGCCTCGCTTGACGAGCGTGTTGTCACCGTCGAGGAGGTGGCCGAGCTTCAGCTCGAGCGTCAGCTCCCCGACTGTGTCGCTTTGCAGGCCCGCGCAGGTAACGTCGAGGGCGTCGGCGAGATCCGGATCCGCGACCTCGTCCGAAACGCCCTGCGGATGCGGCCGACCCGCATCATCGTCGGCGAGGTGCGCGGCGCCGAGGCGCTAGACATGCTCCTCGCCATGAACACGGGCCACGAGGGCAGCCTCACCACGATCCACGGCAACTCACCCCGCGACGCGCTCGATCGACTGGCAACGCTCGCCATGATGGCCGAAGAACGTCTCTCCGGCGAGGCGCTGACCAAGATGGTGGCGCGGACGGTCGAGCTAATCGTGCAGCTACGCTTCGAGCCGCGCAGCGGGCGGCGTCGCCTGGTGAGCATCTTCGAGGTGGCCGGGATGGAGGGCGACGTTGTCACCGGCCAGGACCTCTGGACGCTCGAGCCGGTCCGCGACCGGCTTGTCTGGACGGGCATCCAGCCGCGTTGCCTCACCAAGATCACGGCCAGGGGTGTGCCGTACGCATTGCCGGCGCCGAAGGTCATGCCATAGCGAGGGTACCGGCCATGCCGCACACGCGGCGGCGCCAGAGTAATGCCGAGGTAACTCCCGCGTGGCTGCGGAGTAATCGGCGGTCTCTAGGGTGAACGGCGAACGGAGAGAAACGGATGGTCGCATTACTGCTGTCGGTCGCTTTCGGTGCGGGCATCTATCTGCTCTATGAGGGGCTTACCAACCCGCGCCCATCGACAGCCACGCCCGCGCGGCTGCGCGGGGTCGAGGAGTTTCTCATTCGCGCCGGGCTCCCCGACGTGACGCCGCGCGACTTCATCATCTTCTCCGCCGGCACCGGTCTCGTGGCCGGCTTGCTCGCGCAGCTCCTGCTCAGCTGGGGTGCCGTCAGCGTACTCGTGGCCGGTCTCGGGCTAGGAGCGCCGCTCACCTACTACGTCCAGCGTCATGACCGCCGACGTGCCGCCTTCCAGACCGCGTTCGTTGAGGCAATCGGTCAGCTGCGCGACGCAATCCGCACCGGCCTCTCCGTCCCGGAGGCACTCGTCAGCCTCGCGCGGAGCGGCCCGGAGACGCTCCGGCCAGAGTTCGCGACGCTGGTGCGGGAGATGCGCCTGTCCGGCTTTGAGCCGGCGATCGGGGCGATGCGGGATCGGCTGGCCGACCCGGTCTTCGACGTGGTCGCCGCCAGCCTCGTTCTCAACGACCGTCTCGGCGGCCGCAACGTCAGCCAGGTGCTCGACCGTCTCGCCCACGCCACCCGGGCCGAGCTGCGCGTCCAGCATGAACTCCGCGCCTATCAGGCGCGCAATGTCCTCTCCGCGCGGATCGTTGCTGCCATGCCGCTGATGGTGCTGGTCGCCATTCGCCAGATCAACCCCGGCTACTTGGCGCCGTTCAATGACTGGGCGGGGCAGCTGCTGCTCGTCGGTGCCTTGACCAGCGTGGCGCTGGGCTACGCCGGCATGCTCTGGATCACGCGCCTCCCCGGCGAACGACGGGTGTTGCGGTCATGAGCGACTTCCTCTTCCTGTTCGACTTCAGCGGTCTCCAGCTGCGCATATTGCTCTGGCCCTTGCTCTTCGGGCTGGGCGCCTATCTGCTCCTGACCGCACAGCCGCTCGGTCGGCCGAAATCCGACCTCACCGAGCGACTGCGGCGGCTCGATGTCGACGAGCGCATCCGGGCGGAGCTCGGTCGCCACGACATGCGGCCGATCTTCGCCTCGCGCCTGCTCGAAGGGATGCTGCGCCCGGTCCTCGATGATGCAGGCCGCTTCGTGCGCGCAGTGCTCGGCCGCTTCGGCCTAGGGGGTGGGGAGGAGCTCGAGCGGAGGCTCCGCATCACACGGCCGGGTGTGGAGTCGGTACAGTTCTTCGGCGAGAAGGTAGTGGCGGGCTTGATCGGGTTCGGCCTCTTTCCTCTGATGAACGGGCTCGGCATCCACCCGTTTGGTGTCTGGCCTGTCTGGCTGTGGCTGGCCGGCTTCGTCGCCGGGTTCCTGGCACCCAACTGGCAGCTGGACCGACGCCTGGCGGCCCGCCGCACCCTTGTCGTGATGGAGCTGCCGATCATCCTCGACATGCTCACCATCGCGACCTCCGCCGGGCTGGCGCTCGAACAGGCGCTCGGTCTGGTGGCGCGCCAGAGTGAGGGCACGGTGGCGGGGGAACTGCAGCGTGCCGTGCGCGAGCTCGCGCTCGGTCAAGGGTCGGTCATCGAGGTGCTCGAGAGCGTGGCGGAGCGGAACGCTATTCCGGAGCTGGCGCGCGCCATCGGCCAGTTGCGCGCCGCGCATGAGCAAGGGATCCCGCTCGTGCAGGCGCTCTCGGCTCAGGCCGAGGCGCTCCGCGAGCAGAAGCGGCTGCGCATCGTCGAGGAAGGTGGCAAGGCGAGCGTCCGCATGATCCTGCCGGTCGCCGTCTTTATCCTGCCGGCGTTGTTCGTGGTGCTGCTGGTGCCGGCGGCGCTGGAGTTGCTGCATCTCGGTGGGTAATCGCTGCCGGCGTCGTGCCGCCGCCCGTCGTGGCGTCCGCCCCCCGAGAGAAAGGAGAGACCATGAAGCTCGATGCTATGCGGGTACGGATCGCGACCCACTACCTTAGGATCATGCTCTTGTGCGGGCGCCTCGGCCGTCGGCTGGGCACCGGCCAGGAAGGGCAGTCGATGGTGGAGTATGCGATCGTCGCGGCTCTCGTCGCCGTCGTCGCCATGGTCGCCGTTGAGGCGCTGGGTACCGGGATCGCGGACGTGTTTCAGAACATCGTCAGCAAGGTCTCGGGTCTCGGCAATGGCGGCGGAGGTAGCGGAGGTGCACCGTGACGATAGGCTGTCTCCGCATGCGAGCCCACATGGCGGCGGGCCAGCCGGGCCAGGCGCTGGTGGAGGCGGCGCTGGCCTTCCCCCTGCTGCTTCTGGTAGCGCTCGGCCTGGTGCAGTTCGCGCTCTTTGCCCACGCGCAACACGTCGTGACGGGCGCCGCCCAGGACGGTGCCCGTGTCGCGGCCGCCGAGGACGGCACGGTGGAGGATGGTGTCGCCCACGCCCAGGCGGTGCTCCGTGCCGGGCTGGGGCGGAGCGCAGAGGAGGTGACCGTGCAGGGGGTGGGTGATGGCGAGAGTGTTGCGATTGAGGCCCGAGGACGGCTGCGGATGATCATCCCATGGGTTGCTGATGCGACGCTACCGCTGGAAGCGCGGTCAATGATCACCAAGGAGCGATTTCGTGCCGGGCCGGCTCGCTGAATGGTCGAGGTCGAGTATCCGGCGCTGGTGGGTGGCGCAGGACGGCCAGGCGCTTGTGGAAACGGCGCTCGTACTGCCGCTGCTCCTGTTGCTCGCCTTCGGCGTCGTCGGGGTCACCCGCGTGACACAGGCCAGGATGGAGGTCAGCGCGGTCGCCCGCGAGGCAGCACGCGCGGCCGCGCTCGCCGACAGCCCGGCAGAGGCGACAAGCTACGGCCTCGCCCGCGGCCACGAGGTAGCGACAGATTATGACCTTACCAACGGCTCGCTGCAGCTCGCCCTCGACCCGGGCGGCCTTGACCGGGGGGCGCCGGTCCGGGCAACGGCCCGTTACGAGGTGGAGCTTGGCGACTTGCCGTTGCTCGGCGGTGCACGAGTGTCGATCACTCGTGAGCACGCCGAACGGACCGATCTGTACCGGAGTCGTTGGTCGGCGGGAGGTGAACCGTGACACGTCGACGCTCGCCGAGCAAGGTGCGCACGCAGCCGCTGGCGGCGAACCAGGCGGGCCAAGCCATCGTCTGGGTAGCGGTGATGCTGCCGTTGTTTCTCGCCGTCGTGGGTCTGGCGATCGATGGCGGCGTGGTCTTCTCTGCTCGGCGGGAACTGCAGAACGTGGCTGACGCTGGCGCCCGCGCCGGGGCGATGCAGGTCGATCAGCGTCTCTATCGCGAGAGTTCTGGGGCGACGGTGGTGCTTGATCCTGCGGAGGCACGAGAGGTCGCGGCAGCATACGTCGCCGGTGAGGGTGCGGGGCTGGAAACGTCGGTCGTGGTTCAGCCACAACGAGTGGTCGTGCAAGTCAGCCGCGAGGTGCCGACGACCTTCATCCGTCTCGTCGGCATTGATAGCGTGCGCGTGCAGGCCACCGCCCCCGCCGAGGTGCGCTACGGCATCGAGCGGGCTACCCGCTAAGAGGAAGGAGCCGATGAGTCCTGACGAGACCCGGCCCGAGATGACCGCAGGTGCGAGCGCTGCGCGGGAGCACCAGCAATACCGGTTGATTGCGTTGGCCCTTCTTGGGTTGGTGCTTGCCGCGCTAGTGGGCGCCTTCCTGCTGGACCGACGCGTACGGCCACGCGTCGGCATCGACCCAACGGCAGCCATCCCAGCTGTAGCCGAGGCGACGGCACCAATTGGGGCTGTGTCAATGCCTCCGGCGGCATCGATGGTTCCGACCGCGACCGCAGCGGCAGTCCCGTCATCGGTACGCGTGGCGAGGTCGCCACTCGAGCGTGAGATCGAGGACGCGTACTTCCACTACTGGGATGTCCTGGCGCAGGCATATCTCAATCTTGATCCGTCGGGTCTGGCTGACGTCACATCGGGGGCAGAACTCACCAGGCAGGAGCAGCAGGTTCGTGATCTGAGGGCTCAAGGTAAGGCAGCCAAGCTCATCGCCGATCATCATCTGATCTTCGTTGAGGTCTCGGTGGATCGAGCGGTGATCTATGACGAGTATCTGAACCGCAGCATCTTCGTCGACCCAGTCACGAAGCAAGAACTCCCTACGAGAGATCCGCCTGAGACCGAGAAAATCTCCTTCCAGATGCGGAAGATCAACGGCGTCTGGAAGATCGTGGACGGTCGCCGACATGAGTAGGAACCTTGTGATGATACTGGTTGTTGCTATTCTCGGCACATGGCTGCTGTCGCCCATGCCGGCCATGGCCGATGATCCTGATCCTGGGCGGCCCAGGCCCCATGCCAGCGAGCCGCGAACGACCGTACAGACGACGGTCGAGAGCCACTCCGATGGTGTCCACATTCAGATCGAGGTGCGTCAGCAGGTACCCGGCAGTGATCAGGCACCGCTCCCACAGCTGACAGGCGGGTGGCCAGCACCCGGGGCGAACTCGAGCGCCACCAGCGCTTCGACCACGTCCGGCGGCCCAGCAGCGACCACGGCCGAAACCGCCGCAACGGGCCGCACCTGGACAGACGCCACCGGAATCCACCACGAGACCGCCGACGGTCGCCAAATCACGTTGACCCCGCCGATGATCAGCTCAGCGACGCGTGAGTCCTGGGAACGGCAGCTGCAACAGCACGCCAACGAGGACCCATTCCTCGTATACGTGAACAGCGAGTTCGGCGGCCTGATCTGGGTGCCGCGCTCATCCAGCGCGGACGACCTTCATTTCGGACCACCACTGACTGACGGTCCGCTGCAGGTTGGCGCACTTCCCGGCGCAGGCCGGGCCGTCGACCCGCGCGAGATCGCCCTCGAGGTTCTCCGCCGCCTGCCATTGCCTGACATCCAGATTCGAGTGAACCCGACGCTCGGTCTGGTAGCCCTGCCGGGCTGGTTTTGGGTCGAAGGCTATGACGGCGAGCCGTTCGGTGCCTCACAGACCGTGAACGTCCCACCAGCGTCTGGTTCCGAGGTGCCACCGGATGTGGTGCCGCCAGGCGATCCGCGACGGCGGGGCGGCTCATTCACGGTCGAAGTACAGGTCCGGCCGAGTCGCTACGAATGGAGCTTCGGCGACGGCGCTACCCTCGTGAGCCAGTCGCTGGGGAAGCCATATCCAACCCAGTCGGACATCCAGCATACCTATGAGTACTCGTCGCTGCTATTACCGAGTGGCTTCCCCGTGCGGTTGATGGTCGAGTTCACGGCACAGTACCGCATCAACGGCGGTGCGCCGCAGGGGCTGCCGCCGCTCCGGCGGACGTACGAAACCAGCTACCGGGTCCAGGAGGTGCAGCCGGTCTTGACCGGCCGCTAGGGCATCCAAGAGGAGCGCACGAATGACAACGATCGCCAGGGTCGATGCTGAGCAGCACCGGCAGGGACTTCTCGGCCTCGCCGCGCTGCTCATCGGTTTGGCCCTCGGTGCTGGCGCCCTGCACGTCGCTGTGGGGTCGCCTCGGTTGCCAGCCGACCTGCCCGACTGGCAGAGCGTCGTCGCCACGCTGCGCGGCTCCGAGCTGTCCCTCGATGTGGTGGCCTATGTCCTGACGATGGCGGCCTGGGTGGTCTGGCTGTGGCTCGCCACCTCGCTTGCGCTACGCCTGATCGTGGGGGCCTCCGACAGACTCACCCATGGAGCCGCCTGGATACGCGCGCTGGGCGCGCTCTCGGACCGGGTGACCTTGCCGGTGGTGCGGCGGGTGGCGGACGGGGCGCTGGTCGCGTTGGTAATTGTCAACCTTGTAGGCCGCGCACCGGCAAGCGCCACCGCGGCAGCTGCGGCGCCGGCAGTGATGACGGTCACGGTCGCACCCGCAGATCTCGCAGGGCAAACAACTTTGCTCGCGAGCCAGGGGCCGGAGGACCAGCAGACGATAGAGTACACCATCGAGCCAGGTGACACGCTGTGGGCACTGAGCGAGCGGTTTTATGGCACGGGGCACGAGTTTCCTCGGCTCGTTGCTGCCAACGCCGGCCGCGTAATGCCGGATGGTGAACAGTTCACGCAGGCGGGAGTCGTTCAGCCGGGTTGGATTCTTCTCATCCCTCTCCCGAACCGGACGGTTGACCACTCGGATGGATACTCCTACTACGCCGTCGAAGCAGGTGACACGCTGCGCGGCGTCGCCGCCCGTCTGCTGGGTGATGCCGCCCGCTGGCCGGAGATCTTCGAACTCAACCGCGGCATGGCCGAGCTGTCCGACGGCCTTATCCTCACAGATCCAGACCTGATCTGGCCCGGCCTGCGGCTCCGGTTGCCGTTGCCAGCGCCCGCCGGGGCCGCTGAGCCATCGCCGCCACCGGCACAGCCTCTGCTTCCTAACCCCGCCCCGAACGAGCCGGCCAGCACGACGTCCATCCCACCTCCCCTGACACCCGTAGCCCGAACGCCGGCGCCGCCGACCGCTGTGCCCCAAACCAGCACCACTCCGACGCCCACTGCGGCCGTCGAGCCACAATCGGGGGCCTCGAATGACACTCCGGCACCGCTGGTCTACGGGGCCGCGACCTTGGCGGCCGTCACCGTCGCCGGAGGTGCCGCGTTGCTTGTCCGGCGGGTCCGGCGTAGCCTGAGCGAGCCGCCCGTCTCGCCAACCCCGAAAGCCAGCCCGCCGCCGGGCGACGGCTTCGCTGAGGCTGAACTAGCGCGGGCGCTCACTCATCGACTGCGCGGCGACGAAGTGGAGCCGGTCATCCTCCTCACTGCGCAGCTCCACCTTTTCCTTGAAGATGAGGGGGTCGGCGGCGTGTCGGTCGTTCTGGCCTGCCGGGCACGGAACGCAACAACGCTCTACCTGCGCGCGGGGCTGCTCCAGCGGACGCGTCTCGTAGACGCGGTCCGCACCTTTGGGACACGAATGGGTGGCAGTGTGCGCGCCTCCGTCACGCCTGATTATGACATTGCGATGCGGCTCTCTGGCCGGAACGGGGCGGGCTTGCTCACGCCGCCCAGCCGGCCGGATCAGTTGGTACCTCTGCTACCCTTTGGCATCACACCGAGCGGCGAGACGCTGTACGCGAACTGGCGCGAGCTGGGGCATGTGCTGGTGACGGGACTGCCAGGTGGCGGTGTCGAGGTTGCGCTCACGAGCCTGGTTGCCGCCCTCACGGCACGGTGCCGCCCAGAAGAGTTGCATCTCTGGACGATCGCGCGCCGGCGGAGCCTGCCGGTCGGACTCCTCAAACTGCCTCATCAGCGCGGCGTGATCGAGCCAGACGACGGCGCGCGGGTCGGAGACCTCCTTGGCCAGCTCCGCGCGGAGATCGTCCGCCGGCTGGATGTGGCCGGCCATGCGGGTGAGGACGGCTGGCGGCCCCAATCGGACGAACCGGAATTCGTGCTCGTGGTCAGCGAACTCAGCGAGCTCGCCGACGATGGGACCACACTGGAGCTGATTGGCAGCCTCGGCGCGGCGGTCGGCGTTCGCCTAGTGGCCGCTACCACGCAGGCTGGGATGGTCGGCGCCGACGTATTGCCCCACCTCGCCACACGTCTCGCGCTACAGACGCTTGACGATGACGAAAGCATTCAATTGGTGGGGCAGCCGGATGCGGTCGACCTCGGCAGCGGTGAGTTCTTGTTGCGTATCGACGGCCGGAGTCCGGTCCGGCTGCGTGGTTTCCGAGTCCCAGCAGAGCACCTCGTGGAACTCGCACGGCTGATGCGGGCCGCGTACGGCCATGACACCGCAGCTGCGGATCTCGCTGGCGTCGGCGCGGAGATGGCCGCGACTGGTGTTCCACCAGCTCCGTTGCACGAGGGAGTGGTTTCATGGTCAGACGCGCAAGGCGTT
>JBFXAN010000180.1:0-12963 GCA_050184225.1 Dehalococcoidia bacterium | reverse complement strand
GGCGGAGGGTGAGCCGCGTAAGTTGGACAGCCCGCTGGAACCCGCGATCCTCGATTCGCTGCCCGGCGAGCGCGCGATCTACCGCACCTGGCAGGAGCGCGAGGCGGCACTGGCATCGATGCTCGGCGGTTTGAGCCAGGTGGCGATGGAGTATTCGCCGCGCGGGATGGTGCCATATGTCAGTCTCGTCGACGGGGGCACGATTGAACTGATCCGCTCCTTCGGTGTTGACGTGATCAGCAGCGCGGATCTCGTTCAGGAAACGGTATCTCGATGGGGTGAGGCCGAACTCCGCTCGCATCGCCGGGTGTCGGAGACGCTGATGGGTATCCTCGAAGAAGCGTATGCCGAGGTTGCCCGCTGTATCCGTGCCGGTGAGACGCTGACGGACTATACGCTCCAACAGTTTATGTATCGCCGGTATCAGGACGAGGGCCTGATCTCGGAGGCGCCCCCGATCGTCGCCACCAACGCCCGCGCCAGCGACCCCCACTATCAACCGTCCAAGGCGCATCAGACACCGATTGTCGAGGGCGACGTGCTCTTGATCGATTTCTGGGCGAAGCTGGATCAGCGACGGGCAATGTACGCCGATCACACCTGGATGGCGTTTGTCGGCGATCGCGTGCCCGAAATGCCGGCCAAAATCTTCGGCATCGTCGCGGAGGCGCGCGACGCTGCAATTGACCTGGTTCGCGAGGCGGCGGGTGACGGCCGTTCGCTGCAGGGCTGGCAGGTCGATGACGCCGCCCGCCAGGTGATCAACGAGGCGGGATACAGCGAGTTCTTTGTCCATCGCACCGGCCACAACATCGGCGAAGAGACGCACGGTGAAGGGGCGAACATGGATGACTTCGAGACGCACGACATCCGCACCGTGCTGCCCAACACCTGCTTCTCTGTCGAGCCAGGCATTTATCTGCCGGAGTTCGGCGTGCGTAGCGAGGTGGACGTGTACTATGCACCGCCGGACGTGCTTGTGACCGGCGGCCCGCAGCGACAGATGGTTGCCCTCCTGGCGTGACGAGGTCGGGTGGTGGTGCGGAGGGAGGAATGATGTGATGCAGTGTCAGATCTGTGAGAGCCAGGTCAGCGAGCGGGCGTTGTTCTGTGAGGTATGCGGCCATCGCGTTCGACGGGCGCCACAGACCGAGCCTGCCCCGATGCGGGCGGCAGAGCCGGCTGGTCCGGCTGCCACTCAGTCATGGCAACCCCCAGCCCTGACCCCCGCACCGGCGCCACCCTCACCAGTGGTGCCGCGCGAGGAGGTCGCCGCCGCGATCGCCGCTCGCACCGAGCTTGGCGACCGCCTCGAGCCGGAAGTGCTCGATACGTTCCTCGACCGGATCGAGGTCGCCGTGATCAACCGCGTCGACGCGCAGGTCGATGCTCGTTTGCGCGGACGCGGTGTCCGGGTCAAGCAAAAGGAGAATCCGGCACTGCCGGTTGCGATCTGTTCGTTGATCTTCGGCATCCCGATCACGGCAATCACGACATCGAACGCCGGGGTGGGCGGTCTGCTGATCGCGTGGCTGGGAATCGCGGCCGTCAATATTGCGGTGAACCTGCGCAAGAACGACACCTGAGACAGAGGCGTGCCGGAGGGAGCAACCCCTCCGGCACGCCTTTGGTGTCGTTTTTGAAGGAGAGCGCGGCTACTCCACGCTGAACGCGTCAACCATACCCAACTCGACGTGCGGCAGTCCCGTTTCCGGGTCCGGCACGAAGCAGAACAAGACATAGGATCCCGGGGTGAAGTTCATCGTCACCCAGCCCGACTTGCCGGCATCGATCGCCTGCATTCCACCGAAGTCAGCGATCTCGAACGGAGGCTCCTCGTCGAGGTTTGCCAGCGCCTGCATCACCTGCTCCAGTGGCGCGTCCGCGCGCACCACCGCCATTTCGTGCGCTTGCGGTCCTTGGTTGGTGACCTTCAGCGTTCGCTCGCCGGCCTGAATCGTCGGCACCTCGAAGGAGAAGTCCTTGAGAATCACCTCACCGCTCGCCTGTGGCGCCTGGGCAGTGCTCGGCGGCGGCGCCACCTGGAACGGCTTGATCATGCCGAGTGCGAGGTGCGGGACACCCTCCTCGTTTTCGACGAAGCAGAGCATCATGTAATTGCCCGCGGCGAGGTCCAGCGTCACCTGGGCGCTGCCACCGGTCCCGACAACACTGGGACCACCTTCAAATGAAACAAGCGGGAAGGCTGCTTCAGGACCCTGCATCAGCGCGCCGCCGAACGCCTCAGCGGTCACTCCGTCATTCAGCCGAACCAATTGAGCGTGATGCGGCTCGGCTCCCTGATTTTGCAGGGTCATCGTGACGATGCCGGTCGAAACCGTTGACGGAGCGTCGAACGAATACTCCTTCGCCACGATGTTGATACGGGAACCGCCGCCGCCGGCCGTTGGTGTGCCGGCGCTCGTGGGTGGCGCGGCAATGCGCTGCGCGGGCGCCGATGGTTGTGCCGCCGCGGCCTGCGCCCACAGACCAATGGTCAGCGCGGCCGCGGCCCCCACAACTGCAATACCAATTCGGCCAAGTCTCTTCCTTTCGAAATGTGACACCGGTAGAACTCCTCTCACGTGCAATGCTTCTTGTATGTCTGCACGAGATCACCACAGGGGTCAAGTGAGGGGTTGGCTTGGCACCATCTCGCCGAACCGCGGCCGCGATCAGCCCTCGACGATCAAGGTGGCAACCATGTCCGGATGCAACGTGCAGTAGTATCCGAACTCGCCGGGAGTCGTGGCCGTGAAGGTCCAGGCAGCCCCCGAAACCATGATGCCGGAGTCGAACGAGCCGTCATACGCGGTCACGCTGTGCGGTGCGACGCCGGTGTTGACCCAGCTGACGGTATCGCCGGCTTTGACGACGATCGGATTGACGCTGTATCCCCATGTCTGCGGATCGAAGCTTGGCTCGATGATCTCGACGCTGTAGTCGTCGGCGGAGGCGATGGCGCGGTAGCCGGCGGCTGCGAACGCAATGGTGAATACCGCGATGATGAGGAACAGTCGACGGGGTTGATTGATCGCGAGGTTCATACGGTCTCCGATGTTTAACGTTTGGCTCAGTGCATTGTCCGTCCCAGCAGCAGTATCCGAAACGTCAGCCATCGCGGGCATCGACCGCCGGTGTCGAAAACAAGCGTCCGGAAGGACGGGGAGGCGCCGGCCAATAGGTCGCTGACCGTACTCGCAGCGTGCCGTTAACGGCATAGAACGCTCGCTCGACCCTCAGTTCGCGCCGGCATCACCGCCACGCAACAGAAGATCGCGGCCAGCGCACGGCGTCAGCGGCGTTGACACCTACCAGCCTCGTGTCAGCGTGCGCGATCATCCCGCGGGGGAGGTGTGCGAAAGATGTGACGTGGCCGGCCCAGCGCCAACTCGGCCGTTTCGACGAAAGCCTCGCCGATCGTCGGATGTGGATGCAGCGTGAGGGCCAGATCGTCGAGCGTCGCGCCCATCTCGATCGCCAGTGCCGCCTCGCCCGCCAATTCGGTGGCGCCGGTCCCCGCGATCTGAACGCCGGTCAGCCTGCCACTGTCCAGGTCAGAGACGACCTGAAGGAAACCCTCTGGTTCCTCAAGCGTCAACGCCCGGCCGGAGGCGGCGAAGGGGAATCGGGCGGACGACACCGCGTGCCCCTGCCCGCGTGCGGCACTCTCTGACAGCCCGACCGCGGCGACCTCCGGTTCGGTGAAGCAGACGACGGGGATAACCGACGGGTCCATTGCCGAAGCCAGTCCGGCGGCGACCTCGGCGGCGACCCGTCCTTCGGCAATGGCGCGATGCGCCAACAACGGGCCGGGTGTGATATCGCCCACGGCGAAGATGTGATGCATGGTCGTCCGTTGCTGAGTGTCAACCCGAACCGTTCCATCCTCGAGCAGCCGCAGACCGGCGTCTGCGAGTCCAAGATCGTCGGTATTGGGGACACGCCGCGACGCATCGACGACGAGGACATCGTCGATCTGCGCCGGTCCGTCCTTCGTTCGGTACGAGAGCGACGTCGACTCGATGCGTTCGATGGTGCACGACAGCACGAGCGTGACGCCAAGCCGCCGCAACCCGCCGGCAACGGCCCGACCGAGCAACGGCTCGTCCAATTCGGGTAACAGCACGCCATCCGGGGAGAGCAGGGTCACGTCCTGGCCGAGCCGGGCGAAGGCGGTCGCCAGCTCCACACCGACGGAGCCGGCACCAGCCACGACGATGCGGGCGGGCAGCGCATCGAGTTCGAGCGCCTGCTCGGGGCTGAGTCCACCCGCCGTTGCCGCCCGGCTGCCGGTGGCGAGTACCGCCGACTGGAACTCGAAGAACGCAACATCCTCACCCAGGTCGACGGCGACACGCCGCTCGCTCGCGAGCCGCGCCGCGCCGTGCACAACCCGTATACCCCAACGATCCAGCAGGCCGCGCACGCCGGTGGTCAACCGATCAACGATTCCGCGCTTCCACGCCTGCAACCGAACCAGATCCACATCCACCCGCGCGTCGATCCCCATCGCTGCGCCCCGCCGCGCTCGATCCGCCAGCTGGGCGGCAGACAGGAGTGCCTTCGAGGGCACACACCCATGATTCAGACAGACACCACCGATCGCCGCCCGCTCGATCAGAACAACCTTCTGCCCGAGTTGCGCCGACCGGATCGCGGCACTATAGCCGCCCGGCCCGCCGCCGATCACGACCATATCCACCCGCTCGCCTGTTTGACCGATGACCACGGGTACCTTCTCCTCCCTCTCCCCCTCCCCAAGACGTTGAGGCGGGGGAGGGGGAACGGCTGCTCACCTCATATCGAGCAGCATCGCCTCCGGACCAGAGAGCAGCGAGCCGATTCGGGTCAGAAAGCTGGTACTGACATCGCCGTCGATCAGGCGGTGGTCGGCCGCGAGGGAGAGCGCCAACACCGGGCGGACCACGACCGTACCATCGACAGCCCAGGGCCGATCTTGGATGCGGCCAACGCCGAGGATGGCCGACTCACCCGGTCGAATGATCGGGGACGCCTGCCAGCCGCCGAGCGCGCCGAAGTTCGTGATCGTGAATGTGCCGCCGTGTAATTCCGCCGCCGTCGAGGTGCGCACGCGCGCGCGTTCTGCGAGTTGATCGAGGCGCTGTTGGATCTCGATCAGCGTCAGCTCATCTGCTCCGTGCAGTACCGGCACGACCAGACCATCGGGTGTGGCGGTGGCGATGCCGACATTGATCGCGGCGTGCAGGACGATCTCGCCCGCCGCTTCATCCAGCGACGCGTTGACGATTGGATAGTCCTTGAGGGCGAGGGCCACCGCCTTGACGATGAACGGCAAGTAGGTCAGCCGCGCGCCCCTGGCCTCTGCCAGCGGCTTGAGCCGATCGCGCACCAGCACCAACGCCGACACGTCGACCTCGTCGAACCCGGTGATGTGCGGGATCGTGCTCCAGGACTGCGCCATCGTCTGCGCGATGCGCCGTCTGAGCCCGCGGAGCGGTTGCCGGCTATCAATAAGCGCGGGTCGGGGCGCGGTCCATGGTGTCGCCGGTGACTCCCCGGCCGAAGGCGCGGTGGCTTTCGTTGCGCTGGGTTCGCCGCCGGGATGTGGCGACGCTTCCGGCGCGCGGGCGAACGACTCAACATCGCCGGCGACGATTCTCCCTCCGGGACCGGTACCGGTTACGCGCGTGAGATCGACACCAAGCTCGCGCGCCCGCTTACGCACGGCCGGCGTGGCGAGCGGCCGCTGGCTCGCCGGCCGATCGGCGCCGGCATCGTGCACGATGATGCTGCCGGTATCCGGCGTGGCGACACCGTTCGATTCGCGCGGAGGTCCGGCATTGGCCCGGCCCGCGAGGCTATGCTCAGGTTCCAACAGCGCGACGAGATCGCCCACATGCAGGATCGATCCCTCGTCGGCGCCGAGCCGGGCGACGGTGCCGGCGACCGGTGAGGGAAGCTCGACCACGGCCTTATCGGTTTCGATCTCGACCAGCGGCTGGTCCAGCGCGACCCGATCGCCGGGCCGCACCAGCCAGCGTCGTATCTCAGCTTCGTGCAGCCCCTCGCCGACATCGGCCAGGAGGAACGCGAACGGCGATTCGGTCATGCTCAGCCCTCACCCGCGAAACCAACCGGTGGCAGTGAAGCAGGCACGGCTCCCGGCTATGCCTGAGCAGGAGCCGGCCGCTTCGCCTGCCGTCGCTGGAGCGTCTTACGGATATAGTCCGCGGCGTCCGGTGTCTTGCAGTATGTTTCGCCGTGGTCGATCTCCACCGTACCGATTGCGGCGGCAGCGTCCAACGCCTTCTGTTCCAGCAGCCCGCCGCGCACCCCAATCGCGATCAGCGCGCTGTTCATGGCTTCGCGGACTCGGTTCTTCCGGGTGTGCAGATCACGTTCGATCGTCGTTATATACCCCTCGAAGTACGAGTCGGGCGGGGAATCGGGCCGGCCGGCGAGCCGAGCGAGCGTGTGCCATCCGGCGCGCCCGATCCATTCATCCTCTGATGCCATCCAGCGTTCCGCCATGGGCTGCGCCAGCCCGCTTCGCGCGGCCAGATCGGCGACGGCATCGGCCGTGACCGGATCGGTGAGATCGTGTGCCCAGGCGTCGAGCATGGCCTCGTCCGCGCGCATCGGGTCCGCCACCATCGTCGCGAGTATCCGCGCGTCATGATTGCCCGATTCCCACAACGCCATCGCCAGGTCGTGATCGACCTTGATCCGCTTCTTCAGCTTTCCCAGATTGGCATAGCTGACGCCGTAGATCTCATCGGCCACACCGTGACGGCGGTAGGTCTTCCGGTTTTGCTCCGTTCCCATCGACTCAAGTTCTTGTAGGACTGATCCGGCATCCACGTTGCTCGAACCTCCTCCGCTGCCGTGTCTCATCCCCCGATCCTACGGGCCGGCCGGTGCGCGGTGTGCCTCAATTTCGTCAATCGAACCACCAGCTGGCTGATGGCACACGAACGTGGGAAGAAGATGATTGACTACACCGCAAAATCAGTACCTGGCGGCTCGACGAACGCCATCGAGCGCGCGCTCGACGTTTGGGATGTACCGGTCCTCATAGATGCCGACGGGATACGGCGCGTCCGGCGCTGTGATGCGGATCACGGGCGCTTCCAGCGAGAGGAAGCAGCGGTCCATGATCGTCGCTGCGATCTCGGCGCCAAGACCCCCGGTCAACGGCGCCTCGTGGATCACGGCGGCACGGCCGGTCTTTTCGACGGATGCCTGAATCGCATCGACGTCGAGCGGCGCCAGGGTGCGGAGGTCGATGATCTCGCAGTGGATACCCTCCGTCGCGGCGCGCTCGGCGGCGGCTTGTGCCACCGGGACCATCGCGCTCCAGGCAAAGACGCTCACGTCGTTGCCCTCCTGAACGGTTCGCGCCGGTCCGATCGCCACGGTCGTGTCATCCTCCGGCGTCTCATCACGGATGCCGCGGTAGCCTCGCAGTGGTTCGAGAAAGACGACCGGGTCCGGATCCCGTATCGCGGCAATCAGCAATCCGCGGGCGTCCGCTGCGGTGCTCGGCGCGACAACCTTGAGTCCGGCAGAGTGAACGAACAGCATCTCCAGTCCGTCCGAGTGCAGTTCCGGTGCGCGGACACCCCCGCCATAGGGCGACCGGATCACCATCCGGCAGGGGATCGTCCCCTGCGAGCGCATCCGCATCCGCGCCGCCTGTCCGGCGATCTCGGCCATGGCCTGGTAGGCAAAACCGAGGAACTGGATTTCGGCCACCGGCGCCATCCCCGACGCCGCGAGTCCGACGGCTGTCCCGACGATGCCCATCTCGGCGAGCGGCGTGTCGACCACTCGCCGCGGCCCGAAACGCTCCTGCAACCCCTCCGTCGCCCGAAAGACGCCGCCGTTCCGGCCGACATCCTCGCCGAGTACGAGCACCAGCGGATCCCGTTCCAGTTCGTACTCCATTGCCGAGCGGACCGCCTGCACCATCGTCATCTCGGGCATGGTGATTCATCCTGTTCAACGCCTCTTGGCGATTGTGATCGAGGTCAGGTTTGTCATCCCGAGCGAAGCGATGGACCTCGGCGGTGACTTGCGTCCGAGATCCTTCGCTTCGCTCGGAATGACAGGGGTTGGGCATCGCCACTGTTCTTTACGGATTGTTGCTGACGCACTGGCTATTGGTTTCGTAGCGCCCTGTATGCGGCCCGCTGCTCCTCCAACCGTGCCGGCGGCGCCGCATAGATGTGATTGAAGAAGCCATCATCCGGCGGGTCCGGCTCTGCCTCGGCACGAGCGTAGGCATCGGCGACATGCACGCGCGCTTCCTCGTCGAGCGCGGCTTCGTCTTCCTCGTCCACCAGCCCTTCTCGCTTCAGATAAGCGGAGAGCCGGGCGATCGGATCGCGTTGCTTCTGCCGTTCGAGTTCTTCCGTTGGGACATAGCGCGATGGATCGTCGGCGGTCGTATGCGCGCCGAGCCGGTACGTCACCGCCTCGATCAACGTCGGACCGTCGCCAGACCGGGCGCGTTCGACCGCCTCGCGGGTGGCGCTGTATATGGCCACGAGATCATTCCCATCGACCTGGATGCCGGGAAAGCCGTAGCCAGACGCCTTCTCCGCGATCGTCCGCGCCGCCGTCTGCCGGGATCGCGGCGTCGAGATCGCCCACCCATTGTTCTGACAGAACAAGACCACCGGCGCACCCATCACACCGGCGAAATTGGCGCCTTCGTGAAACGCACCCTCCGATGTCGCGCCGTCGCCGAAGTAACCGATTGCGGCGCCGCCCGTTTCCTGAAGCTTCAACCCCCAGGCGATCCCCACCGCATGGGTGATCTGCGTACCCACCGAGATCTGCACCGGCAGTATCTTCACGCCATCGGGCACGGCGCCGCCTGCCGGATGGCCACGGAGGTAGAGGAAGAAGCGATCGAGGCCGAAGCCGTGGATGGCGAGGGCGATCGACTCACGGTACTGCGGCACGATCCAGTCGCGGGCTGGGTCGAGCGCCAGCGCGCTGCCGACGAGCGCCGCTTCCTGGCCATACATGCCGGCGTAGGTCAGACTTCTCCCCTGTCGCTGCAACGCGATCGCACGGCCATCGAATACCCGCGCGATCTTCATCCAGCGCAGCGCCTCGCGCAGCCGCTCCGGCGTCAACCCTGCCGGCAGCGCCGTTACCGCCGTCCCATCCTCCCGCAAGACTTGCAGCATCGGCGACTCGGTCGTGGTCATAGCCCAACCCTCCGCCGCTCAGTGTACCAGCGGTACGAGGGATTGAAACGCAAAGGGACCAAGAGGGCAAAGGTCGCAAAGGTCAGTGTTGTCATGCTGAGCGAAGCGAAGCATCTCGCGGGGAGTCTGTCACACGGCGAGATGCTTCGTCGCTTCGCTCCTCAGCATGACAACACACTTTCTCGGTGACCTTTGCGTCCCTTTGCCTTTCAATCGCCCCTTATACTACCGAGGTTGGAGGTGCTCGATGGCCCTGAGTGAGCGCGACCGTAGCCGCCTGCGCCACGTGCTCGATACGGTGATGCGTGCCGACGATGTGGTCATGGACATCACCGATGAACGCGCGACCGGCGGACCGACCGCCGACGACGAAAATCTGGACGCACTGCATGACGCGCTGAGCCAGGCGATCGAGCGCCTGGAGAAGCTGCTTGGTTGATCGACGATGACGGCGGAAGCTTCCGACGCCGGCCCTGACCCAACCGCCCTCCTGCGCGACGTTGGTTGGCCCGCACCGCTCCGAGCCACGCCGGTCACCGGTGGCTGGGACACACGGATCTGGAGGTTTGAGACACCCGACGGCGCCTCACACGCATTGCGGTTGTACCGTCCCGGACCGTGGGCGCAGGCGGCCGCACGGCGGGAGGCGGCTGCCCTGCGTGCCGTCGCGGCTGCCGGCCTGCCCGCGCCGAACGTCGAGGCAACCGGCGAATCCGACGGTCGGTCGTTCCTCATTCTCACGTGGCTCGACGGCGGGTCGATGGCCAAGATACTCGGCGCCCGACCCTGGGAGGTCTGGCGCCTGGGCGTAACCTTTGGCCGTCTCCAGGCGCGGTTGCATCAGGTTGCACCTCCGCCCGACCTTTCCACATCCGATCGCGCCGATTGGGCCGGCATGGTCGAGGACGGTGCGCTCACCGCTGCCGTCCGCACGGCCGCCGGCCCCGCCGTCTTCTGTCACGGCGACTACCACCCACTCAATGTCCTCGTCCGGACGCCACGGATCACAGGACTGATCGACTTCGTGAACGCAATGGCGGCGGACCGCCGCGCCGACCTCGGCATCACCCACACGATCCTCACCGCCGCACCGCTCGAACCTGACCCGCTTCAGCCCATGTTTCAGGTGGCCCGTCATCTCTTTGCGCGCGCATGGCGGCAGGGCTATCGGTCACGCGCCGGCAGCTTTCCGCTTGATCCGCTCTTCGAGGCGTGGGGTGCGGCCTATTACCTCCGTGGGCTGGAGGCCGCCGTCCGTGACGGTCGCGGCTGGGCGACCGCTGCCGACGCGACGCGACTGCATCGCATCATCCATGACAGGAAACAGACTGCCGGCCTGTCAACGGGCTGATAGCTGTTCCCTTCCAGGGCTATCGGCCGTGCCGGCGTCACACCGGCGGGCGGTGGTCACGATGGTCTGACCGCGACGAGGCTCAGGTAAGCGATATGCCCAAAGAACGTGCCGGTCGCAATCCGCCGCTGTGCCTCCGCCTTGAGCGCCGCCGCGGTGTCCTCACCAATCTGACCGCCGGCGTATAGGAAGTCGACGCCACGCTCGACGATCGTCAGCATATAGCCGCCGCCGAATTCAACGAATCCGTGGCTGCGAACCGACTCGACCGCAAATCCGCAATCCTGGACAAGCGGCCGCAGCTGTCGCATCAGCCAGCGGTCGTGCACCGAATTCGCCAGCATCTGATCGACACAGACCTGCAACGGATCGTGGTCGCCGAGCGCGACGGTCGTCGTCGCGTAATCGCCATCGAAGACCGCCAACCGGCCCCCTGGCCGGAGCACCCGCAACGCCTCGGCAAGTGCACGTTCCGGAAACGGGACGTGCGAAAGCGTTGAATCGAAGACGACAACATCGAAGCCGGCATCCTCGAATGGTAGCGAGCGGCCATCCGCCTCTCGATATGTGATGTTCGACAGATCCGTTGCCAGGTCGCGCGCTCTTCTCAGCAGCGACGGCGCCGGATCGACGCCGATCACCGAATCGACTTCATCGACTTGGGCGAGCACGCGGGTGAGCACGCCCGTGCCACAGCCGACGTCGAGCACCCGTGCCCGGGCTGGGAAGGCGATGTCGGCAAGGAACACCCGGCGCATCGCCTGCTGCTGCGGGTCGGCGCCTCGCGTCTCGAGCACACCAGCAAGCCGGTCCTGCATTGTCGTATCGAGTTCCTTGATCGTCGAATATACATCCGGCATCAGCCCACCCCTTCGCACTTCCGGCAACCGGTTCGAAGTCCCGCGGAACGCGGCCGGACGCCGTCATAGAGCAGCGTTGCGCTCGAAGGCTATCGTGACGATCTGACACAGCGATTGCGTATCTTACACGATCGGATCGTATCCGGGTTTGGTGAACCTCATCACCGTTCCGAGACTCAACTCGATCCTTCGTTCAGACTGAGCATGAGCCGTCGGCACGACAACCGGCGGCGACGCCCCGCGTCTGCTAAACTAAATAGTGGCGTGCACGGCCCTGATCCGCCGTTGCCGCCTTTTTCGGCGTTCAACACCACACTCCTATCATGCAACTTCACGGACTGCTTCCACTTCTCGAACCGATCCTCGAACCGGCGCGCGCCGCCGTCGATGCTGGAGAGCGTCTTGTCCTCGGCGTGCCCGACGGCGCCAAGCCTGCCGTCGTCGCCGCGCTGGCACGCGACCGCCCGGTCCTCGTGATCGCCGGCAAGACCGACCGCGCCGAGCGCTTCGCCGAGGAACTCGCCGCGTGGACCGGGGCGGAGTCCCGTGTCTTTCTTTATCCGGAGAGCGATGCCATTCCCTACGAACGGACCGCCGACACGGAGGCGGCCCAGGAACGGCTTGCCGTCCTTCAGGCGCTGCATCGTCACAACGAGACTATGCCGATCGTCGTCGCGCCGATCCAGGCTCTCGCTCAGCCGACGATCGCCCCGGCTCAGTTGAACCGCTCGGCGGAAACGGTGCGCGCCGGCTCGCGTTTGAAGATGGATGCCTTGCTGCGACGGTTGGAGTCGCTCGGCTACGCATTCGAGCCGCTCGTCGAGGGCACCGGTCAGGCAGCGCGGCGAGGTGGCATCGTCGATGTCTTTCCTCCCGACGCGACGCTCCCCGTCCGCATCGAGTTTCTCGGGGATTCGGTTGACAGTCTGCGCCGGTATCATCCCGCCACCCAGCGCACCACCGAACTGATCGCCGAAGTCGTGCTCGGCCCCGCGCGCGAGGCCCAAGCCGACCCGGACCGTATCGCGGCCCTCCGCGCCTCGATGAGCTTCGAGCATGTCGAACTCGGCCTGCGGCCCCGGCTTGAGGAAGAACTCGATCAGTTGGAGCGCGGCACATGGCGAGGAGCAGGCCTCTTCGCACCGTTCCTCCTCGACGCGACCTTGCTCGATCACCTCTCCCCGAACACGCTGATCGTCACCGACGAGCAGCACGACCTCGCGCTCCACCTCGATGACCTCGACAAGCAGGCGGAAGAAGCCCGCGCCCAACTGGAAATGGCCGGACAGATCCCCGCCGGCCTGCCGCTGCCCCATCGCTCCCGCGCTGAGCTCTTCGCCGCGCTCCAATTGCGGTCGCCGGTCGTCGATCTCCAGCGGTGGGCGGTGGAGGAGGAACCGGAGCCGACCCTCACCCCCGGCCCCTCTCCCGCCCGGCGGGAGAGGGGAGCTTGAGCCGGCACAGGTTCGACAGTAACTCCCCTCACACGCCCCGCCGGAGTGGGGCCGGGGGTGTGGGCCGACCCCACCATCGTCCACCCCTTCAC
>JBFXAN010000179.1:0-13227 GCA_050184225.1 Dehalococcoidia bacterium | reverse complement strand
CCCCTTCCCTGGTTGGGATGGGGGCCGGGGGGTTAGGTAACACGCGCCCTTTTCAAGAACCTTCGGTTACGTTAGAACTACAATTGGATTGCATGCCCTGTGTCTGGGGAATGCGGGCGTCGCCCCCCGTGTCCACACGCATTCGAGGTCCCAGATTGGCCGGCAGGGCTGGAAGAGCGATCGCGTGACCACCACCAACACGGCCGGATCGCATGACGCCGATGTGGCGCGCCGGTTGGCCGAGTATTCCCGCCGTACCGAGATCCTCCGGGCCGTGATCGAATCGATCAGCGGTGACTTGGCGTTGGAACCGCTGCTCACACGCATGATCGAGAGCGCCACCACGCTGCTCGGCGCCGAGCACGGCGCGATCGGTCTCGTCATCGATACGCACGCGGGCCCGGCGATCCGTCAGCTCGCCATCCATAATTTCAGCCCGCACGAGCCGGTGCGCGACCTGCCTCCCGGCGCCGGCTTCGGCGCGCGCGTGCTCAAGGAGCGCGGCCCGGTCCGCCTGGAGCGCTATGCTCAGCTTGACCGGCCGGTACGGTCCGATATCAATGACCACACAATGCTTGGCGTGCCGATCTGGTGGGGCGACCGGATCACCGGCTATATCGGTGTCGGCGCGCCGCCGCCGCATACCTTTGATGAGGAAGCGGTCGAAACGCTTGTCCTCTTTGGTCAGCACGCGGCGATCGCGGTCGAGATCGCCCGCCGGTTTGAGGACGAGCGCCGTCGTGCCGTCCGGACGGGACTGCTCAACCACATCGGCCGGCTGATCACCAGCAGCCTCAGCCTGGGCGACGTGTTGCGCACGGCGGTGACGGCCCTCGCCGAACACCTGCACTATCCGCACATCGCCCTGATGCTGGTCGATCCCGACGATCCGGAGGTACTGCGGCCGCGGATGCGCGCGGGCGTCTACACCGACGAAGACCTCGGCGAATACCGGCAGAGTATCTACCAGGGCATCGCCGGCGCGGCGGCCGTGTCGCGCCGACCGGTGCTCGTCAACGACGCGCGCAACGATCCCCGCTACATCCCGATCAAGGCCGGCGGCAACCTGAACGCCGAACTGGCGGTGCCGCTCGCCGTCGGTGACCGGCTGATCGGCGTCCTCAACATCGAGTCGGAGCACCCGATCGCCGAAGAGGACGCGGCCGATTTCGAGATCGCTGCCGTTCAGCTGGCGATCGCGATCGACAACGCCCGCCTCTTCGCAGAAACGGCCAAGGCGCTCGACGAAACCCGCTTGCTCTATGAAACCAGCCGCCGGATCAGCACCGCGATCGACGTCGACGAGGTGGTCGAGGCCTACCTGGAACAGGTCGCGGCCCGCCGCCAATTCATCTGCCACGTCGTTCTGTATGAGTTCGACGATGACGGTTGTTCAACCGGCGTGGTCGTTCGTGGCCGGTGGTCGCCGCGGGACGGCATCGTCATCATGCAGACGCGCCTCCCGCTCAGCCGCGACGCCTTTGATGCAGACCTCGACCAGGGTCAGGTCGTGACGATCGCCGACTATACCACCGACCCGCGCGTCTCCGACGAGTTCCGCCGAACACAACGCCAGCGGCACGCGCCGAAGGCGCTGGCGATGATCCCGCTGATGGTCGGGCGGCAGCGAACCGGCCTCATCATCCTCTCCAGCCGGGAGTTGCGCGACTGGTACGGCGTCGATCTGCACCCGTATCAGCTCACCGCCGCGCAGCTCGCCGCCGCGATCGACAATCGCCGTCAGTATCGCCTGGTTGCCGAGCGCGGCCGCCGGTTGGCCGTCCTCCAGGAGCGGCAGCGGCTCGCGCGGGAATTGCACGATGCCGTCACCCAGTCGGTCTTCAGCGTCTCACTGATCGCCCAATCCATTGTGCCGGCGCTGAAGCGTGACCCGGCCCAGGCGGAGCATCGGATCGAACGCCTGATCGAGCAGAGCCTGGCCGCGATGACGGAGCTGCGGGCGGTGCTCGCCGAGCTCCGGCCGGATGACAACCGCAACGCCGACGAGGCGGCCGGCGACCCAATCGGCGGCGGCTTGGTCGTCGCCCTCGCTCGGCTCGCGGCTGGCCTCGATGACCATGGCCTCGCCGCCGACCTGGACGCCGATACATACGTCCCCCAGATCCAGGCCCATGAACGGGCGCTCTACCGGATCGCGCAGGAATCGCTCAGCAACGTCGTCAAACATGCGCGGGCGCGGCGCGTCTCGCTGCGGCTCTCCACCACCGGCGATCGCGTGCGGTTCCGCATCGCCGATGACGGCATCGGCCTGACCATGGCCGTCGGACGGAAGACCACCGGCCCACCGCAACCCGGTTCCGGCGGATTGGGGATGACCTCGATGCGGGAGCGGGTAGCAGAGATCGGCGGCTCATTACAGATGAACTCGCTGGCCGGCGGCGGGACGACGATCGACGTGATCCTGCCCAGGAGGGACGAGCAACCGTGACCGATCAGCCGATCCGCGTCTTGATTGTGGACGACCACGAGATCGTGCGCTGGGGGCTGGCGACCCTGCTCGCCGAGGAGCCGGCGATCGAGGTCGTCGGTCAGGCCGATACCGGCGCCTGCGCGTTCGACCTGGCCGCATCCACCACGCCGGATGTGATCCTGATGGATCTGCAACTACCGGATCAGGACGGCGTCGAGGTGACGCGGCGGATCGTCGACGGCGGTCTGCCGAGTCAGGTGGTCGTACTGACCAGCTTCTCCGACGACCAGCGGGTCCGCGATGCGATCCAGGCCGGCGCGATCGGCTACCTGCTCAAAGACGTGCGCCGCTCCGACCTCGTCCGCGCGATCCAGGATGCCGCCCAGGGACGCCCCGCGCTCCACCCGGAGGCGCAGCGCCAGTTGATGCGCCAGGTAGCGGACACGCCGGAGCCGTCACCGCTCCGCATCCTCACCGATCGCGAGCGCGACGTGCTCCGTCTGATCGGCGAAGGCCACAGCAACCGCCAGATCGCCGCCACCCTCCACCTGACCGAGGGCACGGTCAAGGGCTACGTCAGCACGATCCTGGCGAAGCTGGGCGTCGCCGACCGCACCCAAGCCGCCCTCATCGCCGTCCGCCACGGCCTCGCCGCCAACTGATCAGGGAGATCGCCGCCTTGAAATCCACCCGAGCGAACTACGGTCGGAGCGTTGTGGAGCGAACCGCCGGTGCGTTGCAGCGCTATGTAACGCAGCCGCCGGCGACGATTGCCGAAGAGAAGGACGCGTTTGTCCAGGGCGTTGCTGAAGAAGTTGCCGAAAGCTTGCGAGCTCAGAGTGGCACCAATCCCCCCACATGAGAGACCTCGATAGGTTGCCGGGAATCATCCGCGAAGAACCTTGAGGCGACGTACCTGTCATTCCTATCATCTGATCGCTATGCTGGAATGACCATAACGATCAGGCAGGGGGGAGTCATGACCAGCAACGTCGCCACACCCGCAACGGGCAGCGGAGTCCAGCAGCGAGATGCGATCTATATCAACGGCGCCTGGGTCCCCTCCAGCGGCGCCGGCAGCATCGACGTCGTCAACGCCGCGACGGAACAGGTGATGGGCCGCATCCCAGAGGGTACGGCTGAGGATGTCGATCGCGCGGTCCAGGCAGCCGCGGTGGCCTTCCCGAGTTGGTCGCAGCTTTCGACCGAGGAGCGCGCCGCATACCTGGAGAAGATCGCCGCCGGACTGCAGGCGCGGCTGCCGGAGATCGGCGCCACGATCGCGCAGGAGGTGGGGATGCCGGTCAAGCTGGCCGGCATCATCCAGGTCGGGTTGCCGCTGACCAGCTTCCAGTCGATGGCGAAGATCGCGCGGGATTTCGCCTTCGAGGAACGGGTGGGGAACTCACTCGTCGTCCGCGAGCCGGTCGGGGTGGTCGGCTGCATCACGCCCTGGAACTACCCGCTGCATCAGATCGCGGCGAAGGTGGCGCCGGCGCTGGCGGCCGGTTGCACCGTCGTGCTGAAGCCGAGCGAAGTGGCGCCGCTCAACGCCTTCATCCTCGCCGAGATCATCGACGCGGCCGGCCTGCCGCCCGGCGTCTTCAACCTCGTCAGCGGCACCGGCCCGGTGGTGGGCGAGGCGATCGCCGCCCATCCGCGCGTTGACATGATTTCCTTCACCGGCTCGACCCGCGCCGGCCGCCGCGTCAGTGAACTGGCGTCGCAGACCGTCAAGCGGGTAGCGCTGGAGCTGGGCGGTAAGTCGCCGAACATCATCCTCGATGACGCCGATCTGGAGAAGGCGGTCGCGGACGGCGTGGGCAAGTGCTACCTCAACTCCGGCCAGACCTGCAGCGCGCTGACACGGATGATCGTGCCGCGCTCGCGGCTCGCCGAGGCGGAACAGGTAGCGAAGCGGGTGGCCGAAACCTTCACACCGGGCGACCCCTTTGCCGAGGGCACGCGGCTCGGCCCGCTCGTCTCAGAGACGCAGCGCGAGCGGGTGCGCGCCTATATCCGGAAGGGGATCGAGGAAGGCGCCACGCTGGTGACCGGCGGCGCCGAATCACCGGACGGACTGGACACCGGCTATTACGTCCGGCCGACGGTCTTCTCCGAGGTGCGCAACGAGATGACGATCGCGCAGGAGGAGATCTTCGGGCCGGTGCTGGCGATCCTCCCCTATGACGATGAGGAGGAAGCGATCCGGATCGCCAACGACACGATCTATGGCCTGGCGGGCGGCGTCTGGTCCGCCGATCCGGAGCGGGCGCAGCGGGTGGCGCGGCGGATCCGAACCGGCCAGGTGGAGATCAACGGCGGCGGCTTCAACCCGCTGGCGCCGTTCGGCGGCTACAAGCAGTCCGGCCACGGCCGCGAGCTGGGCACGTTCGGCCTCGAGGAGTTTCTGGAGGTCAAGTCCCTGCAACTGCCCGCCGCGAAGTAAGCGGCCGGGTTCATTGCCGCGGGTGGGTTTGCTATCGTACCCGACCACCCACCCGCGGCAACCTCAGCGGCGTTTCGTCAGCACCGTCGCCGTTTCGCCTGATGCCTGTTCGACCGTTTCGATCAGCTCCCAGCCGCACGCCTGATAGAACCCGATCGCCGGGCCGCCGGTCGCGACCCACACCTGGTCGTATCCCTGGGCGCCGGTCCACGCTGCGAGCTGGGCGAGGAGGCGCCGGCCGATCCCCGCGCCACGGCGGTCGAGCCGCACGATCATGCCCAACACCCACGGCGAGCGATCCCGCCGTTCCTCGATATCAAACTCGCCGAGACCCACCGCACCGAGCGCCTCACCATCCTCGCCGATCGCCACCCAGGTGACCGGGAGACGGTCGCGCCCCGCCTCGCGCGCCGTAGTATCGACCCACCACGCGGGGTCTTCTGGCTCCGGCGCGTGGCCCCACTCCCGCCAGCGCATCTCGCCGACGGCGGCGATCAGATGCTCGTTATCGGCCAGGAGCTGAATCGTGACTGGATCGGGTGGAATTGTCATGGAGAATCCTGCCGCACAGGCCAGCGGCGATTGTTTGCACGACACCGCTGCTTCTACACCAGACCGAACCGCCGGCGACGCTCACTGACCCGGTGGGAGCACCTCGACCGTGCCGGTGACCAGCGCCTCCGAGATCGGGGCAAGCTGGCGGAAGGCGGCGGCGGAGAGATCGACCCAGTTGGGACCGAGGTGGCCGGTGTCCTGCACCGTGACCGTGATGCAGTTGGCGTTGCGGCAGACCCGCAGGCGGGTACCACACGGCCACGAGGTCGCCGCCGCGATCGTCGGGTCTTCGGCACGATAGCGGCCGCCGCAGGCCATCGGCCCGCCCTCCAGCGAGTGATGATAGTAGGTGAACGTCGCCCGGACGGGACCACGACCGGCGACTGCCGGCGCGGGACTGCTCGTGGCGGTCGGTGGAGAACCGGCCGGCCCATTGTCGAACCGTAACTCCTCGGCAGAAACCCAGCCGGTCTGACCAGCATGAGCGACCATCACCCAGCCATCAGATGTCGTCTGGACGCTGACGGTGAGTACCGTGCCGGCCGTCAACCCATCCAGGCGTTCGGCGGAGGTGTGCGGCTCGGAGCGAAGGTTGACGCCGGCGCTGGCGCCGACCGTGGCGCTGCGCGTCATCGCGGTCGCGTCGCCGGAGACGTCGAGAAATTCCGCTTTCACCCAGCCACGCTTCGCCTTGTAGACGGCGGGATACCAGCCGTCGTCATTCTTGTCGTCGGTGAGGGCGAGGCGGGTGCCGCCGGGAATGAGGTCCATCGTCGGATACTGGATGCCGGGCGCCGCCCGCAGGTAGAGGCCATCCGACGGCAGCACCGTCGCCACGGCATCCGCACGCACCGACGATGCAGCGGCCAGGACCACAAGAGGAATGATCAGGAGCGCGAGCCAGGCCGCGCGCGGGAATCGCTTCGGTGTGGCGGCGGACCATTGGGGGGCTGCCCGCACACCGTCCGTCAGTCGAATCAGCGCCTTGCCTCCAGAATGGGCCGGTTCTACTGAACCGGCTTTTGATTGTGAGAAAATATCGGATCGCAAACCCGCTGGTAAGAGTACCACAGGCCCGCATCTTTACTGATCCATGACTTATCGGCATCGATAACAATTGAACTCTATCCAACCAGGAATGACAGGCAACAAGTATCATCATTCCATCTCTTTCTCTTGATCACTCGTTCATGCTCCCGTTTTCTCGCACATTGAACGCTGGTATGAAGCACACGCCGCCAGATCGCGCCGGCAAGTGCCGCAATCGTGTTGACGAAATTAGGACATACGTTCTAGTGTGGCTTCACCGATAGCCGGGTTCATGGTGTGGGAGGTGGTGTGATGCGGTCATGGGATGCTGTGGCGGTCGGTGAAGGTGGTGTGACGGCGGCGCTCGCCGGGCTTTCGGCGGCGTATTTTCTCCGCCGGCATGCACGTGGGTCGGCTCAGTCGAGACGGCGCGCGGCGACGCTGGCACTGGGGATGACCGCGGCGGGTGCAGCCGCACTGGCCGCGCACGGCGTATCCGCCACGCTGACCGGCGAACGCACGGCTGGTATCGCGGTGCTGGCCGGACTGCCGGCACTGGTTGGTCAAACGTTGATGGCGCTGATGCTGTTACGCCGGCGCGAAAGGAACGATCGATGATCACGCTGGCCGAAGCGATCGAACGAAAGAACTGGGAACTTGTAGCGCTGCTGTTGATGCTCGGCCTCAGCCGAGTCTTGGCACAGGTGCCGGTGGGGTCGGCAGATGATCTGCTCGCGGTCTTGGAGGCGGATGATGACGGGTCGTGAGCAAACGCCGCACGCCACCACCGCACGACATCGCCGGCGACGGGGGAACCTCTACCGGCGGCTGACCGCGGAGGTTGAACCAGCGATGCTGGTGGCGGCCGCCCGCGCGGAGGGTTTGGACGACGAGGTCGCGCTCGTGCGCGTGCTGCTGGGACGGCACCTCGCCGAACATCCGGAAAACCTCGAGTTGACGATCAAGGGCATGCATCTGCTGGTGCGGATGGTGACGGCACAGCAGCAGCTCTCCGGCGCGGACGCCGCCGCACTCAACGAGCGGGTCGATCAGGTGGCGCGTCACTTTGCCGCCGCCGTCTTTGGTCAGGAGGTCGCCGATGGCTGAGAACGCCGATCGCACGCTGGAGACGCTGGCGGCCGCCGGGCGGACGGTGGCCCGACAGCGGGCGAAACAGACCGCCGCCGCCGTGACGGAAGAGCGGGTACGGTCGCTGGAGGCGGAGGTCGTCGACCTGAAGGGACGGGTCAACAGCCTGATCTTTGTCCTGATCGGCGCCGTCGCGACCCAGGTCGTGATCCGCCTCTTCGGCTGAAGCACTCCGCTCGCATGGAGTTGTGTTGAGATGTCATCACAAAGGAATGACGATTTCTCGCTCGCTGCATTGCCGCCGCTGCGGCCCTATCAACGGGCCGTCGCGCGGGCGGTGCGCGATAGCGTGCGCGCGGGCGACGGCCGCACCTTCTCGGTGATGGTGGCGCGGCAGGGCGGGAAGAACGAGCTTTCCGCACAGCTGGAAGTGAGCTTCTTACACTCGCACGCGAATCAGGATCTGGACGCGGTGAAGTGCGCGCCCACCTTCTCGCCGCAGGTGAAGCTGAGCCTGCGGCGTCTCTGGTCGCGGCTGCATGCCGCCCGGCCGCTGATCTCGCCCGCGCTGGAGAGCGGCTACATCGTCCGCCTGGGCCGCGCGCGGCAGGTCTTCCTCTCGGCAGAGCCGGGCGCCAACGTCGCCGGGCATACCTGCCACACGCTGCTCGAAGTCGACGAGGCGCAGGATGTCGACCCGGAGAAGTTCGACAAGGACTTCCGGCCGATGGCATCGACAACCAACGCGACGACCGTCTACTACGGGACCGCCTGGTCCGAGACGGACCTGCTCGCGCAGGTGAAGGCGCGGCACCTGGAGTTGGAGCGGCAGGACGGCATCCGCCGCCACTTCGAGTTCGATTGGCGGCACGTCGCCCGCTTCAACCCCGCCTACGCCCGCTTTGTCGAAGGGGAGCGGCTGCGGCTGGGCGAGGATCATCCCCTCTTCCAGAGTCAGTACTGTCTGCGCCCGCTCCCCGGCGGCGGCCGCCTCTTCTCACCGGCCCAGCTCACCCTGCTGGAGGGCGCCCACGAACGCGAGCGGACACCGTCGCGGTCGTCTGGCGTGCTCGGCTACGTCGCCGGACTCGATATTGGCGGCGAAGCCTTCGACGGCAATCGGCAATCGGCAATCGGCAATCGCGGTGGGCCGGATCGGACGGTACTCACAATTGCACGGGTACTGACACCCGATCCCCACTGCCCACTGCCCATTGCCCATTGCCCCATTGAAGTCCTCGATCACGTCGCCTGGGAGGGCGCGCCGCACACCGAGCTGATCGGTGCGCTCGCCCGGCTCCTGCGCGACATCTGGCGGGTGCGGCGGCTGGTGGTGGATGCTACCGGCCTCGGCGAGGGGCTGGCCGGTTCGCTGGCGGCGCTACGGAACGGACCGGAGGTCGTGCGGCTGCGGCTGACGGAGGCCCGCAAGTCACAGCTCGGCTACGCGCTGCTGGCGGCGGTGAACGGCGGCCGTCTCAGTCTCTATCGCGCCGATGGCTCGCCGGAGGCGCGGCTCGTGCGGGAGGAATGTGCCCGCGCCCGCGCCATCTATCGCCCCAACCGCACGCTTGCCTTCGCCGTCGACCCCGCCGACGGGCACGACGATTTCTTGATCAGCCTCGCCCTGACAGTGGAGGCGGCGGCGGGACTCGTCCCCCGCGTCGCTCGGGGCCGGCTGGAGGATGGTGCGGCATGGTAGCAGAGAACTACCTAACCCCCCGGCCCCCTTCCCTCGCAGGGAAGGGGGAGTCCTCTCGATCGATGGTTGATCGAGTGAGGTTGGTCCCATCAAACGAAATACTGGCACCCTCGGTCAACGAGGACTCCCCCTTCCCTGCGAGGGAAGGGGGCCGGGGGGTTAGGTATGAAGGCATCCAGCTCCCCCTCATCCCCGAAGACGAGATCGGGGGCTACACCGGCTCGTCGCGCGACCGTGTGCCGGAGCTGACCCACTACCAGGATGAAGGCTGTCGCTTCTGGCATGCCTGTCTCAGCTGCCCGTTCCCGTGTTGCATCTTCGAGCTGCCGGGCGGCCCCAGCCGGGCAATGCACGCCTTCCGCGATGGCGAGATCCGGCGCCTGTACGCGGCCGGCACATCCGCCGTCGAGATCGCCGGCCGCTTCGGCGTCACCCGCCGGTCGGTGTATCGCATCCTCGGCGGCGTGCGCCGCCGAGGGGGCAATGGGCAATGGGCAATGGGCAATGGGGACGGCAGGCGAAAGAGCCGGTCCCATGTGCCAAGGCGGGAGTAGCGCCCCATTGCCGACTGCCCATTGCCCCGCGACTGAAAGGAGCGCCCCCATGGATATGCCGTTGCCACAACTGATCGAGCGGATGGATGCAGAGCGCATGCGTCGCTATCGCGCGAATCTGGACTTCTATCACGGCACGCAGTGGATCGGGCAGCCGCGGCGGCGCGAGCGGCGGCTCACCTTTAACTACGCCCGCGCCATTGTCGACAAAGTCACGAGCTAGTTGAAGCTACTACGGAATCTCGCGCCTCGCCGAAGTGGTACTTGATCGCCACGCTCGCTGTTCGGCCCCGTCCCTCGCCTTCCGTATGGATCGCGATCCGTGAAACGAGGATGTCGATGATCTCGCGCTTGCGTACTGGGTCGCCGGAGGCGTCGATCTCAGCAAGGTGCTCTTGCAACTTGAACAGCATTGCCGCTGCATCGCGGAGGTGGTTTTCCTGTGCGTTGGCGAGGGCTTCTTGTGCCCGGAGCGACTCCAGCATCTCGCGCAGCGTGGCGGTTTCGCGGGCGATCTCGTCCATCTCCGTTTCCGCCTGGTCGATGGTGATGCGCCCGCGCCGATACAGCGTCAGCACGCGGTCTTTCTCAGATTCCTTCTCGCCGATCTGCGTGAGCAACTCACGGCGCCGATCTTCCATCCCTGCCACCTGAGAGAGCCGATCGCGGAGTTGGCGTTGCGCGTCGGCGAGTGATTCGCCGGGGTTCTGAATGAAGGTGCGGCAGTCCTGCCAGACGAGATCCTCCAGCCAGAGTCCATCGATCATCTTGGCGTTGCAGCGCGTCGCCGGGTTCGGGCGGTTCCCCGGTGTCTGGTTGTTGCAGCGGTAGCGGATCGGCGTTGTGCCGTCCTTGCGTTTCTTGTCAGACATGCCGGTGAAGCCGCCGCCACAGTTTCCGCAGGCGATCAGGCGCCGCAGGAGAAACACCTGCTTTGCGTTGCGCGTCGCTTGGAGGCGGTTCTTCCTGAGGCTCGCCTGTACCGCTTCCCAGAGAGCCGGTTCGATCAGCACCGGATAGGGGCACGCGACAACCCCCTGTTTGGCCTTCAGCTTTGCCTCGCCCTTATAGGTCGGGTTGGTGACGAGCGACCAAACCAGCGCGGGGGTCCAGGTCGCCGTCTGGGTATAGGTCACGCGGTCCATATTCCCGTTTCGTCGATTCGGACCATAGCGCGAAAGCGGCGCCACACCGAGCGCATTGAGCCGGCGGGCTTCGTTGAGTAAGGTCGTTCCGCCGGCGATCCGCTGGAAGATGTCGCGGATCATCGTCGATTCGGTCATATCGAGGCCGGAGAGCAGGCGTTGACTCAGAACGATCCGTCCCTCGGTATCCACGTCGTAGCCGAATGGGATGCGGCCGCCGGCATACTTGCCTTCTGCCGCGACGCGCCGTTTACCCATCATCATCCGCTCGGCGATCGTCTCGCGATCCAGTTCGGCGATGCTGCCGAGTAGCTGGAAGACGAATCGGCCGATCGGGCTACTCGTGTCGAACGGCTCGGTGCCCGACCGGATGGCGATGCCGAGGCCGTCAAGCGCGTCATGTGCCGTAATGAGTGCTTTGAGCGAGCGCCCGAGTCGATCCAGCCGATAGACCAGCACCACGCCGAAGCGCCCCGTCTCAGCGTCCTCCAGAAGGCGTCGCCCCTCCGACCGCTCATCGAGTGGGACGGTGCCGCTGATGCCATCGTCGATGTACTCACCGGCAACCGGGAGGGCATGGAGGTCACAGTACTTACGAAGAAAATCGAGTTGCGCCTTGATGGTCTGGCGCTCGGCCTGATCTTCGGTGGAGACCCGCGCGTAGAGCGCCACGGCGGGAGTGATATCCTTCGATTGCATGACGAGTCCTTTCCTCGTTGTGCCGTGCGGCCGGGTGTTGGTGGCACCGCGGCCGCGTCTTTATGCCTGCGATGTTGCGATTGGTGTCTCATCGATAGCGCGAAGCCCGAACGGCGAGATCACCACTTCACGCTCTTGTCGGTCGTGGAAGATGCCCAACACATGCCGGGGTGCGATCGTCGTCGTGAAGACGTATCGATCGGCAGCGTCCCATCGCGTCGCAAACCACACCGCCGTATCCCGATCGGTGGTCCAACTAAGCCCGCGCTTGGAGCGCAACCCGGCGCCGCGATAGATGGTGATAGGTTCGACCGGTCGCTCGGTACCCGGTGTATCGGTGACGAAATCGGCCGCACGAAACAGGCGCACCAACCGGCGTGTGCCCTCAATCGATGGAGCCTCGACCATATTCCATTCCTCTGCCAGACATCGGTTGAGGGTGCCGGCGTTGATCTGGTCGAAGTCCCACCACCGGGCGATGATCACCAACTTCGACGGCTTCTCCACGATCTTGAGCGCCTCGACCAATGCCCCACGAGCGATCAACGCGCGCACGCGCGCCGCTTTCCTGCTGAGGACGTCGTCAGCCCCCGGATACCACAGATCAAGCCACTGCCGTCGTCCGCGTTCATCGAGCATGGCCCTGATGGCGACCGCAGCCGGATCGCGCCGCATCTCGTCCCAGGACGGATAGGGCAAGGGATTGGCGCCTTTGAACAACGTCATCCCTGCTGATCCTCCGTCGCATCCTTAGCCTTACGTGGGCGTCCGCCCTTGCGCTTGCCGATTTCCTTCCAACGCTCCACTTCCGCGCGGGGGATCAGCAGGAACGATCCAATTCGCTCCGCGCGCATCTCGCCGTTCTTGATGCGGAGTTGGAGCGCGCGCGGCGTGACGCCCAGCTCTGCGGCGGCTTCCCTGATGGTCATGACTTCCTCTCGCATGGCCGAAGTGTATTCGTGCTACCAGTGTACCATGAAACGCTTCGCGATGACGAACGGTTTATAGACAACTTCGATTCATCCGGCCTGAAGTTGCGGCCTCACCCTCTTGTAACTCTTCGTTATTGCGAAGAGAATATGAGTGTAAGGAGGCTCACCATGACCCCGACGATCCGCAATCCGACGACCATCATCCGCTCGATCACCTGGACCGTCACCAGCGCCAGCGACGCCGGCACCACCTACACCGTCAGCGCCCCGTCGCCCACCGGCATCTTGCGCTGCGCGTGCAAGGCGGCACAGTACAACCGCCCATGCTGGCACGTGAAGGCCGTCCACGCGGGCATGGCGGGCAAGCCCCGCGTCCGCGTCCAGGCCATCCCCCTCGCCGCCTAAGCCCCAGACAGCAGGAAGCCCCGGCCGGAGCTGCACACTCCGCCGGGGCCAGGAGGAAAGGAACGATGATGACCCGCTCGAATCCCCACACCCAGGCTACCACGGCCCCCACCGCCATCTGCACCTACTGCAACCACGATCCCCACCCTTCACGTGGCTGCGAAGCGTGCGGCGCCGACGGCCCGTGCCGCATCGGCCCGGCGTTCACCCGCGCCCGCACCAGTGAGGCCGGCCGCG
>JBFXAN010000178.1:0-13313 GCA_050184225.1 Dehalococcoidia bacterium | reverse complement strand
TCCAAGTACGAACGCGCGTGCCCGTCTAACCCTCGTCCCCGGCCGCATGCGCCAGCAGCGGCGCCACCATCCCTAGCAGGCTGCTGATGAAGATCTCTCAGTCCTGAAACCGCCTCTGTTTTGGCGACCTGTAGGCACGCCATGTCAAGACTTCCAGGGTTCCGAGGGGACTTTTTCATCATCCTGCTAGCGGCGGCGAGCCGTCATCATGACAGCGTTTGCCTCACGGTCGCAGGCCTGATGCTCTTTGGAACGCCGGCATCACTTCGCCGGTACTTCCCTTCGAGTCGAGTGGACTATATCCGCGTCGAGGGTCGCGAGTGGGTATCTGATCCCGACCATCGCTATCAGACCGATGAACTCATGGGGCCGCTCCTGACCCTGATTCCTCGGATTGTCACGCAGGTACTTCTCGATGTCCCTCGATCATTTACGCTGGCCAGCGATAGTCTACATCGACGAGATGTTCCACTTGTTCCTCGGACGGTTATTCGGGAAGCGGTTGTCAATGCGTTGATGCATCGCAGCTATCGCCTGCGGCAACCCGTGCAAATCATCCGCCGGCACGCGGGGTCATATGCCGCCCAGGTTGCGCGTGTGCTCCGGCCGGGCGGTGTCTTCATCACCCAGCAGGTCGGCGGACGGAACACATGCAGGCGATCTTTGACGTCTTTGGCTGGGGGTCGAACGGAGAGTTCTGGGCAGAGGAAACGCGCAAGACCGGCGGCACGCCCGCGGGTGTCGCCTACCTGGCTGACACATTTCCAGAGGAAGGCTGCCACATCCTTGCCCGTGCCGAATACGATGTCCCCTGGTACATCCAGGACGCAGAGTCGCTCATCTTCTACCTCATGGCGCCGATCTTCCCCGAGGCGTTCGACCCCGACCGCCATCACCAGCAGGTCAACCGCCTCATCGTCGAACACGGCAGCCCACGCGGCATCCGGCTCAACGAGCACCGCGAGTTGCTCATTGCCATGCGCGACGCCTAAGCGCGAATGCACCGTCTGCTTCGGAACACTCGCTTCACGCAGCCCTCATCGCGCATGATGGACGTGCAGCACGGGAGTGAGACGACGATGGACGATCCGGTGGCACTCCTCCGCTCCGTAGCCCTCTTTGCCGGTGTGAACGAGCAGACGTTGGCGCGACTGTCGCGACGGTTGCAGCGGCGTACCTTTCGGCGCAACGAGGTAATCATGCATCGTGGCGACCCCGCCGGCGCCATCCACGTCATCCGCACCGGCCGCGTCAAAGTGACCTTGCCCTCTGAGGAGGGCGATGAGACCGTGCTCGCCTTGATGACTGCCGGCGACTGCTTCGGTGAGATCGCCGCGCTCGACGGCGGACCGCGTTCGGCCACGGTGACGGCGGTCGAGCCAACCGAGACGCTCGCCCTGCTCCGTGAGGATCTGCTCGCCAGCGTGCGCGAGGAGCCGGACCTCGCCCTCGCGCTGATCGAGACGCTCGCCGCCCGCGTCCGCCGCACGGATGCCTGGCTCGAGGACGCCTACTTTCAGGATCTCGATACCCGCCTTGCCCGCCGCCTGGTCGAGCTTGCCGACGAGCAGGGCCAGTCCACGCCCGACGGCATCGAGGTCGCCTTTCCCCTGACCCAATCCGACCTGGCCGGCATGCTTGGCGTCACCCGCGTCAGCGTCAACCGCCTGCTCGGCGCCTACCAGGACGACCGGCTGCTGCGCCTCGGTCGGGGTTCCTTCACCGTCCTCAACCCCGACGCCCTCCGCCGGCGGGCGGGACGGTAGCGGCCCTCACCCCCGGCCCCTCTCCCGCTCGGGCGGGAGAGGGGCCTGCTCTGGCCTTGGGCGCCAACTCGGCGTTCGGTTAGGCCACACCACAGGTTGGGCTGAGGTTCACGGTTGAGTGAGGCTCCCCTCTCCCGCTCGGCGGGAGAGGGGCCGGGGGTGAGGGCCGTCCGCCCGCGTTGATCGCACCAGCCGCCTTTGCTATCTTCCGATCATCCGACGGAGAAGAGAGCTGGCCGCAGGCCGGATCCCGGTGATCGCACCACCGCTGGTTCCGGCCTTCTTTGTGACAGCGGGCGACCGACCGCCCGTCACCGATCGCGTTCCCGATCACCTGCTGCCGCCGCCCAGCGACCGAAGGGAGCCCGCCGCCACATGTACCAGGAGTTGAGCGTCTTTTCCGGCAACGCCCACCCCCATCTCGCCAGCGCGATCTGTGACTACCTCGGCCGTCCGCTGGGACGCTGTCGGGTCTTCGAGTTCGCCAACGAGAACATCTTCGTCGAGATCGGCGAAAACGTCCGCCAACGTGATGTCTTCATCATCCAGCCCTTCGTCTCGCCGGTGAACACGCGCATCATGGAACTGCTCGTCATGATCGACGCCTTCCGTCGCGCCTCCGCCGGCCGCATCACCGCCGTCATCCCCTACTTCGCCTACGGACGCTCCGACAAGAAGGACCAACCGCGCGTACCGATCACGGCGCGGCTCCTTGCCAATCTGATCGAGACCGCCGGCGCCGACCGGGTGCTGACGATGGACCTGCACGCCGGCCAGCTCCAGGGTTTCTTCAACGTGCCGGTGGACGAGCTCACCGCCCTCTATGCGCTGAGCCGTCATTTCAAGGCAACGATCACGGATGACCTGGTCGTCGTCGCTACCGATGTCGGCGGCGCCAAGCGGGCGCGGAACATGGCGGAGAAGCTGGACGCACCCCTCGCCCTGCTCGAGAAACGCCGCATCAGCAACCACGATCAGACTGAACTGCTCTCCGTGATCGGCGAGGTCAAGGGTCGCCAGGCGCTGATCGTCGATGACGAGATCGACACGGCCGGCACGCTCACCCAGACCGTCCACGCCCTCTGTGACCGGGGCGTCACCGAGGTCTACGCCTGCGCCACGCACGCCATCCTCTCCGGCCCAGCGATCGAGCGGATCGGCGCCAGTCCGCTCCGCGAGCTCGTGATCACCGACACGGTCCCCGTCCCCGACGACAAACGCATCCCCCAGATCACGACGCTCACGGTCGCCCCTCTCCTCGGCGAAGCGATCAGTCGCATCCACACCGGCCAATCCGTCGGCGCCCTCTTCCAGTAACGGATAGAACCACAGAGCAACTGTGTCGGTGGGTCAAGGCACCATCGCCACCTCCACAGGCACGGCGGGGCACTGGAAGGGGTGTTGATCGCGCCGGATGGCATTGAGCATGAGCAGCAGCTTGCGCATGGCCGCGACCACCGCGACCTTGTCGGGCTTGCCGGCAGCCCGCAAGCGGGCATAGAAGGAGCGGCGCGCCGGATTGTGGCGGACGGCGGTGCGAGCCGCCGGGTAGAGGCCCGTCCGCACGGCAGCCCGTCCGCACGGCGGCGCGGCCACCCCGGCATCATCGGCGACCGTGGCGTGGGCCGCTCTCGCGGGCGTAGGGTGCCACGCCGACCAGGGAGACGATCGGGCGGCGGGCAAGGGAACCCAGTTCGGGCAGGTCCGCCAGCAGAGTGGCGGCCACGACCGGCCCGACTCCCGGCACCGTCTGCAGCAGCACCGCATCCCGCCACAGCGCGGGACTGGCCGTGACCGCCTGATCGAGCGCCGACCGCTCCTCGCGCAGGAACGCCAGATGCTGGGCGATGCACTCCCGGAGCGCGACCTGGGTGGGGCGGTGCTGGTTCGCCTCCTCGGTCCGCATCGCCACGACCTGCCGGCGGCGGACCGGCGCCGGCGCCTCGATCGCGGCGACGACCTGGCCCAGCGCGGGATCCTCAGGCGCGGGATAGGCGGTGCGCCACTGCTGGCGGCTCGGTCAGACGGCCACATCCAACTGCGTGGCACTCATATCAATCCCAACGGCGGTTGGGCGCGACTCTATGATCGGTCCTCCCTGGCCGGTCCACAGCCCCGGCCCACGCTCGCCCTTGCTGATTCGGGCTTCGGCCCTGGCAACTGTCCGAACTCCGGCCGGGGAAGCGCGCCGGGGCGACCACGCTCTGCGACGGGCACGCGGCCCCAGACGCGACCGGTCTGCCCCGGCTGGCCCCTGCCTTGCGCCGCCGCTCCCACCTTCGCTACACCGTAGTGGCACTTCAACATACAAGACGCAGAGGCGCAGAGAACAAAACTGAAATCTCTGCGCCTCTGCGTCTCTATGGTTCTATCTCGTCTAGCCGTGGAATCGCGGGTCGCGTTTTTCGGCGAAGGCGCGGCCGGCCTCGGCGAAGGCGTCGGTACGGGTTGCCTGGCCGAAGATCTCGTCTTCGGATTGGAGGACGGAGCGGAGGTTGTCGTTCGCGGCGTTGCTGTAGAGCAGGCGCTTCGCCCAGCTCACGTGCTGGGTCGGGTTGAAGGCGATCTCCTCGGCCAGCGCCAGCGCCTCGTCGAGCAGGCGATCCGGAGGCACGACCTTGTTGACGAGGCCGACGCGACCGGCTTCGGCAGCGTCGATGATCCGGCCGGTGAGGATCAACTCGGCAGCGTTGCCCAGTCCGACGATCTGGGGCAGGAAGTAGGTCGAGCCAAGCTCCGGCGTCAAACCGATCCGGACGAAGCGGGCGGAGAGGCGGGCGTTCTCCGACGCCAGCCGCACGTCGCAGCAGAGCGTCAGCGTCAGACCGACGCCGACCGCCGGGCCATTGATCGCCGCGATCAGGGGCTTCGACCGCTGCATGAAGAACGGCAGCGGCTCGCTCTCGCCCCGCCGCCGCGGCGTGCTGGTGTCCGCCGAGCGGTCGCGGCGCAGGTCCGCGCCGGAACAGAACCCACGACCCTGTCCCGTGATCACGACCGCACCGATCGCATCGTCGGCGTTGCAGTCCTCGATCGACTCCTGCACCAACCGGGCCATCTCCTGCGACCACGCGTTCAGCTTCTCCGGCCGGTTGAGCGTGATCAGCCCCACCCGCCCCCGCTTCTCAAACAGCACATGCGGTTGCGTCGTCGTTGCGGTTGTCATGGCGCTCACTCCGTTCGCGCGGCAATCGGCAATGGGCAGTCGGCAATGGTGACTCGAACGACACCATCACTGCCTTCCCCATTGCCGATTGCCGACTGCCCATTGCCGCCGGATCTAGCCGCGCGGCAGTCCCAACCCGCGCGTCGCGATCACGTTGCGGTTGATCTCGCTCGTACCCGCCGCGATCGTCGCGGAGACGCTCGACAGGTAGCCACGGCTGAGGCGACCCGCCTGCGGCGCCAGCGGGCCGGCGGTGAGGTTGCCGTACATGCCGAGTACCTTCATCCCGGTCATCGCCAACCGCTGCCCCGCCTCCGAGCGGAAGTTCTTGTTCATCGATGCCTCGTGGTTCGGCACCTGCCCCCGCTTCTGCATCGAGATGATTCGGTAGGAGATCAGCTTGCAGACGTCGGCCTCGATCGCTCGGTCGGCCAGCTCCGTCTTGAGGTTGTCGGTCAGCCGCACCGGCACCGTGCCGGACTTCGCCGCCTCCTGCGCGAACTTGATCAGGTCGTTCACCTGATGGCGCAGCGCGATCGAGGAGCCGATGTTCGACCGCTCGAAGTCGAGTAGGGTGGCGCCGACGTACCAGCCGCGGTTCTCCTCGCCGACGCGGTTGCTTACGGGCACGCGGACGTTGTCGAAGAACTCCTGATTGAAGACGTGCCGTCCCGACATGTCGATCAGCGGCTGGATCGTGATGCCCGGCGACTTCATATCGACCAGCAGCATCGAGATGCCGCGGTGCTTCGGCGCATCCGGGTCGGTCCGGGTGAGCATGAACATCCAGTCCGCCCGGTGGGCGCCGGAGGACCAGATCTTCTGGCCGTTGATCACGTAGTCGTCGCCGTCGCGGACGGCACGGGTCTGGAGCGAGGCAAGGTCCGAACCGGAACCAGGCTCGGAATAGCCCTGCGCCCAGTGCACTTCGCCGGAGGTGATCTTCGGCAGGTGCTCGGCCTTCTGCTCGTCGGTGCCGTACATGATCAGAGTGGGGCCGATCATCTGCACACCCATGCCGCCGACGTTGGGGGCGCGGGCTTCCGCCATCTCTTCATTAAAAATGAACTGCTCGCCGGGGCTCATGCCGGCGCCGCCGTACTCCTTCGGCCAGTGCGGCGCGATCCAGCCCTGTGTGCCCAGCTGCGTCCGCCATGACTTGAGCAGCGCCTCGCGCTCCGCGTCACCGCCCTCTTCGAACGGGTCACTGGACCCGCCCAACCCCTTGGGCAGGTTCTGCTGGATGAAGCCGCGGACCTGTGTTCGGAACGCCGCTTCCTCGGTGTTGTCCTTGAACTCCATGAACCTCGTTCCTCCTGTAACCGCCCGTTCCAGGTCGGTTCCGCTACGCCGGCCCCTCCGCCAAGGAGCGCCGGCATTCTCTACCTACCTCACTGCATTATGCTCCCACCTCTGCGCGGACGCACCCTCTAACCCTCACGTGAAAGTACACCGGCCCGCACCTAGCGGCAACATCTCACCCGTGGTTGTCCGGCCGTTCTTTTCACCGCAAAGGCGCAAAGAGCGCAAAGGTCGCAAAGAAGAATATGAAAGCTTTGCGCTCCTTCGCGTCCTCTGCGCCTTTGCGGTTCACGTCCCCAGTTGGTGGGCGATCGACTGGAGCTGGCGCATGTGGTCGAGGTCGTGGACGCGCATGAACAACAGCCACTCGCGCCAGCTGAACGGGCCGAAGGTCTGGTGCGTGATCTTGACGTCGAGGTGCTCGTCGCCGCGGGCCTGGGAGACGCGCTCGAAGAGCTGCTCGCGGCGCGCCGTCCAGACCCGCTGATAGCCGGCCACCGTCGTCAGGCCGGCGCGGCGCTCGTGGCGCAGCTCATCCGCGATCGGCGGCGGGATCGTGCCCTCGGCGATGATCCCTTCGATCGCGTCGGCGCCGCGGTCGTTCATGTCGAGGACATGCGTCATCACCTCGGCCGCCGACCAATCTTCCGCCCCCGGCCGCTCGGCGAGCCGTCCCTCCGGCACCGCCGCCGCCGCATCCCACACGGGCAGCGTATCCTTCCGTACCTTCTCGACCAGATCGGGAATGCTCAGCTTGTTCGCCTGGGCAATCAGATAGCTGCGAATCCGCTCCGCTTCCTCGTTCGCTGTGGTCATAACCAACCTCTTTCCCGCGAGACGAAACCGACGACTCGATCACGCGGCAACCCGCTCAATCTCTGTGCCTCCGCGTCTCTGTGGTTCTACATCGTTCGGTCTAGACCGCCGCGACCGCCTCACCTTCGACGACCGATTCGCCGTTTTGGTCCACGGTGACAAGCCGGATCGTCGCGAGCGTCTCACCACCCTCTTCGACGACCTCTGTCACCTCGCCCTTCGCCGTGAGGGTATCGCCCGGCCACACCTGCTTCGTAAAGCGCACGCCGAACTTCTTCAGCGCCGCCGGTCCCAACCAGTCGGTCAGCATCCGCCCGGTCAGTCCCATCGAATACATCCCGTGGGCGAACACCGACGGATACCCCGCCATCCCTTGCGCCGCCGTGTCATCATGATGCAACGGATTGAAGTCGCCACCCGCGCCCGCATACTTGACAATGTGCGTCCGCGACACATTCTCGACGACCACTGCCTCGTGCGTATCCCCAACCTTCAAATCCATCTCGAACTCCCTATTTACGGACGATTTTGAACCACAGAGACGCGGAGACGCAGAGATTTGCTTGATGTGTTAGCGAAGTCCATACCATGTCTCTGCGCTCTAATCCTTCGCAAAACAACAATCCTCTGCGTCTCCGCGCCTCTGTGGTTCATTTCTTCGTTACTGGTCAACCGCGCGTTCGGTTTGGACACCGACGGAGCGGGCGGTGACGCAGAGGATACCGTCCTGGTTGCGGTACTCGGTGATTGTTTCGCTGAACTTCAGGGTGCCGCCGCGGCGGCCCTGTTTTTCCCAGCGTTCGCCGGGGCGGGTCGTCACGGTGAGCGTGTCGCCGGCGTGGATCGGGTGGTGGTATTCATAGTGCTGCTCGGCGTGCAGTCCCCGGCCCAGACCGCCGCCACCACCCTGACGCTCCGGCGCGGGGCCTTTGCGCGGGCGGGTCAGGTCGAGCGGGTAGTCCGGCTGCCAGTGCGCGCTCGACTGGACAAAGGTCGGCGGCGTGACGATGCCGCCGAGCGACTTCGTCGCGGGGTCGTCCGGGTCCGAGTACTCGGGCCGGATATCACCCAGCGACCGCGCGAACAGCATCACCGCCGAACGGTCCACGGGAAACTCAAAACCGTCAGCCATCGCTCACTCCTTGATTGATCTCCGTCTGCGTTGACTCATTCTGCCCGATCGCCGATTCACGCGCCCGTTGCCTTACAGGTCACGGATTGCCGGCATCACGCCGCGGCCGATGCGATCGAATGACTTCAGCATGAGGTGATGGTCCCCGACGATATGGCGCACCATGACGTACTCGAAGCCCATCTGCCGGTATTCACGTAACTGCTGTACCACTGTCCCCGCACTGCCAATGAGCAACTGATCGACGCCGGTGCCGCGATAGCCTTCCTTCAATATCTGATCGACGACCGCGCGTGCCTCCTCGTCTGAGTCGCCGACGTAGATATCGCGGCGCAGGACCGGCTGGGGAGTGCGACCCGTCCGCACTGCCGCCTCTCGATAGATGTCCAGTTGCTCCACGAGATCCGACCGCGTCGCGTTCTGCCCGGTCAGCCAGGCGTCGCCCAACCGTCCCGCGCGCTCGGCGGCGGCCGGCACCGTGCCGCCGACCCAGATCTCGACCGGGACGCGCGGCAGCGGGCTGATCGTGACGCCATCCAATGTAAAGTAGCGGCCGTGGTACGTGACGCGCTCGCCCGCAAGCAGCGCCCGCACGATCGTGACCGTCTCCTCCAGCCGGCCGACGCGGCTGCGTTCCTCCATGCCGAACGCTTGGAACTGCTGCGCGCGTCCGCCAAGCACGAACGTCACGATCAGCGGGCCCTCGGCGAATGCAGCCAGGGTGGCGATCTGCTCGGCGAGCAGGATCGGATGGTAGAAGGGGGCGAGCACGACGACCCCGACCGGCATATCGCCCGTCACGCTCATCAGCCGCGCGATCGTGGAGACGGGTGAGAAGGTCGCGGCGTAGCCGGGGTTGGCGACGTGGTTGTCCCCGGTCAGCAGCGCGTCGAGCCCGGCCGTGCGGGCGGCGGACGCGACCTCGATCAGGTTGCGCGCCTGCTCCACCGCCGTATACGCGCCCATCGGCCGCTCGATGAACGCACCCGGCGGCATCGAGGCCAGCACCTCCCGAAACCGCTCATGCGTCGCCGGCGAGGTGGGAAACAGAAACCGCAGGGACGTGCCAAACTTCACACCGTCAATCCTTTCCACGCTTTCCGTCAATCGGTCTTCACACCTCACGCGCCCGCTGCGGGCGGAATGACTGCGTCACAACGTCAGAACGGCGCGATAGCGGACCTGATTCGCCCTCAGCCGTGCATGCGCGGCGTTGACCTCCGTGAGTGGATAGGTCTCGATCATCGGCCGGATGCGCTCACGCTGGGCGAGGTCGAGCAGTTCGCGCAGGTCTTGCCGCGATCCGAAGAAGCTGCCGATCACACGTAACTGCCGCCCCATGATCATCGCTGGCGGTACCGGCAGGACATCGCTGTCCGCGGACGTCAGCACGATCGCGCCCTGCTTGGCGATACCAGGCACCAGCGCACCGACCGGATCGAGCGTGTTCGCCGTATTCAGCACGAGGTGTGCCCCACCCGCCTCCGCCAGCGCCGCCAGAACGACATCAGCGTCTCCGACGACGGTCGCGCCGCGACCCCGCGCGATGCCGGCCTTGTCCGGGCTGCCGGTGACGGCGTAGACCGTCGCGCCCATCGCCTTCGCCAGCGAGATTGCCAGATGGCCCAGCCCACCGATGCCGACCACCACGACACGCTGGCCGGGCTGCAGATTCCCGTTCTTCAGGGCGGCGTAGGTGGTGAGCCCAGCGCAGAACATGGGTGCGGCATCCACGAACGCCATACCGTCCGGGAGGCGGATGGCGTGCTCGGCCGGCAGGCACATGTATTCGGCGTAGCCGCCGTCCAGGCCGATGCCGGCCAGTCGCGTGACGCCGGTGACGCAGGCTTCCTCCTCCCCGATGCGGCAGTAGGCGCAGTCGCCACAGCTGAAGAGCGCGTGGGCGCCGATTCGATCGCCCGGCGTGAGGTTAGTGACCTCGGTACCAACGGCGGCCACCACGCCGACCGGCTCGTGGCCGGGGATGAGCGGCATAACGGCGGCGCCGATCGCATCGATCACGCGGATATCGGTGTAGCAGATGCCCGAGGCTTCCACCTTGAGGAGTACCTCCCGTGGGCCGATCTCCGGCACTGCGACGTCTTTGACGACCAGCGGTCTTCCCGACGCTTCCGCCACGGCTGCCTGCATCATTCATTCTCCTCGTGGAGTGCCGCCTCGCCACACCGCGCGCACGACTTGGGGATATTGTTCACGCCGTGGTTCCTTTCATCGGTGTCCGCTCACACGCCGGCTAGCGACCCTCGAACCGTGGCTCACGCCGCTCGACCATCGCCCGCACGCCCTCCTTGGCATCCTCGGTCGCGAACAGCCGCACCCGCGTCGGCCCAACCTCCGCGTACGCCACCGCCTCGCCCTCGCGCAGACCCTTCCGCGCGTTCGCCAGCGTGGCCTGCACCCCCAGCGGCGCCCGCGACGCGATCCGCTCCGCGATCGCCAGCGCCCGCTCCACCTGCTGACCGACCGGCACGACCTCCTGCACCAACCCGATCCGCAACGCCTCCGCCGCGCCGAACTCATCCGCCGTCAGCAGGTAGCGCATCGCGTTGCCCCAGCCGACCCGCTCCGGCATCCGCCAGTTCGCCCCGGCCAGCGGGAAGATGCCGCGCGCCACCTCGAGCTGCGCGAAGATCGTATTCTCCGCCGCCACGGCGATGTCCGAGGCGAGGATGTACTCGATCCCCACGGTGTAGCAGCGCCCTTGCACCGCCATCACCACCGGCTTGCGACATGGTCGCCCGCCCAAGCCGAGCGGACTGATGCTATCGGTATCCGCCGCCGGCCGCTCCTGCGCCATCGACGCTGCCATCGCCGGCAGATCAATGCCGGACGTGAAGGTATCGCCGTGTCCGAAGAGGACGCCGGCGCGGAGGGCATCGTCCTCATCGAGCAGGGTATAGGCGCGGACGATGCCGCTCGTCATCTCCGGGTTGAGCGCGTTGCGCTTCTCCACCCGATTCAGTCCAATCAGGAGCACATGCCCGGCCCGCTCCACCGTGATCGTCGGTGTCCCCGAAATATCGAGCGTCTCTCGCTCTGTCGTCACCATCCGATTCGTCCTCTCCGTCAGCCGGACGCCGCCACGACGGGCGTCTCCGCGTTCACTTCACGCACCAGATCCATCAGTCGGCCCAGCGTCTCCAACCGCTCCGCCGCCGACTCGCCCGCCGGCGACACGCGCAGCGTCGTGATGCCGGCGTCGCGGTAGACGCGGATCCGCTCCTTGACCATCGCCTCCGTGCCCAGCAGGTTGGACTTCAGCACGAACGCATCCGGGATCAACGCCGCCGCCTCGTCCCGCTGACCCGCCAGCCAGAGCGCCTGCACGCGGTCGGCCAGGTCCGCATACCCCTGCCGTTCATACGCATCCTTATAGAAGTTCTGCCGCGGCGACCCCATCGCCCCGATCTCGAAGGCAAACCCCGGTTTGCGCGGTGGGATCAGCCGCTCCACATCGTCGGCGAAGGCGACCACCCCGCCCGCGTGCAGGTCGAGATCGGCGAACCGCCGCCCCGCCTGCTCGGCGCCGGCCCGGATCCGGTCGATCAACACGGCGCCGTGATCGGGCATGAAGGATGAGGCGATCCAACCGTCCGCGATCTCCCCCGTCATCTCCAGACTCTTCGGTCCGAGCGTCGCCAGGTAGATCGGAATATCGGCCCGCGGCGGCGCCCCCGCCCGCAGTGCCCGGCCCTGGCCGCCGGGGAGTGGCAACTGATAGACCGTGCCCTGATAGGCGACGCGCTCGCCGCGCACGGCCATCCGCACGATCTCGACCGTCTCCCGCATCCGCGTCACGGCGCGCTGAAAGGGGATGCCGTGCCAGCCCTCGATCACCTGCGGCCCGCTCGTTCCCAGACCGAGAATGAACCGTCCCTCGGATAGCGACGCCAGGGTCAAGGCAGTCATCGCGACCACGGCGGGGGTGCGGGTGCCGGCCTGGACGATGCTCGTGCCCAGCGTGATCCGGCTCGTCCGGCCCGCCATATAGGCCAGCGGCGTGAGCGCGTCGAACCCCCACGCCTCGCTCGACCAGGCGCTGTCTACGCCCAGCCGTTCCGCTTCCTGCACGTACTCGGCTGCCGCCGTCCAGCCGTCCCGTCCGCCACCGATCCCAATGCCAACCCGCATCATCGCCTCGCTCTCCCGGCTATCGCCCGTTTCGATAACGCCCTATGCACCGCGGAACTGCGGCGTCCGCTTCTCCGCGAAGGCACGCGGACCCTCCTTCGCATCGTCCGTCTGGCCCACGATCCAGCGCAGCGCCGATCCCAGCCGCATCGCCTGCGGCAGCGTCAGGTCCGCCTGCGCCGCCGCGATCTCCTTCAGTCCGCGCACCGCGATCGGCGCGTAGCCCGCGATCTTCGCCGCCATCTCCCGCGCCGCCGGCAGCAACTGTTCCGGTGGCACCACCCGGCTGACGACACCGAACCGCAGCGCCGTCTCCGCGTCGATCCGCTCGCCGAGGAACAGCATCTCGTTGGCGAACGCCTGGGGGATGGAGCGCGGCAGCCGCATCGGCGCCCCCGCCAGCGGAAAGAACCCGAGCGTGATCTCCGGCAGCCCGAACCGCGCCTCGGTCGAGACGATCCGCAGATCGCAGACCAGCGCGATCTCGAAGCCGCCGCCCAGACAGTACCCGTTCACCGCCGCAATCACCGGCTTCTTCACATCGAACGTCGCGAACCCTTCGCGCTCCTCGGTCGAGAACATCTGACCGGGACCGCCGCTCGCACCGGGACCGCTGCCGCCGCGCAGGTCGGCGCCGGCACAGAACGCCCGGCCATTCCCCGTCAGTACCGCTACCCGGATCTCGTCGTCCTCCCGCACCCGCCGCAACGCCGTCATCAATCCGGCAGACAGGTCCGCATTGATCGCATTCATCGCATCGGGCCGGTTGAGTGTAATTGTGGCGACGTGATCTTGGATGTCGAAGAGCACGGTGTCGTTGGGCATAGCACACTCCTGAACGGCCCTCACCCCCGGCCCCTCTCCCGCTCGGCGGGAGAGGGGTGCCTGAATCAACCGTGACCGCCAACTCGCACGTGGGCCAGCGCCGCCACCTACCGGAGCGAGTGTTGGGGAGCCTGAATCAACCGTGACCGCCAAC
>JBFXAN010000177.1:0-13554 GCA_050184225.1 Dehalococcoidia bacterium | reverse complement strand
GGCCATCGATCTCGCCTTCGCCTAGTTCCACCAGACCGCTGCGCCGGGTGAAGTCGATCCCCAGACGCTTGGCCAGCCGGTTGACCGTCCACTAGCCGACTTTATGCCGGTGCCTGGCATAGGACGATCCAGGATTGCCCAATCCGACGACCAGTTGCAACGGCCGCCGATCCTCGGGGACAGGCGGCGCCGGATCGTGCGACCCGCGCGCGGTCAGGCGGCGAAACTTGTGCAACATCGTGGTGGTGATCCGATCGGGGTCAGTTCGCCTTCGATCCTACCCTACAAACAGCCCGACCGTCAGGCCCGCGGCGAACAAAAGACCGAAGCGCATGTGCAGCATTGCCGTGCGCAGCAGGACGAAGTTGAGGGCGCGGGGGTTTGTCGTCCGCGCGGCAAGCTGCACCGCCTTCACCGCCGCAGGCGCCGTCAGGGCCGCGGCCAGCACCGGCCACGGCGCGAGATCGACAAGCACCAGAATCAAAAGCATGACAAACGCGGCACCGATCAGCACGCCGAACTCGACGGTCGCCGCCCGTCGCCCGATCAGCGTCGCCAGCGTCCGCTTGCCGTGCTCGCGGTCGTTCTCGACATCGCGGAGGTTGTTCGCCTGGAGGATCGCCGTGACGAGGAAGGCGATCGGCAACGAGACAATCACCGGCTGCCACGACCATTGCTCGGTCTGCACGTAGTAGGCGCCGGTGACGATCACCGGACCCATGAAGAGGAACACCGTCAACTCCCCCAACCCGATATAGGCAAGTGAGACGGGTGCGGCAGTATAGAAGAACCCGGCGGCGACGCTGGCGAGGCCGAGCAGCAGCAACTCCGGACCCGTCATCGCCACGAGGATCAGACCGATGACGATGCCGAGCGCAAACCAAGCGATCCCCATCAGCAGCACGGAACGGGGCGCGAGAATGTTCCGCTGGATCAGTCCGGCCGGACCCAGCGTGTTGGGGCCGTCCACCCCTTTGATGTGGTCAAAGTAGTCGTTGATCAGATTCGTACCGGACTGAATCGCGATCGCACCCACCAACGCCAGCAGGAAGCGAACCGGCGAGAACGACTCCTCGGCGGCGACTAGCGTTCCCACCACGACGGGGACGATCGCAGCGGTGAGTGAGAAGGGTCTGGTGGCGATGAACACCAGTCGCAGTTGGTCGCGCATAGTTCGAAACATCCCCATCACGGACACCGGTTGCAGACAGTGGTCCGGCTTCACCGACGCGGCCCGGCCCTGTCGCACCGGCATATCCAGCAGCGCGACGGAGCCATCATCGCCACTGTAGGGATGCGCGAACATGCGGGGAAGTGGCGGGGGTGAGATGAGTGCCCAAAGTATGTGAAAATGAGAGCGAATGTCCACGAACAAGGGAGCCGTCATGATCCGACCCCGGTGTACACTACCACGTGCGAAGCGCCGGCCGAGAGCGGCGGTGAGAGCACGCTGTGCCATTTGATATCTGGTTTGGTCAATTCAATACGGTTCACGGCGCCGTCCAGGAGGAGGGGCCGTACGTCGGCATCTTCGAGGGTGACGCCGATCAGCCGGACGGTGTCGGCGTCTATGTGATGGTGGAGCCGTGCGGCGGCGCCGGCGCCGACCTCTGCGCCTCCACGATCGAAGCCATCGCCCGCGGGTTTGGCGAGCCGGGAAAAGCGCTGACCGCCAGTCTGCTGCGTGCCATGAACGCCGCTCACGAACATGTGCGCCGCCACCATCCCGGCGATGCCTTTCCGGACTTCGGCGTTGGTATCACCGTTCTCGCAACCCGCCGATCCGAAACCTACATCGTCCAGGCGGGACCGGCGCTCGCCTGCGTGCGCAGCGGCGGCGTCATCAAGATCATCGAACCGATCGGGGATGCGGCCCGCGAGCCGGTCGGCAGCGGCGGCCGGGTGACGCCGTCCTTCGCCCGGATCGAGTTGCAACCAGGCGACACCGTCTTGATCCTCTTCAGTCAGGGCAGCGAGGTGGTCGATCGGCGCCGGCTGCCGCAGATCGTCGCCCAACCGCCGGAGCACGCGCTCCCCGACCTGTACCTGCGCAGCCGCGATCTCGTCGACTTCGCGGCGCTATACCTCTCCGTGATGGGCCAGCACCGGACCCCACCAGAGGTCACGGCAAGCGGTTCATCGCGAAGCACCTACACGGAGGCGACGAGCTGGGGCAGCGTCGCCGGCGACTCGGCCACGGGCACGGAAACGCTCGTCGCCGAGAAGGTGGTGGAATCGGAACGGCGAAACGGACACAGTTCCTTCGCGACGGAGGCCGTGCGCACGATCATGCCCAGACGGACGCCGCTCGGCAGCATGGCGCCGGCGGCGCTGCCGATCACCCGCCGCCGTCTGGCGATAGCCGGAGCGGTCGCCATAGTCTGCCTGCTGCTGCTGCTCGGCCTGCCGATCATCGCCCGCCAGGGCAAGACCGAGAAGTTCAATCAGCTGCTTCGCGGCGCCGACGAGGCGATCACCGCCGCCGAGCGTGAGCCGGATCTCGTGCGCCGGCGCGAGTTGCTCGATCGCGCGCAGGCAACAGTCGACGAAGCCCAGACGTTGCGCGCCGTGACGCCCGCCGAACTGGCGGGGCTGGAGCAGCGATTGTCCGATCAGCTGGCCGAGATCGACGGCGTGCGTGAGCTTTCCGATCTGACGCAGGTTGCAGACCTGGCCGCGCCGGGTTTGGCGGCGCCATCCGCCTCCCAGATCGCGCTCGGACCGTCGATCTACCTGCTCGACCCGGCGGCAGGGAAGGTGATCGCGCTGCCGCGTGAGGGTGAACCGAAGCCGGTCACGGCATTCGAGGAGGGGCGCTCCGTCGGCCCGAATCGCACCGGCAAGGCCCGTGCCATGACCTGGTGGGCGGCGGAGGGGGATCGGCCGGGTTCGCTGCTGGTACTCGACGACCAGCGCCGGCTCTACGCGATCGACGAGCGCGGCGACATCCTGCCCGTTGCGCTGGGCAACACGGAGCAGTGGAAGAGTGACATCGCGATCGCGATGGGGACGAGCAACCTCTACGTCCTTGATCCGGGCGCGAACCAGATCTGGCGCTATACGCTGAACGGGGGCGGCTTCCCAGGAGATCCGGAGGAGATGCTGAACCAGCGGGCGAACGTGAAAGACGCCAACGGCCTTTCTCTCGCCGCCGGCCCGATCGTGACCACACCGGATGGACGCATGCTTCGCATCGACGACGGGCGCGAGCAGGCGATTCAGATCCAGGCGATGGACCGGCCGCTACTCGCGCCGGCGCCGCCGCTGCTCAATAGTGGCGATGGACTGCTCTATGTCGCCGACCGGGGCAACCAGCGAATCGTGCGGTTCAATGCCGACGGCACATTCCAGGGTCAGTTGACCCACCATCGCCTGGCCGGATTGCAGGCGATCGCCCTCGATGAAGCCGCGGGGGTTCTCTACGCTATTGCCGGACAGACCGTCGTGCGAGCGTCGATCCCACGGTGATCGGTTCGAGACTGCCCGCTCGACATTCGCCGCGATCGTTGCGACGATGAGAATCGACAAACAGAGGATAGTGTCGTGCGTGTCCTAGGTATTGAATCGTCCTGCGACGAATCGGCGGCGGCTGTGGTCGAGGATGGGCGCCGGATCATCGCCAATGTCGTCGCGACGCAGGCGGAGATCCACGCCCGCTACGGCGGTGTCGTGCCGGAGGTCGCCTCCCGGCGCCACCTGGAGACGATCATCCCGGTGGTCGAGTCGGCGCTCGAACAAGCCGGTGGCTGGGATCAGATCGATGCGATCGGCGCCACCTATGGTCCGGGGCTGGCCGGCTCGTTGCTGGTCGGGATGAACGTCGGCAAGACGTTCGCCTTCGCGCGGAACCGGCCGTTCATCGGCGTCAACCATCTCGAAGGGCACATCTACGCGAACTGGTTGGAGACGTATCCGGGGGAGGAGGCGCCGACCTTTCCGGCGCTGGCGCTCGTTGTCTCCGGTGGTCACACCGACCTGATCCTCATGGAAGCGCACGGCGTCTACCGGCGACTGGGACGCACCCGCGACGATGCCGCCGGAGAGGCGTTCGACAAAGTAGCACGGCTGCTGGCATTGGGCTATCCGGGCGGACCGGTGATCGAGCGGATCGCCATGGGCGTGACACCAACCCTGACCCTGCCGCGCGCGTGGCTTCCCGGCACCAACGATTTCAGCTTCTCCGGCTTGAAGACAGCCGTGCTGCACATCACCAGGGAGGCACAACCGCCACCGGCGCCCGAGATCGCGGCGGCCTTCCAGGAATCGGTCATCGACGTACTCGCGGCGAAAACGGTGGCCGCCGCCACGGAGCACGGCGTTGGGGTCGTGATGCTGGCCGGCGGTGTCGCATCGAACACGGCCCTCCGCGAGGCGATTACCGCCCGGTCGCCGGTGCCCGTTCGCTATCCGCCGCCTCGGTATTGCACCGACAACGCCGTCATGATCGCCGCCTGCGCCTACTTCCATCTCAACCGGGGCGAGCGCAGCGGCTTCGATCTGGATGTGCAGCCGAACCTCCGCTTTGCGTGATGTCGGAGCGGCCATCCGGCGATCCGCTCCGCTCAATGGGAACAATTTCGATGACCACCGAAACCTATTCCGAAACCGTCCGCGATCACTTCGAAAATCCCCGCAATGCCGGCGAGATGGACAACCCCGACGGCGTCGGGGTGCGCACGAACCCGGTCTGTGGGGACACGATGCAACTGATGATCCGCGTGGCCGATGACCGCATCGTCGAGTCACGCTGGAAGACGCTCGGATGCCCGGCCGCGATCGCCACCAGCTCGATCGCCACCGAGATGATCAAGGGACGAACATTGGACGACGTCGCCGCGCTCACCCGCGAACAGATCGCAGAGGCGGCCGGCGGCCTGCCAAAGAGCAAGCTCCACTGCTCCGTCCTGGCCGCCGACGCGCTACGCGCGGCGATCGGCGACTATCGGGCGAAGACAGGGTGACCCCTCCCCCCGCTCCGCGCGCCAGCGGGGGGAGGGGCCGGGGGAGGGGTGCGCCTCCCGTTCCACTCTTTCATAATCGATCCACGTACCAACTCGTGAGGTGACGGTCGTGGAAGTTCCGATGCTGGTTTCTGATTTTCTGCGGCGGGCGGCCCGGCTCTATCCGGACCGCGACGCGGTGGTTTCGGGCGACCTTCGCTTGAGCTATGCAGCCTTCGGCGAGCGGGTAAATCAGCTGGCCAACGCGCTGCATGAGATTGGTGTACAGAAGGGCGATCGGGTCGCGTTGCTCAGCCCGAACTCCCATCAATTCCTCGAGTGCTTCTACGGTGTCACGGCGATCGGCGCGGTGCTGGTGCCGCTCAACTATCGCCTCGTAGCCGACGACTTTGTGTACATCATCAATCACGCCGAGGCATCGGTCTTCATCGTCGATGCCGAACTGACGCCGGTGGCATCCTCGATCGCGCCGGAGCTGGCCAGCGTGCGGCATCGGGTGATGTGGAGCAACGACGGCACGCCGATTGCCGAGGGCTGGACCGATTACGAAGCGCTGATCGCGCGTGGCTCGACCGTGGCGCCCCCTGACCCGGAGCTCGATGAGAACGATCTGGCGACGCTCAACTACACCTCGGGGACGACCGCACGGCCCAAGGGCGTGATGATGACGCATCGCAACCTGTACGCGAACGCGCTCAATTTCATCATGCACCTGGGCGTCTCGCAGCAGGACACGATCCTGCACACGCTACCGATGTTCCACGCCAACGGCTGGGGATCACCCTTCGCGATCACGGCGATGGGTGGCCGTCACGTCGTCATGCGCAAGATCGACGGCAGGTCGATCTTCGACCTGATCGCCGCCGAGGGTGTGACGATCGCCTGCATGGCGCCGGCAGTGCTGGCGACGATCCTCAACTATCGGGACAAGGAGCAGCACGCGCTTACGACCAGGCCTCGGTTGATCGTTGCGGGAGCGCCACCGCCCGCCGCCTTCATCAAGCAACTGCAGGATGGGCTCGGTTGGGGATTCATCCAGGTGTACGGCCTCACCGAAACGTCGCCATTCCTCACGGTCAGTGAGTTGAAGCCGCACCAGGAATCGCTGCCTGAGGACGAGCGCATCCGCATCCAGGATCGCGCCGGCATGGAGATGATCGGCGTTGACCTGCGCGTGGTCGATGACAACGACGTTGATGTGCCGATGGACGACCATACGATCGGTGAGGTCGTCACCAGCGGCAATGTCATCCTCAAAGGCTACTGGCGTCAGGAAGAGGAAACGAAGAAGGTGATCGTCAACGGCTGGTTCCACACCGGCGACCTCGCGACCTGGGACCGCGAGCGCACGATCAATATCGTCGACCGAAAGAAGGACGTGATCATCACCGGTGGTGAAAACGTCTCCTCGATCGAGGTCGAGGATGTGCTCTACCAGTATCCGGCTGTCCTCGAGGCGGCGGTAATCGGCGTCCCCAGCGAGAAGTGGGGTGAGACGATCAAAGCGCTGGTCGTCCTACGTGAGGGCCAGCAGGCGACAGAGGAACAGATCATCGCCCACTGCCGCGCCGGCATGGCGCACTTCAAGTGCCCGACCTCCGTTGACTTCGTCGAGACGCTCCCGCGCACGGCGACGGGAAAGCTACAGAAGTTCGTCCTGCGCGACCAGTACTGGCAGGGGATGGAGAAGCGGGTCCACTAAAGCGAGCGGACCCCGCCCCTCAGCAACAGCCGTCCATCGACCGTCACGTGCAGGCGTGGGGCTACAGCATATCGGTCGATTTCAGCGCACGCCGCGAGATCGGATTCCATGCCGATCCCGGCCAGGTAGCGGCCGTGCTTCGCTTCGAGGAACGCCTGCTTCGGGTCCGATTCATACCCACGCCACAGTCGCGCTGCCGCGGTCGCGCGATCGGTGAGTTCGTGTGTCTCCTCGGCGGCACTGGTCATGATCCAGGTAACGAACGCGCCGGCGACGACCGTGTCCTCAAGGCTGAAGGTTGTGCCGAATTCGGTGCCGGAGCAGACGACGGTCATGGTAGACACCGAGCCGATCGCATCGATCGCAGCCAGTGCCGCCGCCGTGCATGCCGCGCGGTTCAGCAGGCTGCCAACGAACACTACCGGCGCCGTGTCCAGCGCGGCCAACGCCCGCGTACCATTGCTCGTGGCCAGCACGAGCGTCCGCCCGCGCAGGTCGGCCGCTGCAAACTCGACCGGCGAGTTGCCGAAATCGAATCCATCGGGGGGGAGTCCACCGGACTCCCCGCAGAGCAACGAGCCAGGCAGATCCCCGTGCAGGCGTCGGGCGTCCTCGATCGTACCGGCGACGGCCACAGACTCCACACCCCGGCCGAAGACAGTCGCGATTGACGACGAAGCCCGGAGGGCGTCGATCACGATACAGACACTCGTCTCCGGTGAAGCGAGATCCGCGGGAAGGAAGGCAACATCTAACTGCATCGTGAAAGCATAGCAGTGACGAGCAGTCCAGGCGCGATGCCAACTCCCTCGGGCCGGCACGACAGGAGTAATATTCGAGGTTGACAATCACCGGTCAGCGGCGTCTGTCTGGTTCATCGACCGGCACCCCCTGTGATACGATGAGCGGTGGAGAGGTGTCCGAGTGGTTTAAGGTGCCGCTCTCGAAAAGCGGTAGGCTGAAAGGCCTCGCGGGTTCGAATCCCGCCCTCTCCGCCCAGCAGCCAATAGCCATTCGCTGTTAGCCGTTAGCGACGGCGATGGCACAGTCAGGGGTTCCGTGGCTCAAAGACCGCGAACTCACTAACGGCTAATAGCTAGCGGCTAACCGCTCCTCGGAGAGGTCGCCTAGTGGCCTAGGGCGCCGCACTGGAAATGCGGTATGGGGCAACCCATCGTGGGTTCAAATCCCACCCTCTCCGCCAAAGGAACACGCACAGGAGGAGCCCCGATTGGAGGCTCCTCCTGTGCGTTCATCGCATGTCCGGCGCAGCGCGCCGTCTACGCCTGCTGCCGGTCCTGGTTGTCGAGTCCTAGGCTTTCCTCGATCTTCTGAATCAGCTCGCCCTCCAACGCCGGCACCTGCTTTCGTTCGAACGCAAGCCGCGACTCCAGTTCACGCTCGCGATCGGCGGCCGCCGCTTTGCCCTCGGTCATCGCCTGATGCCAGCGCGACTTGAGCGCGTCGACCATGATCCGGAGCTGACCTTGGGTAGTAGAGGCCGATTCTTGAACCCTGCCGGCGAATGTCTCGGTCGCACCGTCATCGACCCGTTCGCCGATCACTTCGATCGTCTCATCGGACGTGGCCGCGCCGCGGAGCAACGCCGTGCCACCGATGAATCCGGCGACGATGCCCACCACTGTCCCCACGAGAAACCTTCCGTTGCGCTGTTGCCGGCGGCGTCGCATGATCGGCCCCTACCTCTCGCGCCCGCGGCCCGTCAGCCCGGTGAACACCGCCAGCGCGCGCCGTGCTCCGGCGACGAAACTCAAGCTGCGGATCACCGGTTTGGCGACGGTGTCGCTCACGAAGCGCGAGGTGCCCGCAACATTGTTGACCGAGTCCTGGGTGATGCTCAGGATCGGCTTGACATCATCGTTCATCGTCAGTCTAGTCACATTGACCAGACCGCGAATGCCTCGGTAGATCGTCCATGTTGCAAAGATGATGAAGATCAGCGCGATAACACTGAAGAGCGCCCACAGGATGATCAGGATGTCCCGGGTGTTGGCGAGCGCGTCCAGCACCATTCATTTTTCTCCGAGCCGCAAGACTGGCGGCATTGTAGCATGGTGTACTGTTAGCCCCTCTCCGCCCCTGGCACTAGTCCGGCCGGACATATCGGATTACGACATGTCTGCGTGTGGTCAGTCCTTCAGGATGATCCGCAGCCGAATGAGGTGCCCGATGACGGCGGCGTGCGCCAGCACCGCGACCACAACGAGGGGCCAGTAGGCCGCACCCGCCAGTAATCCCACCGCGATCACGAGCAGCCGTACCTCGCGTGAGGCAACGCCATACGGCCCGTCGGGGGCGTCACTGCCGGAACTGGCGCGGATGCGCATGCGGGCGTAGCCGAGCAGGAGCGCGCCGGCCAGCGCCAGAAACCCGACGGCGAGCGGCCCGGCGCCGGACTCATGCCGCTGCGCCCATACGGCGGCAGAAACGATCACGGCGCCCTCCGCGACGAGGTTCAACACGACGGCAAGCGCCCGCTGCCACGGTGGCACGCCGGCGCGCTCGGCCAGGAGCATCGCCGTGCCACCCCGCCAGACCATGAGGACAACCAGCGCCGCCGTGAACGCGGTGGCGCCGGCAATCAGTACCAGTGCGCCGGCAATGCCGTAACCGAAGCCGATGATCATCGCCGGCAGCGGCCCAAATCCCCGCGATGTCGGGCTGATCGTACTGCCCAGAAAGCGCTCGGTGACGCCCTGACCCCATGGTCCGCCGGCCGGTTGGGATGTCATGCATCACCTGCCGGTCGAACCGCATCACGTGGCGGCGACCGCTTGTGTGAAGCGGCGGTCACGGCCAGCCCCGGCTGATGCGCCCGCACGAAGTCAGCGCCGTTGTCGACGATCATCTGCACCAACTCTCGGGTCAGGACCGGGTCTTCCTTCCGAGGCAGGGCGACCAGGACCGGATGGCCGAACTCGTGGAAGCGATGGAGATTCTGATACACGGCGCGCTGGTAGACGGCCTTCTCATCAGCAGTCACCTGCGGGTAGACGTAGCCCGTGCCCGGATCGAGGATGATCTGCGTGAGACCGGCGTGTGCCGCTCGCACGAGCGCCTGCTCGAAGAAGGGCAGCATCGAACGGAGCGGATCGTCAAACGTAAACGGGTCTGGGTCGTGCGGTGACGCGCCGGAAATGAAGGGGAGGATAATCGGTGTCCGCGCCGCGGCCAGCAGTTCAATCATCGCGGGATGCTGGAAGCCGTCGGAGTCATTGATCAGATCGACGCCGGCATCGAGGGCCGCCCGCGCCACGGATACCCGCCAGGTATCGACGGAAACGAGCATGCCCGCCTGCTTCAATGCGGCGATTGCCGGGACCAACCGGGCAACCTCGACTTCCTCCGGCAGCAGCGGCGCGGTGAAATGCGACGACTGCGCTCCGACATCGATGATCGCGGCGCCCTCGACGACGAGGTGTTGCGCCCGCGCCCGCGCCGCATCGACATCACGCGCCACCGAATCCTGGTTCGGCGATTCCGGCGAAAGATTGACGACACCGACGACGTGCGGCGTCCCCGCCTCGGTGAATTCGCGGCCGCCGATCCGAACGCTGCGCATCAGGCGGCGCTGCGCTCGATCGTGCCGCCGCCGATCACGAACTCACCGTCGTAGAAGACCACGGCTTGACCGGGCGTGATCGCCCGCTGCGGCTCGTCGAAGCGGACGTGCATCGTCTCGCCAACCATCTCCAGGGTGGCGGGCGCCGGCCGCGACTTGTAGCGGATCTTCGCGTCCACCCGAATCCCATCCGCCGGCGGGCTGCCATCGACCCAGCGCAGCCGCTCGGCGACGGCGATGCGGCACTTGAGCGCCTCGTCATCGCCGACGAATACGACATTGCTCTCGGCCTGGATGCCGGCAACAAATTTACGGGCGCCGAGGGCGCCGAGTCCCTTGCGCTGCCCGACGGTATAGCCGGTGTAGCCGGTGTGCTCGCCGACGACCTCGCCGCTCGTGAAATCGACCAGCGGTCCGGCCTTCTGCGGCAGGCGCTCGGCAAGAAACGTGCGGTAGTCGTTGTTCGGCACAAAGCAGATCTCGTTGCTGTCGGGCTTGTCGGCCACCGGCAGGCCGTGACGGGCCGCGATCCGTCGAACCTCCGTCTTTTCGAGGCCGCCCAGCGGCAGCATCAACCGCGCGAGCTCCGCCTGTCCGAGCGTGTAGAGCACATATGACTGGTCCTTGCCCGCGTCAATCGCGCGCAGAAGTTGATATCCATCACCAGTCCTCTGCACCCGTGCGTAGTGGCCGGTGGCGAGATAGTTCGCGTCGAGCGCCAGCGCCCGATCGAGCAACGCCCGATACTTGATGTGCTCGTTGCAGGCCAGGCAGGGGTTGGGTGTGCGGCCGCGCTCGTATTCCGCGACGAAGTAGTCGACCACATCCTCCTGGAACTGCTTCTCGAAGTTGAGCACGTAGTGCTTGATGCCGAGCACCTGGGCGACGGCGACGGCGTCATCGACATCCTCGACCGAACAACACTGCTGTTTGGACGGCAGTGCGTCGCCGTCATGCAGGGTCCAGAGGCGCATCGTCACGCCGATCACTTCATAGCCCTGCTCCACCAGCAGCGCCGCCGCGACCGAGGAATCGACCCCGCCGCTCATTCCGACAATGACGCGTTCGGTCATGATCACAACTGATTATGGTGTAGAGTATGAGCTTCGCCGCACACTCACGGCGGACGAATCTCGTTCAATCGAGTGTATCATGCCCGCTTTGATACACTGTCCGGAACCTTACCGGGGAGCGTGGTCCGCTGGAAACCGACGAGTTGGTTCATGAAGTAGTCGACGAACTGTCAGAGCGGCAGGCGGAGGACATCGCCGTCGTCGATATCAGCAAGGTCGCCGGCTTTGCCGACCGGTTCGTGATCGGCACCGTGCTCAGCGAGCGCCAGATGAACGCGGTGATCGACGCACTGGATGAGCGCCTGGCCATCCACGGTGTCCAGATCCGGCGGCGTGAGGGCGATGCCGGTTCCGGATGGGTGCTCCTCGACTACAACGATGTGATCGTCCACCTCTTCGGCCCGGAGGAGCGCGGTTTCTACAACCTTGAGGGCCTCTGGGGGAAGGGCGCGCCCGTCGTCCGCTTTCAGTAACGCGCGAGACCATACGACCTCCTTACACAGTGCAAACCCCCTCTCCTACGGTTTCCGCGACCAGTGTCGCCGTGGTTCCGCCGCTCGAATGTGTCTCATGATGTACATATAGTTGACGAGCCAGGACCATCTCCATAGAATTCTGCCACACTCGATAGGTTTGGCAGCCTTCGGACAGTAGCAATACTGGTAATCGAGTGTCGCATACAGGAGAGGGGAATTCGGGAGGGAGTAGGAACGGTGTCTGATTCAAACTATTGGCAACGGACGGCGCGTCGGTCGCTGAGCCGGCGAAGGTTTGTGGGAGTGGCAGCGGCAGCAGGCACCACCGCCTGGCTGATCGCCTGCGGCGGAGATGAAGACACGGAGGAACCGTCGAGCGGGGCACAGGCGACGACCGCGCCCACCGGCCAGGCGGCCGCGACGCAGGCGCCGGCGGACCAGCCGGTCAGAGGCGGCATCCTCCGTGCTCAGATTCCCAACGTTTTCGACTCGACCGATGTGCATCGCGCGCTCGGCGACCCGACATTGTGGACCTCGAACTATCTCTACAACAAGCTGGTGATGTACACGAACCCGGACACCGGCGAGATCGAAGGGGATCTTGCCGAGAAATACGAGGCGCCCAGCGGCGCCGAGTACGTCTTCAACCTCCACAAGAACGTCAAGTGGCAGCCGCCGATCAGCCGCGAGTTCGTCGCCGATGACGTGAAGTGGCACATCGAGCGGCAGGCGAACGGAAAGCTGTTGGACGGAAGTGAAGGCACGTTCAACCGCTCCTCCTTCTGGAAGTCCGTCTCCAAGATCGAGACGCCGGACAAGTACACGGTCCGCCTGACGCTGTCAGCGCCGAACGGCTCGTTCCTCGATACCCAGGCGGGCTATGTCAGCACGATCCCCAATCGCGAGACGACGGAGAAGTTCGAGGCCACCCACCGCACGCTCACCGAGGAGGCGATGGTCGGCACCGGGCCGTTCATCGCTCAGCAGTTCCGGGCTGGCCAGGAGGTCAAGCTCCGGCGGAACCCAGAGTACTTCAAGCCGAACGAGCCGAACCTCGACGGCTGGCTGGCGCCGCTGATCTTCGAAGATCCGACCGCGTACCGCGCCGCCTTCCTGCAGAAGCAGGTCGAATCCTGGGCGAACACCGCCGACCCGAGCGCGACCAAAGCGGTGATCGACCAGAACAAGGGCGCGATGACCGAGATCCTTACCGGCACCGCCAACACCGTGTTCATGAGCCTCAACCGCAACCAGCAGTTCAAGGACATCCGCCTGCTCAAGGCGATGAACCTGGCGGTCGATCGGGACGCCATGATCCAGACTTTCCATCAGGGTCTCGGTCAGAAGAGCGACGTCGTCACCTGGCTGCGGGAAGGCTGGGCGATCCCACCGGCCGACCTCGAAAAGATACCGGGCTACGGCAAGGACCGGGAGGCGGCGAAGAAGGAGGCGCGCGACCTCTGGGCGGCGGGCGGCGGCCCCGCCCTCGGCGAGATCGACATCAAGGTGCCGGACACGTGGCTGGCGCAGTGGCCCGACACCCACCAGTTCCTGATCCGCATGTTCAACGAGGCGCTCGGGGTGAACCAGTTCAAGTCGACCAAGACCTCCTACAACGAGGAGATCATCCCCAACCTCGGCAACGGGACATTCCCGAACTGGTTCGGCTGGACGTCGCAGGTCAACTCACCCGACCCGCGCGTGACGACCCGCAACGTCTACCACACCAAGGGCAGCACCAACTTCAACAAAATCGGTT
>JBFXAN010000176.1:0-13561 GCA_050184225.1 Dehalococcoidia bacterium | reverse complement strand
GGTGGTCCGCGGTGTCCTCGTCCCACCAGTCGATCCGCAGTGGCCGCCCACCCCGAGCCATCGCGTGCCCTCCTACTGCCTTGTGGAGGGTCAGTTTACGCCACCTTCACGCGGGATTGGTATAACGAAGTTCTCATAGCTATGCTGCCGCTCCGAACGTGCCGGCAGTTGATGGCTATGTGATAGGCCACCAGCGGCCTCAAGTCAGGTCTGCGCGTCCCTTGTTCCAGTTCCAGACTCCTGCGTATCACACTACGAGGCAACTAAGCGCGTCAGTGCTTCGGCAGGAGTACAAACCAAAACTGGAGCGCCCACAAAGCCCGACATGTCACGAGTAATGATCATGTTGAGACCGGCAATTGCGGCACAAGCGGCCAGAACGTTATCTTCGAAATCCTGCCGAGGACCGGCAACAGCAGCTCGAAGCGTCCGCACGTCGACCGAGCAGAACTCGAAGGTGTTCAAACAGGTTTCGACAGCATCCCAAGCTCGTTCACGGTTTGCGAGACGCCGGCTGATGTAGAAAATGTCGGTCAAACTTGATGCCGCCAAGTACAAGACGATGCGCCCCTCCTCATGCGCCTGCCACAGGGCCCGAGCATCGTCGAACCACGGCTCTCGCTCAAATAGGACATCGAGCACTGCGTTGACATCAAAGAGTCCGTGGATTACCCGAATTTCTCGATCCGTCGTTCTTCTAACAATCGGCGCACCTCATCGTCGGTTGGTGGGGGATCCGCCGTCCTCAGCAATCCAATTGCATGCGCGAGCGTCGAGCGACGCGGCCGTTCACCCACATCAACTTCAGACGGTCCGTCTTTCGATCGGTGCGCTTGGCCGGCCGCAATGATGTGCAACATCTCATGAACCAGCGAGAATTGCAGCTCCGGTGGCCAGCGACGCACAGTCTTTACCACGGATTCGAATTCTTGATCAGTCGCTGACATCGCGCGACTCCTCACCATCGATCGGGTTTCAGAATGCCCGCATCGTTCCGACGCAACGCCATCGTAGCATCCGCCCCGCCTCTATCACTCACAACTCACCCATCCGCAGCGCCCGATGTACCGCTAGCCGCGAGTAGAGGAGGACCAACGCCGCGATCGTGGCGGCGAACATCAGCGCCAGCAGCGAGTATGCCGTCACCACCGTCAGCCAGCTTACCCGCGAGACCAGCGGCGGCAAGACGTCGGCGCCGCTCTCGGTGATCCCCATGTAGCCGATCATCAGCCGTCCCAGCGGGAAGCCAAGCAACGTACCGGCGACAATCCCCGCGAAGATGACAAAGCACTGCTCGAACGTGACCAGCGCCAGGATCTGCCGCGATGAAAAGCCCATCGTCCGCAAAATGGCGAACTCCAGCGCCCGCGTCTGCGCGTTGAGATAGGACGACACGATGAAGCCCAGGGCGGTCAGCAGGAGGACGGTGACGAGCGAGAGAAAGAGAATCCCTTCCCAGCTGGCCGCCACCAGCGGATCGGACGCCTGCGCCGCCTCGAGCTGGACGCGGTCGAAGATGCCCTCGGCGGAGACGCCACCGGCGGCCAGCGACTCCTTGGTCAGGGGTTCGGTGAATCCACTGAACCACGCCTCATTGGGGTAGGTGCCGTCGGCGAGCGAGGGTACCCGCGATGCCGTCGTCCGCACTGCTTCCAGGTCGGCGACGAAGAAGTGAACCGGTCGCGCCGGATCGAATGTCGGGAACAGGTCGAAGTTCCCGACGATCGTCGCCGGCACGTACTGTCGATTGACATAAATCTGAACTTCGTCGCCGACCGAGCGATCGGCCGCATCGAGGAAGGAGCTGCTCACCAGGATCGGCAGCCGGTCGCCGCTGCCCCGCATCCGAAATCCGACCAGCGGCAGCCCGTTCCGCTGACGCACGAAGGCGAGCCGCGCCGCGAACTCGCCGTCGCGTCCGTTCACGGGCGTGCGGCTGAGCGAGCCGACGTCCTCTGCGGCGGTGACACCGGAGACCAGTTCGTACTTGTCCACATCCTCGAACGGCTCGATCACCGTCCAACCACTGCCGGTCGTTTCCTGGTGGAATTGCAGGTCATCGACGAGGATCGCGACCCGCTCCGGCGCCTGCGGCTGACCGGTGGTGCGCACATAGATCGAGTCGAGCCGTTTCGGTTGCAGGCCGGGCCGCTCGCCGGACTGGAGGCGGCTGCCAACCGGATTGGAGAGGTTCGTGGAATAGAATTGCCAGCCGTCCTCGGTTGGTGGTCCGCTTGGCTGCAATCGGTACTCCCAGAACGTCCCGGTCCCTTCCTGCAGCCGGATGCCAAGCGTCGCCACATTCGGCGGCAGCGGCATCATCGCCCACAGGCCGACCGCCGTGGCGTCGCCAGGGATCTCCGGCGCATCGACCGCATCGCCACCGACCGGCTGCGTCAGCCGTGCAAGCAGATCCGGGAGCGAGTCGCCGGCGAAGTCGGAGCGAAAGAAGGCGACATCGGCGAACGAGTCCGGCTCAACGCCGAGCATCGTGAAGTCTTCGGTCCGGAACTGACTGAGGCTGTAGGAACCGTTGAGCCGCACCACGGGACTGACGTCGGTCGCCCCCGTCGCCTGCTGAATCGCCGTCGTGAACTGATCGGGCGGCAAATTCGCCGGTGAACGAACCGATGCCAGCCGTCCGTCCGCTCCCGCCTCATAGGCAGCACGGTCGGCATAGCTCCGCTCCAAGGTCGCCCGGAAGCCCGCCGCGAACATGCCGACCGCGGTTGCCAGGATCAGCAGCAGAATCAGGCGGCTGTAGTGCAACGGGCTGCGCACCATCCGCCACAGTCCCAGCGGCACCGCCGCGCCGTCCACCCGTCGCGTCAGCCAGGAAACGCCGCGCAGCGCCAGCGGAAACAGCCGCAGAAAGAACAATGCAATCATCAGCATGAACAGCGTCGGCGTCGCCAGCAGCAGCGGGTCGGCGGTGAGGTCGCCGAACAGTCGCTCCGTGACGAATGAGCCGCGCTGTCGCAGCTGATAGAAGGCGAACGCCCCCACCGCGATCAGCGCAAGGTCGAGATAGTAGCGCAAGAAAACCGGTTGCTGCGGTGGCCGGGCGAGGTGCTGTTTGTAGTGGACGATGCTGTAGCGGGTGGCGCGGTAGGCCGGCCACAACAATGCCGCCAGCCCGAGCAGCGCCCCAAGCAGCGCCAGGCCAAACGCCGACGTCGAGAGCGTGATCGTCAGGAGTCCACCCTGGCTCAGGTCAGAGAACGCCGGCGTCAAGCCAAGCAAGGCGATCGCGCCGGCCGCGATGAACGGCCCGATCAGCGTTGCCAGGCCGGCGACGATCAGCCCCTCGATCGCGTAGACGGTCATGATCTGCAGCGTGCTGGCGCCACGGCTCTTGAGCAGCGCGATCTCGCCCGCCTGCCGCTCGACCAGCATCGTCGTCACCATCACCAGGTAGTAGAGGACGATGCCGACGATCTGGAGGATCAGCGCGAAGAGGGGCAGGCGCGTGAAGAACAGCTTCTGCCGGTACGTCTGGATCGTCTCCGGTAGTTGCGATTCGGTCGTCGATCGCTCGACCCCCTCCCGCATCGCCGTATCGAGCGTCCGGAACCGATTCTCAATTGACTGGGCGTTGCGGCTGTTGATCCGGCCGGTGTCGAGAAAGACATAGGTGTCGAAGCTGCCGTCCATCGCCGGTGAGTAGACGGCGACCGATTCCACCAGCGACCGCTCGTCCGTGAAGAAGGGATACGTCGGCCAGGCCGTATTGGTGATGCTGAAGCGATCGGTAAATCCGAACCAGTACGCTTCCTCCGGGTCGTTCGGTTCGATGATGCCACTGACGATCACCTTGATCGGCGCATCCTCCGGCGACCAGTAGGAGTGCAGGTCGAACGACTGGCCGACGCTGACGCCGAGCCGCTCGGCGCTCTCCGTGCCGATGGCGACCTCGATCGTCGGCGGCGTGTCACCACTGGGCGGCGCCGCCGTCCGCGGCAACCGTCCCTCGATCACGCGAACATGATCGGCCAGCCGGTCGCCAAACTGGAAGTGTGCCCGCGGCCGGTTCTGATCGTCGGAAAGCTGCTCGCCTTCACCGGTAAGAAACCAGGTTGCCGACCGGCCGTATCGGACCTGGTCCTCGGCAATGTCGCCGGCGTAGCGGTCGATCAGCTGATCCGTCCGCTCGCGGCGGACGGTGTATTCCTGCCGGCGGAACGGCGCGCTGGAGGAAACGACGCGCAGATCGAGCGATCGCGGGTCTTCCTGGCGCAGGGCATAGCTGAGGCCGAGGTCGCGGATCGCATCCGAGTAGAGGACGACGGCGGCCATCAGCGCCGATGAAAGGACAACGCCGACCACGACCGTGGCCAGCAACCGGCGGTTGCCGAGACTTCGTTGAACAACGATCCGCAGGACGGCGCCAAAGCTGCCCATGCCTCCTCCCCGGAGCATTGTACTCTGGTATATACCTCAAGAGAGAGCCGGCAGGATGTACCACGGCGGACCACCTTACTCGCAGACGAGATGGTCCGGCGACCGTCGTTACCTGCGCGATCGCCATACCGATGGGTCGCGCGATATATGGAATACGGCGACCACGATCAGTTCGCCTGGCTCCTCACGGTACAGAACGGCGTAGGGAAATCGGGCGACTACTGCCTAACGAACATCACCCGCCGCTATTTCATGGAGCCGGGGATTGTCAGCAATTCGGTCCAACACCGTTCGAACGCGTGTGATGAACTCTCCTCCCAGTCCGATCCGCTGCGCTTCGTACCAGTCGACGGCCACGTCGAACTCGGCCCTAGCTTCAGGCACGAAATGGATCGGGAGGCTCATCGACGAAGCCGTGCCAATGCTTCAGCTTCAACCTGTTCCCAGGGGATAGCCGCCTCGGGGTTCGCCCGATGCGTCGCCAGGCGACGCTCCACTTCCCGGTGTTCAGTGTCGGTGAGCGGTGTCTGCTCAACTTCGGCGGCAATACTGTCCCAGATATCGTGAACTAATGCGATCCGGTCGGCGACACTCAATCGGTCGATGCCGAGGGTGTGAAACGTTTGAGCCATCATCGGTCCTCCCTCTTCATCATCGTATGGCTCGGCCATTCTTGCACATGGTTCTACGGTCGCGTCACATGTAACCTGCTGACGATCGACGGTACAGTTGCGTACCCTGGCCGGCGGCGGAGGGAACTCCTTGTCGTCACTCGTCCCGATCTGGCAGCTGGTTCTCCGGCGCAGCGTCGCCAACTGGCGCATGCTTGCGACACTGGCGCTCGGCGTGATCGTCGCCGCGACACTGCTGGCGAGTGCGCCGATCTACGCGCGGGCGATGGCCGACCTCGGCCTCACCTTTGCGATCCGCGACGAGCTGCGCGTGGCGCCGGCGACCCGCACCGAGTTCCGTAACATCCCCCTGCGCACCAACGACGGGCTCAATCTCCGCCACGCGATCGAGCAGCGCATCGACGAGCGCATCGGCTGGTTTCGCGATGATCAGACGCAACACAGCCGTCTGGGCCGGTTCTGGGTGCTGGGACCGGACGACGAGCGGGAGTTGCGCACACCGCTGCTGCAACCACAGTCGCTGCCGGGGTATGAGCGGCATGTGCGCGTGCTCGATGGCCGTCTGCCCGAGCCGGTTCCCGCCGGCGAGCCGATCGAACTGGCGATCTCGGCGCGATCGGCGCAGGTCTCCGGAATCAAGCCCGGCACGACCGTCACGCTCGTCGAAGACTTCGACACCTGCGAGCGCGAGCTTCCCCGCGACGACCGCCCGCCACCACCGCCCTGTACGCCGCGCGCCGGACTCTCCTACTCGTTCCCAGTGGTGATTACCGGCGTCATCGAGCCGGTCAACCCCGAGGACAACTTCTGGATCGTCAACGTCGCCCGCTATTTCGACCCGGAGCGATTGATCCCCGACGCCGGGCCGATCATCCCGGCGTTCGCCGATGAGTCGGCCCTGCTCGACGGCATTGGCTCGGTGCTGCCGGGCTATCGGGCGGACACCGCCTGGCACACCTTCGCCGATCCGGAACGCCTCAACCGGTCGAATTTCGATCGCGCCCGTGAAGATCTGCGCGCGCTCTATCGGGAGTTCGAGCCGCTCGGTGGCTTCGCCTTCAGTCCGCTCGCTTCGACCTTCGAGGAGTTCGGTCGCGATGTCCGCTATCAGCAGACGCCGCTCACCGTGCTGCTGATCGAGATCGCCTGCATCGCGCTGTTCTACGTCGCGCTGATCTCGTCGATCGTCGTCGAGCGGCAGGCGGACGAGATCACGCTCCTGCGCAGTCGCGGCGCCAGCACGCTCCAGATCGCGGGCATCTATCTGCTCGAAGGGCTCACCCTTGGCGCGATCGCCATCCTCGTCGCACCGTTCCTCGCATCGATGGGGACGGCGGTGCTCGGTCTGACGCCGACGTTCGAGCGCGTCACCGACGGCGCGCTCCTACCGGTGACGATCCCACCGATGAGCTTCGCGCTCGCGGCGCTCGGCGCACTGCTCTCACTCGTCGCGCTCGTGCTGCCCGCCTTTGTCGTCGCCCGCAGGGGCGCCATGTCCCATCGTCGCGCTCAGTCTCGCTCGGGGGCGTCGTTGATCCAGCGGTACTACCTCGACCTCGTCTTCGTCGCGCTGGCGGCGCTCCTGCTCTGGGAGTTGCGCGAGCGTGGCTCAGCCTTCCAGCCGTCGGCCACTGGCGGCGTCGCCTCCGATCCGCTGCTGTTGATCTCGCCCGCGTTGATCATCGTCGCGGCGGCGCTGCTCATCCTCCGGTTCTATCCGATCGTCCTCAACATCGCTGCCCGACTCCTATCCGCTACCGCCGGTGTGACCGTGGCGGTCGGACTGTGGCAGGTCGTCCGGCGGCCGGGACAATACACACGGCTTGCGCTGCTGCTGATGATGGCGGTCGCAATCGGCACGTTTGCCGCGAGCTATGCCAGCACGGCCGAACGCAGCTTCCGCGACCGTGCCGCCTACGAGGTCGGTGTCGACCTCCGCGCTTCCGGTACCGGCGACCTCGCCTTCAGCGGCACAACCGGGGAACTGGAGGAGGAGCTCGGCACCTTCCCCGGCGTTACCCGCGCCTCGGCCGTGCTCCGCACCAACGGCCGCCTGGCAACACCCGGCGGGTCGTCGCGCGATGTCCAGATCCTGGGTGTCGATCCGAGTGCCGTGGGCGAGATGCTCTGGTTCAGAGATGACTTTGCCCGCCGTCCCCTGCCCGACCTGCTCGCGGAACTGGGCACCGCCGGCGCGCTTCGCGGCAAACCGCTGTCGGGCGACCCCGACCGGCTCAGCATCTGGGTGGACCCTGGCCCCGGCCGCGACAACATCACCATGTGGGCACGCGTTCGCGATTCGGAGGGCCGCTTCGCGCTGCTGGAGTTCGGCAAGCTCGACTTCCAGGGATGGCGGCAGCTGTCTACGCCGATCCGTCCGGAGTTTGGCACCGATCTGACGGCACCGCTGTCGCTCACCGCGATCGTGTTGACCGAGCCTTCCACCGTCGTCAACACCTCGACTGCCCCCATCTTCATCGACGACGTCACCGCCACCGCGGCCGATGGCAGTGAGAGCGCCGTCGAAGGCTTCGAGGGCACGGTCGAGTGGACTGCCTTGCCGAACCGGCAGACGATTCAAGATGCATTCCGCATCACCGGCGACAATCCGCATAGCGGGCGTTCCTCCGGACAGTTCGCCTTCCGCACCGGAGCAAGCAGCGGCGTGCGCGGCATCTATGTCCAGGACCCCAATGTCCCCCTGCCTGCACTGGTCAGTTCGTCTTTCTCCGGCGCGACCGGGCTCGGTCCCGGCGCCCAAACGATGATCCAGGCGGGCGACGCGCTGATCCCGATCGTCATTCGCGACACGTTTGACCTCTTTCCCACGCTATCGGTCAGCAATGGACCGGCAGTCGTCGTCAACCGCGACCTGCTCATCGCCTGGGTCAACTCGTTTGTAGATAGCAGCGTGCGCCGGCCTACCGAAGTCTGGTTCTCCCTACAGCCGGACACCGACCGCGCCGCCCTGGCGACCGCCCTCGCATCCCCGGAGTATCGGCTGACCGCCGTCCTTGACCGCGAGGAGGCGCTGCAATCGATCGAGCGCAACCCCTTGATCGCCGCTGGAGGCAGCGGCATCCTCTTCGTCGCCTTTCTCGCCGTGCTGGTGCTCGTCGGCGCGGCGCTGCTCGTTTCGTTGTGGATGGCGGTCCAGCGCCGGCGGGTCGAGTTCGCCGTGCTTCGCGCGCTCGGCCTCTCCAAGGGGCAGGTGTTCCGAATGCTCGCCTTTGAGTACGCGCTCGTCGTCGTGCTCGGCATCGTCGCCGGCGCCTACCTCGGCCTGGTCGTCGGCCGGCAGATGCTCTCCTTTCTCAATGTCACTGAAGACGGCAACCGCGTCGTGCCGCCTTTCATTCTGCAAACCGATTGGACGGTCGTCGCGGCTGGCGTCGCCGTCGTGCTCGTGATCTTCGGCGCCGCGCTCCTGCTCGCCGTACGTGTCCTCGCCGGCAGCACCGACGCCCAGGCACTCCGAACCGAGTAGTCAAGGATCGCTGATGATCGACGGCATGCTGCTGCTCTGGTACATCCTGACGGCGGGCTCGCTCGTCTTCCTCGTCTGGGATCTGCAGACCAACACGCCGGCTACCTGGGTGATGAAGCTCGCCTGGATCCTGGTCGTGCTCTACACCGGCCCGATCGGTCTATTCATCTTCCTGCTATCGTGCCGTCAACCACTCCCCGGCACCCACGACCAGTACATCGCCGCCCATTGGAAACAGTCGGTCGGGTCGCTGATGCACTGCGTCGCCGGCGACGCCACCGGCATCATCATCGCCGCGACCCTCACCTACCGGCTCACCCTGCCCAACGGCATCGACCTGATCGTCGAGTACGCGTCCGGCTTCCTCGTCGGCCTGTTCGTCTTCCAATCGCTCTTCATGACGGTGATGAACCACGGCCGGTACCTCGCCGCCGTCCGACGAAGCTTCTTTCCCGAAACCGTCTCGATGAACATGGTGATGACCGGGATGCTCCCCGTGAAGTTCATCGCGATCGAACACATCGCCGGCGGTGACAATCCGCTCCGGCCGGAGTTCTGGGGAATCATGTCACTGGCAACGCTGGCGGGGATGCTCGTCGCCTATCCGATCAATTCGTGGATGGTGAGGCGCGGGATCAAGCACGGCATGATGTCGGCGATGCCCTCTCCCGCCGCGACCGGCGCGACGCCGATGACTGCTGGTATGAAGATGGACGACGGCATGAACATGCCTGAAGGAATGACAATGCCCGCCGGCGAGCACATGGCGGGCGGCATGACCGAGCCAACCAAAGTGCCGCCGGGCCGCGCGACGGCGATCATCGCCGGCACCCTGGCGATCTTCGTCGCGGCGATCTGGGTGACCTCGCTGGTCGTGCCGATCCACTTCACCTGACTTGCGCTCGCTCCCAACCAATCTCGTACACTGATGGTCGCGCGGTCGATCCCCAGCGGACGCGGTCACCCACCGTGACTCTGACAAGCGAGAGGCTTGCCGGGTCTGATCATCGTAACGCGCGTCATCCGCCGCGGCGTCGTCGCCGGCTCTATCGTCCACGGCCATCAATCTCAGACCGAACCGTCGCGGTCCGGTCCGGCAGCGTCGTCCCCATCTCCTCAGATCGCTGGCCGGGCGCTGCGCGTGCAGCAAAGCCAAACCTTCTGCTGTGTCGACGGCTCCCAATCTTTCACGGTCTAGACGAACGGCACCCCGATGACGCCGGGACAGCAACTCAGCGTCCAGGTGGGCGCAGTAAATACACGAGAGGAGCATCCACGAATGAAGACGCGACTTCTTCCTGACCGTAGACGGCTACGCCGCGGCGTCGTGCTCGGCGCAATCGCCCTCCTTGCCACCCTGCTCACAAGTCCCCTGGTGGGACCGCCGACGGCAGCAATAGCGCAGAGTCAGGGCCAATCCGCGACCTACAACAACTGCAACGACATCGACACCTTTACCGTGCCGGCCGGTGTCACCCGGCTCGACGTCGAGGCGTGGGGCGCCCAGGGCGTCGCCGGAGGGGAGAGCAGCAACGGCGGTCATAACGCTCAGGCCACGCTGGTCGGGTACGCATACCACAGCGGCGGCACCGGCGGCGCCGGCGCTTCCGTATCGGGGACGTTCCCAGTTACTCCGGGTCAGCAGTTCACCGTGATCGTCGGTTGTTCCGGTGGGCACGGCGACAACACCGGCGTCGGCTATACCGACGGCGGACCCCATGGCCACGCCGAGGGCGCGAGCGGTTACGACGGTGGCGCCGGCGGCGGCAGCAGCGCCCTGGTGCCGGGACCAGCCGGCTCCTCTTCCGGGTCGCCGCTGATCGTCGCGGCGGGCGGTGGTGGTGGTGGCGGCGCCGGCATCACCGGCAGCGGTGGCAATGGCGGCGACGCCGGCACGGCGCCCGATGGCGGCAACAGCGGCACAGGACCGGGCAGCGGCGATGGCGGCTGCGGCGCCTGTGTCTCCGGGGTGATCGGCGGATCGGGCACCGGCTCCAGCGTCCTCGAAGACGGCGGCGGTGGTGGTGGTGGCGGCGGCGGTTATCCGCTCAACGGCGGCGGTGGCCACGGCGCCGATGAGGGCGGCGGCGGTGGCGGTGCCGGCGGCGCCGGCCAGTCCTACACGGCCTCCTCGGTAACCAACGTCACCATCGGCACCAGCACGCGCAGCGGCGATGGACTGATCGTCCTCTCCTGGATTCCGGGCGAGCCGGGCCAGCGGCCACCCGGTTCGGCGCTGCCGGCGAGGCCGCCGTTCGCCGTGCCGGCGGCGACCTGCAACGACACGGCGATCACACCGACCGGCATCCGAGAGTTTGTGGAGCATCAAGGCCGGTGCGCGACGAGCGAGCAGTTTCCGACGCTCCCCAGCCGGCTGTTCCCCTAACCCGAAACGAACGAAAGGGAATGTAACACCGCACTATGCCCGCACGCTTTCGACAAGCGATCCGTACCGCACTCTGGGTCATGCTCGCCGGCTTCGCGGCGATCGTTGCCAATTCTGATCTCGCGGGTAGCCGAGCCGGATTGTCCGCGCTGGCGCCCGCGCCAGCGCTGGCTCAGACGCCGGCCGTCAGCAAGGTGATCATCGTCGCCGCCGGCATCGACCCGCTTCAGTCGAATCCACAATCCTGCCCGCCGATCAGCAGCTTCTCCGGTTGCTATGACGCCTACGGCCGAGCATCGAGCACTTTCGACCCGGTCCTCACCCTACTCGGATGCGCGCAAACGCCGCCGGCCGGCAGTCCACTCGTGCCGTGCAGCGGCGGCATCGCATGGATACCCTTCTCGTACGCCGGGCTCGCAAGCGGCGTGCCACAGCCGTATACGGGCGCGCAAACGGGCCAGCCGCTCGCCCAGTCCGCCGCCCGCATGGACGAGCTCGTTCAGTCCCTCCGCGCACGTCCGGAGGTCGGCAACGCCCCGATCGTGATCATCGCCCACAGCCTCGGCGGTGCGGTCAGCACCTACTGGGGCGCGACGCATCCGAACGTGCCGGTGCTCACCTTCGACTCGCCGGTGAACGGCATCTGGGACAACACCGACATCGATGTGACGAACGTCTATTGCAACGGTTCGGTGGGGCTGTTCACCTACATCCAGGCCGAGTCGTGCAATCTCCTCTTCTTCGTCCCCGCTGCCACAAGCGCCGCCGTCGATGCTCTGCGTCAGCCGGCGACGGTACAGCGGATGGGACAGGCCCGCCAGCTCAACTTCGCCAACACGGTCGACGCCTTTGTCCCCAGCTGGTTCGCGGTTTCGCGGACCCAGACGATCGGCGCCGTTCTCAAGACGTCGAACTGCACCTACGTCACCGATCCGATCTTCAATCACTTCTGCATCATCGACGCGGCGGCGTCGGAAGCAGCGGCCTTCATCTCCTCCGGGACACTGCCGCCGCTGGCGCCGATCCGGGATACGATCACCCTCTCGATCAGCGCGTCGGCGGCCGGAACCCCGGTGGACGGCACGGTGACGGCGAAGCGGCTGGGCCAGGTGATCGCCCAGACACGGACGAGCGGCGGCAAAGCATCGCTCACCGTTCCCTGGTTGGATGCGCTCGTCGAGTTCACCTACAGCGGCGGGACGATGAAGCTCGGCGCGCTGCCGGGTGGCATGACCAACCTCTCGCTCGATTTCACCCGCTGGACGACGCCGCCATCCAAGTCCTGCACGCCGGCGAACCCGGCGGTCGGCGCCCAAACCGTCTGCACGCTCACCCTCACCGGCTCGGTGAACAGCGGCGTGCTGATCCACGACACGGTCGCATCGCCGGCCGGCAGCCACGTCACCGGCTGCACCGGGTCAGGATCGCTGGTGTGCCTCGTCCGCAGCCAGAGCAGCGCCCAGGCGCAGTGCAGCGTCTTCGTGCGGTCCTGTCCCGCCGGCACGACCTTCACCGTACGGATCACCGGCGGCGCGGCCGGTCCACTGACGGAGTCGGTCGAGTTCACGCCAAACGCCGGCTCGACACCGGTGCTCATCTTCCCGGTGACGGCATCACCGCCCGTAACCTTCGGCCCCGGTTCCGGCGAGCCGCCGGCCGTTCCCGCCGACATGCTGCATGACCTTGAAGCGTCGGTGGCAGGCGTCGATCCGGCGAATAGCCTCGTCCACCTCGTCCGCGCGGCGCGGGCGCAGGTGGCAGCCGGCCGTGGCGTTGCCGCCTGCGGCATGCTCCAGGGCTTCATCACTCAAGTCGAGTTCTACCAACGATTCCGCCTGATCCCATCGCCCCAAGCGCAACAATTCACCACCGACGCCACCGCAATCCGCACAGCCCTCAACTGCCAGTAATGCAAATGCACCATACTGGCACCCCCGGCCAAGCATGGCTCCCCCTCTCCCGTCGCGACGGGAGAGGGGGTCGGGGGTGAGGGCCGACCCCCCAAATTGTTGACGCCCACGCTAAACTATACCCAGGAGCGAGCCACCACACCGCCGGAGATGCGCCATGCCCGACATGTACTTCAAGCAAATCTTGCACGAGGATTGCGGCTGTTCGTCGTACATCGTCGGCTCGCACCACAGTCACGAAGTGGCGGTGATCGACCCGGCGCTCGACATTGAACCGTATCTCGACACGTCGCACGGACGTCACCTCGACATCAAATACGTGATCGACACGCATATCCACGCCGACCACATCTCCGGCGCGCGGAGGCTCGCCGAACGCACCGGCGCAGAGCTCTGCCTCGGCGCCGGTGCTGATGTCCACTATCCATTTCGACCCCTCCATGACGGAGACAGTCTGCCGCTGGGCAACATCTCCCTGCGGGTGATGCACACGCCCGGCCACCGGCCGGAGTCGATCACCCTGCTCGTCGTCAACAACGCCCGCGCGGAGGAGCCGTCGATGGCGATCACCGGCGACACGCTGCTCGTCGGCGATGTCGGCCGGCCAGACTTCGGCGGTGAAGAGGGAGCACGCGCCCTTTGGGACAGCATCCAGAAGCTGCTCGCACTTCCCGACTGGGTCGAGGTCTTCCCCGCCCACGTCGAGGGCTCCTGCGGCAAAGGCATGTGCGGCCTGCCATCGACC
>JBFXAN010000175.1:0-13596 GCA_050184225.1 Dehalococcoidia bacterium | reverse complement strand
GCGGGGGGAGGGGTTTTCCGGAGACTGGACGCTGCTGTCGAGTCCGCCCTACATTCTCTAGAGTGAAGCGAGATACGAACGACACCGCCATGTCGATTGCTGGATATTCGGTGATAGGGAGGAATGGAGCGGTATGACGACGGTTGAAGAGACACCGGTGGCGACGCGCACCTATTCGGTGCTCGGCACGCGGCCGATCCGGCACGACGGATTGGACAAGGTGACTGGCCGGGCCAGATACGCCGCCGATATCACCCTGCCGGGAATGTTGCACGGCAAGATCCTGCGCAGTCCCCACGCCCACGCCCGGATCGTCCGGATCGATACGAGCAAGGCGGAGGCATTGCCCGGCGTGAAGTCGGTGGCCACGTCCGCCGACCTGCCGATCATCGAGGCGCGGGAGATCGACTTCGGCGAGACGCAGGGGAACAGCCGGATGCTCGCGGAGAACATCCTCGCCCGGGGCAAGGTGCTCTACAAGGGTCACGCGGTTGCCGCCGTCGCGGCGACCACCGCCAGTATCGCCGAGGAGGCGCTCGACCTGATCGAGGTCGAGTATGAGCCGCTGCCGGTGCTGCTCACCTATGCCGACGCGATGCGGGAGGACGCACCGCTGCTGCACGATGACCTGACCACGCGCTCGCTGGCGGAGCGGTTCTCGCGCGGGACGGACACCGGCGTCCGCAGCAACATCGCCAGCCACCTCCAATTCAAGCAGGGCGATATCGAGCAGGGTTTCGCCGAGGCGACGGTGGTGGTCGAGCGCGAGTTCACGACGAGTACCGTGCATCAGGGCTATATCGAGCCGCATAGCTCCACCGCCTTCTGGGCGCCGGATGGCAAGGTGACGGTCTGGACGAGCACCCAGGGTCCGTTCACGGTACGCAGTCAGACGGCGGCGATCCTCGGCATCCCCGAGTCGTCGGTCAAGGTCATCCCGATGGAGATCGGTGGCGGCTTCGGCGGCAAGCTCAACACCTATCTCGACCCCGTGGCCGCGATCCTCTCGCGGAAGAGCGGCCGGGCGGTGAAGTTGGCGATGAGCCGGACGGATGTGTTCGAGGCGACCGGGCCGACCTCGGCCACCTTTATCCGGGCAAAGATCGGCGCCGATGCGACCGGCCGGATCACGGCGGCGCAGCTTCATCTGGTCTACGAGGCGGGCGCCTATCCGGGGTCGCCCGTGGGCGCCGGCGCAAATACGGGGTTGGCGCCGTACGGGGTCGAGAACCTGCTCGTCGATGGCTACGACGTGGTCTGTAACAAGCCGAAGGTGGCGGCCTATCGGGCGCCCGGCTCGCCGCAGGCGGCATTCGCCGTGGAGTCGGTGATCGACGAGATCGCCGAGCGGCTGAATCTCGACCCAATGGAATTACGGCTGCGCAACGCACCGCAGCAGGGCGACCGCCTACCGAGCGGCGCGCGCCTGCCGCAGGTCGGGTGCCGCGAGATCGAGGAGGCGATCCGGGCGCATCCGCACTACAACGCTCCGATCGAGGGTCCGAACCGCGGGCGCGGTGTCGCCATGGGCTTCTGGACGAACGCCGGCAATCAGTCGTCGGCGACGATCTACGTCAACGCCGACGGCACGATCGGCGTGATCACCGGCTCCGTCGATATCGGCGGCTCCCGCGCGGCGATCGCGATGCAGGCGGCGGAGGTGCTGGGTCTGCGCGCCGAAGATGTGACACCATCCGTGGCGGATACCGACTCGATCGGCTGGACCGGCGCCACCGGCGGCAGCCGCACCGCCTTCTCGACCGGCATCGCCGCGATCGCCGCCGCCGAGGACGTGAAGCAGCAGATGATCGCCCGCGCGGCGCTGATCTGGGAGTGCACGCCAGAGGAGGTGCAGTTCGACACGGGTGTCTTCACCTCCACCACCGACCCGGAGAAACGGCTGACGTTCAAAGAGGTGGCGGCGAGGCTGCTGCGGACGGGCGGCCCGGTGACGGCATCGGCGATCTCGAATCCGCGCGGTGTCGGTCCGGCGTTTGCCGGTCACATCGTCGATGTCGAGGTCGATCCGGACACGGGCAAGGTGACGATCCTGCGCTACACCGCGTTCCAGGACGCGGGCAAGGCGGCGCATCCCAGCTACGTCGAGGGGCAAATGCAGGGGGGTGTGGTGCAGGGCATCGGTTGGGCGCTGAACGAGGAGTACGTCTATGACGACGCGGGCACGATGCGGAACGCCAGCTTCCTCGACTATCGGATGCCGACGGCGCTCGACCTGCCGATGATCGACACTGTGCTGATTGAGGTGCCAAACCCCGGCCATCCCTTCGGCCTGCGCGGCGTTGGCGAGGTCGGCATCGTGCCGCCGCCGGCGGCGCTGGCCAACGCGCTCTACCGCGCGACCGGCACCCGGCTGGCACACCTGCCGATGTCGCCCGGCTCGATCATGGAGGCGATGCAGGCGGAATAGTAATCCGGCGGCGTTGCACGTCGGAACCATTCCCAACCACAGCGGTCAATGCTTGTCATGCTGAGCGAAGCGAAGCATCTCGATGGTACGAGACTCACCGCGAGATGCTTCGCTTCGCTCAGCATGACAGTTTGGCCCGCGGAACGAGCCGGTCGGCGTGATCTATCTTCCGCTGAAGCGGGGTGGTCGTTTTTCGCGGAACGCGTCGATGCCTTCGCGGGTGTCCTCGGAGCCGCGCAGGATCAGGTTGAGCCAGCGCTCGTAGTCGGTATAGCCGTCGAGATCGAGCAGGACTGAGCGGTTGACGCTGAGCTTCCAGGCGGCATAGGTGCGGGTCGGTCCGGCGGCGAGTTCCTGGCTGAAGGCGTCCAGTTCCTGCTGCCACTGCTCGGGCGACCAGACGCGCGCGAGGATGCCGTAGCGTTCGGCCTCGGCGGCGTCGATCACGCGGCCGGTCATGAGCAGGTCCATCGCCCGCGACTGACCGATCAGGCGGGGCAGGAGCAGGCCAACGCCCTGATTGGCGAAGATCGCCTTGCCCGAGCGAATGTCGCCGATCAGGATGTCGGAGCGGGCGACGCGGAAGTCGCAGGAGAGGGCGATCACCCAGCCGGCGCCGTGACAGCGGCCGTTGATCGCGGCGATCACCGGCTTCGGCGCGCCGAGGATCGTCTTCACCATCTCGTAGTGGGGGCCGCGGTCGGTGCTGAGGTCGATGCGGGTGGGCCGCTCGCCCATGCCGCCGACGATGTCGTCGCCGGATGAGAACGCCCGGCCGCTGCCCGTGATCACGATCGCGCGCACGTCGTCGTCGCTGCCGCACGACCGCACGATCTCGGTGATGCCGTTGACCATGGTCCAGGTGATCGCATTCAGCTTGTCGGGGCGATTGAGTCTGATCGTGGCGATGCTCCCCGACCGTTCAAACGCGAGCCCTTCTACGTTCTCCATCGACGATCTCCTTGTGGACGGCTGCGATCGATCTGAATTCTCACCACCAGGACACGAACGCGCCGAGATCACAGTGGACGTCGTGCCTTGGGGCCTTGGTGGTGAACCTTCCCATCAGCTGCCGGACGGCATTGGTCTGCCGCCGTGTGGCTGGGCGGGCACTTCGACTTCGATGCGGCGATAGCTGCGGACGAAGGTAGCAACGCCGACGATGAAAAGCGTTACGGCCAGGCCACAGAGCGCAATCGTCTGCGGTGCACCGAGACGGTCGGCGATCACCCCGATCGGCAGCGCGGCGATCGGCATCAGAGAAAAGCCCATCATGTTCACGCTCATCACGCGGCCGTAGTAGGCCGGCTCGGTGCTGGTCATGATCAGCGTGCTGTTCAGCGATTGGTAGACGCTGCCGGTGAACCCGACGGCGGCAAGCGCCAGGAGCGCGAGCGGGAAGGTCGGCGCCAGGCCGAAGATGAGCAAACTGACGCCGAAGCCGGCGCCGGCGAACAATTGCAGACGGCCGCGCCGCCGGACGCCGGTCGCGGTCGCGACGACGAGCGCGCCGATCAGGGCGCCGACGCCGGTGAAGGCCGACATCAGACCGAGGCCGCGGGCGCCGACGTTATGGACCTCCGACGAGGCGAAGACGGGCAGGAGCATTTGATACGGGAAGCCGAGGATGATCGGCATCAGGCCGAGCAAGAGCAGCATGCCGAGCAGTTCGTGGCCGGCGATGTATTTGAGGCCGCCGACAAACTCCTGCACCATCGGCGCTTTCGGACGGCCACCGCCGGCGTATCGAGGCCGGATCTGGAACAGCGTCAGCACCGGCAGCAGGTAGCAGGCCGCCATGAAATAGAAGACGTTCGACAATCCGACGAACGGGACGGAGATCAGGAATCCGGCCAGCGCCGGGCCGAAGATGCGGGTGACGTTCATACCGGCGTTATTGAGGGCGATCGCGTTCATCATCTCAGGCGGCCCGACCAGGTCGGCGAGAAACGCCTGGCGGGCGGGCATGTTAAACGAGAAGATCGTCCCCTGAAGCACGCCGAGCACGATCAGTTGCCAGATCGTGATGATATCGGTGGCGACAAGCACGGCGGTGGCGAGGGCGACGAGGCCGGTGCAGATCTGCGTGACGAGCAGCAGGTTCCGCTTCTTGACGCGGTCGGCGATCACGCCGCCGAAGAGCGAGAAGATCAGCTGCGGCAAGCCAAAGGAGAGACCGACGACGCCGAGCACCGCCGCCGAACCGCTGAGGTCGTAGGCGAGATAGCCTCGCGCCACCTGCTGCATCTGCATGGCCGTGAAGGAGCCGAGCGTACCGAGCCAGAGCAGCCGATAATCGCGGTTGCGGAGCGCGGCGAAGGTGCGCGGAAGACGAAGCCGCCGCCCTGTTGTCTGGACAACATCGGACGGCGGCGCGGCCGGCGCCTCTCGGATCTGGGCCATGCTGAACCTCTGTTCAGAACGATAGGCGTTCGCTTACGCTTCCGTCAACGTGAGCGTGGCGGGGAAGGGGTTCAAGGCATGCCGTTTGTTCACGCCAATGATGTCGATCTCTACTACGAAGATCAGGGGGCGGGTGAGCCGTTGCTCCTGCTCACCGGCTTTGCCACGCATCTCTCGATCTGGCGGTCATTGCTGGCCACGTTGACGGCTTCGTTTCGTGTGGTCACGCTCGATAACCGGGGGATGGGGCGATCGGCGATGAGCGAAGCGGTGACCACGACACGGCAGATGGCGGATGATGCTGTTGCTGTGCTTGACGCGCTCGGCATTGATCGGGCACATGTCCTTGGTTGGTCGATGGGTGGGATGATTGCCCAGGAGCTGGCGCTCGCGTGCGCTCAGCGGGTTGACCGGCTGGTGTTGCTCGCGTCGGTTGCGCGTGCTCATCCGACGTTCGAGCGATGGTTGACGGCGATGACGCAGGGCTATCGGCAGGTGGAAGCAGGGGCCCTGGAGGCGGCGGCGTTTCATCTGAGCATGCTGCCCTGGCTCTATAGTCCGGCGTTCATGGCGCGGCTGGATGCCGTGGAAACGATCGTGCAGCACGCGCTGGCGGACCGCTTCCCGCCGACCGCCGCCGGTGTGGCGGCGCAGGCGGAGGCGTGCCGGCGGCATACGACCGGCGATATCCTCGACCGGCTTCCTGCGATCACCACGCCCACGCTCGTCCTGGTCGGTGCGGAGGATATTGTCACGCCGCGGAGCTATGCCGAGCAGCTGGTGGATGCGATCGCGACCGCGCGGCTTCAGGTGATCGACGGCGGTGGGCATGGCGTCGCGCTGGAGGCGCCGGAGGCTGTCAGTGATGCGGTGCTCAAATTCATCGGATAGCTACGCATCTCGAGGCGAGAACTGGGTCATACCGGCGATTGCTCAGCGGTGTATGCTCCTGTGCGGGCGCGACCTCAGGCTTTATGTTGCGGCGGAAGGGAGGACATCCCGTGTCACAGGATCGACCAGCCGAAGGGAGTGCGGGACTCACCCCAATTGAGCAACAAATGAACGATGTGTGGGAGTTACACCTTCGCGGCGAGTTCGTGGTCAAGGATGCGGACGCAACGATGACGACGATGACGGATGACCCGGTCGTCAATCATGTCCCAGTCATGACCGGGGGCGCCGGCCGGGAGCAGGTGCGGCAGTTCTACGCGACGCAGTTCATTCCATGCATCCCGCCTGACTTCACGATCACGGAGGTTTCACGGACGATCGGCGTCGAGCGAGTCGTCGACGAGATGGTGATCCGCTTTACGCACAGTATCGACATGCCCTGGATGCTGCCGGGGCTGGCCCCGACCGGCCGAACGGTCGAGGCGGCGGTCGTCGCGATCGTGAAGGTTCGCGACGGCAGGGTGGCGTCTGAGCATATCTACTGGGACCAGGCGTCGGTGCTGACACAACTCGGCCTGCTCGACCCCGGCACATTTCCGGTTTCTGATGGCGATAGCGCGCGGAAGGTGCTCGATCCAACGCTACCTTCAAACGCACTGATCGAGCGTGATCGAGCCGCGGACTCAGGCGGCAATCGATCGGGATGAGGCTCACAAGGTGGCCGGACTTCAAACGGGTCCATCGACAACGCGATATTCTAGGGAGCAGAGCCACGAGAGAGGTCACTTGGGAGGAAGATATGACCACCACACAGACAGAGACCAGGGTTGTCGTCGAGCGGATGGCGGAGGCAGCCGCCAACCTGCTCGCATCGCTGTCGCCGGACCAGCGACAGAAGGCGACGTTCTCGTTTCCCGACGATGCCGAGCGGCGACGCTGGTACTACACGCCGACCGACCACGGCGGGCTGCCACTCGGCGAGATGACGCCGACGCAGCAGCAACGGACCAATCAACTGGTGGCGACCGGGTTGAGCTATCCCGGCTATGTGGCCGCCTCGACGATCATGGGGCTGGAGAACACCCTCGACCGTGAGGAGGGCTGGCGGACGAACTTCTTCCGCGAGCGCGGCCGCGACCCGCAGCTCTATTACATCAGCATCTTCGGCGAGCCGGGCGGCAATGCGCCCTGGGGCTGGCGCTTCGGCGGTCATCACATTTCGCTGCACTACACGCTCGTCGATGGCCGGATCGTCGCGCCCACGCCCACGTTCTTCGGCGCGAATCCGGCGGAGTCGCCGCTGGTCGGTCCGGGCACGCTGCGCCCGCTGGCGGGTGAGGAAGACCTCGCGCGGGAACTGTTGCATCTACTCGACGATCGGCAGCGTGCGGTCGCGGTGATCTCGCCGGCAGCGCCATGGGACATCGTCACGGGCAACCGGTCGGCGGTCGAAGACGGCCAGATTCCGCCGAGCGGCTGGGAGATCTTTCGGGAGCAGTTCACCGGGACCGACCTTGAACGGCGGCGTGCCGCCGGCGAGCGGGTGCGGCAGGAGCTTGGGTTCACACCAGAGAACTTGGAGGCGATTCGCTACACGACCGCGCCGAAGGGGCTGGCTGCCTCAGAGATGAACGCCGGTCAGCGACAAGCGTTGACCGCCCTGATCCACCAGTACGTCAATCGCATGCCGGATGAACTGGCGGCGGTTGAACGCGATCGGCTGCAAGAGCTTGGGCTGGAGCAGGTGCACTTCGCCTGGGCGGGCGGCGCCGAGCGCCGGCAACCGCACTACTACCGGCTGCAGGGACCGCGCTTCCTGGTCGAATACGACAACATCCAGGACGAGGTGAATCATATCCACTCCGTCTGGCGCGATCCGGAGGGTGACTTCGGCAGCGACCTGCTGGCACAGCACTATGCCGCCGCGCACTGATGGGACCGGCTGGAAGTGGAGTTGATGCGCCGATGAACCAGGGGATCGAGTTCGGGATATTCGACCACATCGAGCACCTGCCGGGCGTGTCGCTGGATCAACTCTACCGGGAGCGGTTGATCCAGCTTGAAGCGCTCGACCAGGCGGGTTTCTTCTGCTATCACCTGGCCGAGCACCACACGCCTGCCGTGCACAGCATGGCGCCGTCGCAGAACGTCTTCCTCGCCGCCGCGTCGCAACGGACGCGGCGGTTGCGCTTCGGTCCCGGCGTCTATGTGATGCCACTCCATCATCCGCTGCGGCTGATCGAGGAGATCAGCATGCTCGACCATCTCTCCGATGGGCGGCTGGAGATCGGCGTCGGCCGCGGCGGTGTGCTCGAGGCGTACTTCTGGGGGCAGGAGTCGGATGAGGAATCGAACCAGGCGCGCTACGACGAGCACCTGGCGATCGTCGTCGAGGGGCTCAGTCATGACGAGTTGACCTACCACGGGCGCTTCTGGGACTTCGATGAGGTGCCGATGCGGCTGCGTCCCAGGCAGACGCCGCATCCGCCGCTGTGGTACATGCGCAATCCGGAGACGGCGGCGCGTGGTGGGATGAACTGTGTGATCGTCGGCAGCCTCGACACCTTCGAGGCGAACGTCCGCCGCTATGAACGGTTGTGGGCGCACTTCAACGGCGAAGGATCGCGCACCCGCCAGGGCACGGAGCCGAAGATCGGCTTGGTGACGCACATCGTCATTGCCGAAACCGACGAGGAAGCTGTTGCAGCGGCCGGTCCAGCCTGGGAGGCGTATCGCTGGAACCTGGGCACCCCGCGCCGGCTGGAGGCGGAGCGTCGCCGGCTGACGCAGTTGCTCGGTCGAACGGACTCCGGCGATGGTCCGCGCGGTCAACCGGAGCGGCACCTCGCCGTCGAGGAACGGCGCGACCTGGAGGCGTCGCTCCAGGAATTGTCCGATGCGGAGCGGGAGCAGCGGGCGAAACGCCGCCGGCATCCCGGCGAGATCGCCCCCGGTGTGATGGCCGGTTCACCCGAATCCGTGCGGGTGTTCATGGATGAATACGCCGCGACCGGGGCGAATTACATGGTCTGCTCGTTCCAGTGGGGCAGCCTCAGCCATGCCCAGGCGATGCGGTCGGTCGAGCTCTGGGCGACCGAGGTCATGCCGCGCTACCGGAAGCAGGCGGTAGCGCAGGCGTAAATTGTCAACCTGAGCGAAGCGAAGGATCTCGAAGGTAAGACAACGTCCGAGATCCTTCGCTTCGCTCAGGATGACATGGCGCGGGACACACGTCTTGGGCTTATTCCATCAAGGCGCGTGCCTCATCGACCAGATCGAGCAGTGCATAGGTGAGCGCCGCTCGTCCTTCCATCAAGGTTTCAAAAGAGCAACCCCAGTGCTGCTCCTCGCGTGCTTGCCGCGATTCGTCGATGACATCACGAAGCCCGGTCGTTCTGAAGACGAAGCGGAGGGCGGCGTTGGCGGCAAAGCCGAGCCGCACGTCGCGGCAGGGACCATGCCACCCGGCATCGCGTAGCCCGTCGAGATAGCCCTCGAACACCAACTCGCGAATCCGCGGAATCGCGGATGGGTGATGCGCGTTGCGAATGAACGGCGAGGAAATCAGCAGCCCGATCTCTTCGCCAACGGCGGCGATACCGGCACACTCCCAGTCGAGCGCCACGGTGCGCCCGCTTCCGCCGTCGGCGGGTTGCGGCAGCAGGTTGTGGTGCCCAGCGTCGAAGTGACAGAAGGTCTGCGGCAGCCGCCTGAGTGCTTCGAGGAACGTCTCACGCTCGGCCCAGAGCCGGCGCAGGCGGCCGGCGATCGCAACCGGGAACGCCTGCCGGAGGAGCGGGTGACTCCAAATCCCCGGCCGGTCGATCAGGTCGACCGATCCGGTTTGGGACGTGACCCACGCGCGGAGTGGTTCAGTTGCCAGCCATGGCGCGGCCGGTAGAGGGCGCCCAGCGAGGTACGCGCCGTTGAACTGACCCAGGTGACGCGCGACGGAGTAGTAGAGCGGAAGGGGCCAGCCCTCATCGTGATGGTCGGTCACGTCCTCCAACCAGAGTGCAACGGTTTCGTCATGCTGTGGCACCACAGCGAAGCAACGCGGGGCGGACAGACCTCCGCCAAGGTCCGCAAGTAGGCCGGATTCATAGACACAGGCTTCGCGCCGCCAGTATGGTGTGCCGCCGGGTTGGTCATACGCTGTGGTCCCCGGAGGCCGGTGGACGATCTTGAGCACGGCGGACCAGGGTAGGCGCCGACCGCCGCTTTCTGCCGTTCCCCTCACGCGGGAGAGTCCCGCGGTGAACGCGCTGCCCACCGGCACCGGGATCGGATCGCGCTGCCAGGTAAGTACCTCAGTCCGGTGGTCGCCCAGCGCCTGCCGGACCACGCCGGTCAGTGTGACAGAATCGACGGGGTCCATGCGGGCAGGGTACTCCACATCCGAGGAGGCACGCCGGTTCACTCATTGCGTAGGTGAGCGGCCGAACTTGGTCAGCAGGACGTTCTCGAAGACGGGCAACTCCTGCGCGCCGACGATGCCGAATTGCTCGCCAAGGACGAAGGTCGGCACGGCGGTAACGCCGACCTGCTGCGCCCACCTGATACCTTCGTCGACCTCATCGCGGTAGCGTCCCGCGGTGAGCGCCTCGCGCAACTCGGCCTCGGGCAAACCCGCCTCGCCGCCGGCGCGGACGACGGTGTCGACGTTGCCGATGTCTTCGAGATCCTCGAAATAGGCCTTGAACATCGCCCGGTGGAACCGGAACGGGTCGCCGTGTTCGGCGGCGAATTCCGCCGCTTGGAGCGACAGGTATGAGTTCGAGGTCCAGGTGCGGCCACGGGTGAAGGTGATGCCCAGTCCGGCGGCACGCTGTTCGATCGGTGTCGGCGGGTCGCCGGGAGCGGTCACCTGCCGGCGCGGCTTGCCCTCGGGCGGCGTGGTCGGATCGAGGAAGAACGGGGCGAACTGAACGTCTAGGTCGTATGCCTGCTGGAGCCGTTCAACCTCGACGAGGCCGATGTAGCACCAGGGTCAGACGAAGTCCGAGAAGATCAGGAGGGAGACCGGCTTGGTGTCGTTGGTATCCATACCGACGATTATGCGGCACGTCGATGATCGACGCCAGCGTGCGATAATCGGCGGTTCCACCGAATGGGGCGTGCCGCCGGGATCGAGCGCGAGTGATATGCTCCTCAATCAGGGTGTGGAATCACCAGTCGAGCCGCCGACGAGGGAGTGACGATACCGACCATGCCGATGCCAGCACTGACGCTCAACGTCTCCGGAATCAACGCGCCGCGAACGGTCGCGGCAATCGCGCGGGCCGAACGTATGGGGTTGTCCGGCATTTGGATTCCGACGATGGGCACGGGACCGGACGCACTCATTTCGATTGCGGCGGCGGCGGTGCAGACGGAGCGGGTATCGCTGGGGACGGGCGTGCTGCCGGTGTTTCCGCGGCATCCTCTGGCGGTAGCGCAGCAGGCGCTGGCCGTCGCATCGCTCGCCCCGGGCAGGTTGCGGCTGGGTATTGGCACGAGCCATCGGCCATCAATGGAGCACACGTTCGGGATCGAGATGCGGGCGCCCTTGCGGCGTCTGCGCGAGTACGTGACGGTGCTCAAGGCGGCACTTGCGGGCGATGCCGTCGATCACGCCGGCGAGTACTACACCGCCCGCGGCCGGTTCGCAACGCCCGACGCGGCGGTGCCGGTGCTGATCGCCGCGCTCAGCCCCGGCGCGTTTCGGCTTGCGGGTGAGATCGCCGACGGCGCCGTCAGCTGGCTGTGCCCACCCGACTATCTGGAGCGGACCGCGTTGCCGGCGATGCGGGCGGGAGCGGAGCGAGCGGGCCGTCCTCTGCCGCCGCTAGTGGCGGGGATTCCGGTGGCGGTCAGCGACAACCCGGATCTGGCCCGCGCCGCGGTCCGATCGCAGCTCGCCCGATATGTGCAGGCGCCCTTCTACCAGCAGATGTTGGTGACAGCCGGATTGGCGGAGGCAGCGGCGGGCACCTGGAGCGATCGGATGATCGACGCCGTCGCGGTGATCGGCGACGAGGATCAGGTTGCGGCGCGCTTGGAGTCGCTCGGCGCCGCCGGCATTGACGAGGTTGCGGTGACGCCGGTGCTGCTGGAACCCGACACCCGTGCCTCGATGCAGCGCGCGCTTACCCTGCTGGCTCGGCTCACCCAGGAGCGGTGACGGGCGGACCGATTCTTCCTGCTCCCACGGACGATCAGGAAACGGCCGCGCGTTCTTGAGCGAGCCAGCGTGCCGCTGCATGTCATCATACAGCGTGTTCAGTCCTCTCGTCAGAACGGTTCGTTCGGAGATACAATGGCCGTGGCTGGACGGAATGATCAGACAAGTGCCGATGAAACCGTTATCATGCGAGCGGATGGGATGCTCGGCGGCGATCAGCGGTTCCAGCGACAGGGAGGTAGATTGCGTCAATGAGTTCTGAGACATCGATCGGCGCCGCACGGCGAGACAGCGGCTTTGGCGCAGACACTCAAACCTATGAGGCGCTCCTCCAGGCAGCCGGAGACTTGATCGGCTCGCGCGGCTACCACGATGTCACCGTGGACGACATTCGTCGCGCCGCCGGCGTGTCGCGCGCCACGTTCTATTTCTATTTCCGCAACAAACGCCACATCTTCATGAAGCTGTCCGACTCGGTGATGAACGAGATGTACGACGTCGCCGGACGCCACTATCCGGAGAAGGATGAGTACAGCCGGATCATCCTTGCCAACTGCGCCTATCTGGGCGTGTGGGCGCGGCGGACCAACATCATCGGCGAGTTCTTCGCGCTGTCGCTGGTCGATACCGAGATCCGCGAGATCTACAGCCGCCACCGCCGGCGGTTCGAGGATCGCATCGCCGGTCGCCTAACGCGGCTGATGGAGAGCAACCGCATCCCACCGTGTGACCCCGTCCTCCTTGCCGCCGCGCTGTCGTCGATGGTTGAGTTCTTCGCCTTTCGCTTCTTTGCGACGCACGAAGAAGTCAGCGTCGATCGCTTCTCATTCAACGACGCCGTCGCGCTGCTGTCGGAGTCATGGTATCGGGCGGTGTATGGGCGCACGCCACCGTTCAAGGTCAACGTCGCGCTGGCCGAGGGCATCACCGAATCCTACAAGGTTGAGACGTCGCTGCCGTTCTGTTAGGGCGTACTTGAAAGTGCGTCGATGATCCGATTTGTCATCCTGAGCAGAGCGAAGGATCTCGGTGGTCAGACTTCCGTCCGAGATCCTTCGCTGTCGCTCAGGATGACAAGGTTTCGGATGTCGCTGTCCCTAACCGCATTCTCGTCAGCCATTTGTCGTGACATGCCCACGCTCCCAGGGGCGGTTACCAGGCAAGCCAACCGCCGTCTATGTAGAGCGTCTGACCGGTGACGTAGCCGGCGGCGTCGGATGCGAGGAAGATGACGGCGCCGGCCAGCTCATCCGGCTGTCCCCAGCGGCCCATCGGCGTCCGCGATTCGATGAAGCTCCGCCGCTCCGGATCCTGATAGAGCGGGCGGGTCATCTCTGTCTCGAAATACGTCGGCCCAATGCAGTTGACGGTGACGTTGTGCGGCGCCCACTCGATCGCCAGCACCTTGGTCAACTGGGAGATGCCGCCTTTGCTCGTGGCGTATGGTCCCTGGCTGGCGAGGGCGACGGCGCCGAAGATCGACGTGATGTTGATCACCCGGCCGCTGCCGCGCTCGACCATGTGCCGTCCGGCGGCGCGGCTGACGAGGAAGTAGCTCCGCAGGTTGAGGTTGAGGATCTGATCCCACTCCTCGATCGAGATGTCGAGCACCGGCTTGCGCAGGTTCGTCCCCGCGTTGTTGACGAGGATGTCGAACGCGCCGAAGCGATCGACGGCAGCCGCAACGAGCCGATCGACCTGGTCGGGCTGC
>JBFXAN010000174.1:0-13640 GCA_050184225.1 Dehalococcoidia bacterium | reverse complement strand
CTTGACCAGGGTCGGTTGTCAACAACAACGACGCGGCAGACTGAGGGTGGATGGGTCCACGCTGGCAAACCACGCTTGAACCAGGCTCCCCTCCCCTGCGAGGGGAGGGGACGGGGGAGAGGTAATCCATGGAAACCCTCTGGGGCATCATCCTGCTGATCGTCATGTACATCGCCATCCCCGTCGCCATCATCGCCGCCACGCTCGCCTTGCTCGGCGGCCGCAAGCGCAGCAACGGCGCCACGGAGCATGGCGAATAACAGCCACGCCCGACGAAGGCGCCACGACACCACGTCTCTTATTCATCGTGGTGTCGTGGCGCCTTCGTCGTTCCTACCTGCCGCTACCCCACATCTGCCTTGAGGAAGGGAAGCAGCTCGGCCATGAATGCGTCGAGTTGGTCGTGATGGACCCAGTGTCCCGCAGCGTCAATCTGCACTGACCGATAGACATGGAAGGCGCTCGCCGTGCCATCCTCCTCCGGATCGCGGGCGTGGCTCTCGTCCCCGCGGATCAGGAGCACCGGACAGCGGATCTGATTCCAGATCTCGCGTGCGTCCGCGATGTTGAACTCATACGGCGAATGTGCTCGTTCGTAGTTGTCGAACTTCCAGCCATAGGTGCCGTCGTCATGGCGGCGGGCGCCGTGCTCTGTCAAGTGCCGCGCCATCTCCACCGTCAGGTGCGGGTTCGCCTGCTCCATCCGCTCGGTCGCCGCCTCGATCGTCGGATAGCGGCGCGGCGTCCGCTGCTCGAGTTCCCGCATCGAGTGGATCCACTCCCGCATCCGCACATGCGCCGGCCGCGGCGAGCGAATCCCCGGCCCTAAACCCTCGATCGCGCAAACCCGCTGCACCCGCTCGGGCATCACACCGGTAAACTGCAACGCCACGCCTCCGCCGAGCGAGTGACCAACAAGCATCATCGGGTCCCGATCGATGTGGTCGAAGAACGCGGCGATGTCGGCGACGTGTTCGATCATGCTGTATTGGCTCCCAATCGCCCAGGCGCTGTCACCATGCCCGCGTAGATCGACGGCGTAGACGCAGTAAGCATCGAGCAGCCGCTCGGCCACCCGGTCCCAATTGCGCGCGTGGTCGCGGCCGCCATGGATCAGCAGCACCGGTGGCCGCCGCTCATCTCCCCAAACGACGTAATGCAACGTGAGACGCTGTGAGATAAAGAATCGCGATTGTGGTTCCATGCGCCCAAGTGTCTCGGCCCCGTGCCTGTGGAGCAAGCGCACTCCCACCCGCCTCGCATGGTATCGTCAATCTGTGGGACCGGCCGGCTGAGTGGGGGCTGCGATCGGGGAGAGGCACGATGACCAATATTCAAACCGAAACCGAGACGCCGCCATGGGCGCCCACCGAAGACGACCTGCCCGATTCGGATGGAATGCCGTTGGACAATGAACGCCAGGCTGTCCAGATATCGCTGCTCGCGCAGCCGGCAAAACGCCACTTCGCCGATCGCGCCGATGTCTACGTCGGCGCCAACATGTTCGTCTATTTCAGTCCCGACCAGGTGCTGACGGAGGACTTCCGTGGCCCGGATGTCTTCGTCGTCACCGGCACAACCAAGCGCGAGCGCAAGAGCTGGGTCACGTGGCAGGAAGGCAAAGGCCCGGACCTCGTCATCGAGATCCTATCGGAGAGCACCCAACGGACCGACCGAACCCTGAAGAAGGAGATCTACGCCACCCGCCTCCGCGTGCCCGAGTACTTCTGGTACGACCCCTTCAGCGGCGAGCGGGCCGGTTTCATCCTCCACGGCAGCGAATATCTGCCCCTGGAACCAGATACCCACGACGGCCTCCCCAGCCGCCAGACCGGCCTGACTCTCGTCCGCTGGCACGGCATCGTCGAAGACATCGAGGCGACCTGGCTGCGCTGGGCCACCTCTGACGGCGTACTCATCCCCACCGCCGACGAGGCCGAACAATCCCAACGGCAGCGCGTCGAACGAGCGGAGCAGTCCGTCGCGGAGCTGGAGGCCAGGCTCGCGCAATATCAACAGCGCTTCGGTATCGAGCCGGGCAGCAACGTGCCGTGATACCCTGCGTCCGTGCGACATGCGCGGCTCGTCCCCGAACTGATCTGCTCCGACTTCGAGCGCAGCCTGCGCTTCTATACCGACATCCTCGGCTTCGCCGTGCTCTACTCCCGCCCTGAGGACCGGTTCGCATATCTGGACCTGGATGGTGCCCAGATCATGATCGAGCAATCGACAGGACGTCGGTTCCTCGCTGGCGAACTTGATTTTCCATATGGCCGCGGCATCAACCTGCAGATCGAGGTGTCCGCCGTAGGACCGCTATACGCAAAGGTCCAGGCATCCGGTGTGCCCATCTATCTCCCGCTGGAAGACAAGCGGTATCGCCGCAACACGGCCCTGCTCGGCAACCGCCAGTTCATCGTGCAGGACCCCGATGGCTACCTCCTTCGCTTCTTCCAAGACCTGGGCAATATGCCGCTCACGCAATCGCGCGCTCACGCACGGTCGCGGCCGAATCGATGAATTCAGGCATACGTCCTTCGCCGGTAGAGGAGGATCGAGGAATGGATACACGGTTCTGGTCACTCGCCGACGACCTTGTGGCCGCCAGCGAAGTCGTTATCGACCGCCCGAAAGGGAGCAGGCATCCGCGTATGCCCGACGTCGTGTACCCCCTGGACTACGGTTACCTGGCGCAAACCACCGCCATCGATGGGGAGGGTGTAGACGTCTGGCGCGGCAGCCTGCCCCAGCGACAGGTGACCGGGGCGATCGTCACCGTCGATGTCGCCAAGCGTGACGCCGAGGTGAAGTTGCTCATCGGCTGCACACCTGATGAGGCACGCCTCGCGCTCGCGACGCACAGTCAACCGTCCCAAGCAGCGATCCTCGTCCCACGCCCAGAGTCTGTACCGTATGTCTGTTGATGGCCGCTCCGAGTGACATCCATCGATTGCCACTCAGAACACACGTTCGATATGCTTCCCGCATTGGCACGAGTAGTTCGGCGGCACAGCAACATCCGGTCTGCACTCGAACGATCAATGCAAACGATCAAACAGGAGCGCCGGAATCGAATCTGCGGAACCGCCTCAATCGACAAAAATGAACGCGGAAGTGAGCGCAAGAAAAAATTCGATTCGATCAAACGCCGGTCACCCGAGGGATGCGGCGCCGGCACTCCCCTGGTCACTCCATCGCCCCGGACCTATAATGGCGCTGGGTGGGGCCGGTGGAGTACCGGCGGACCGCCCATTTTCGTCTCCGGCGAGGCTGTATCCCCAACCCGCCTCGGAGGTCACCGCAAGCCCCGTGAATGACGACCGCACCGTTTGGTACCGTAAGTGGCGCCCGCAGACCTTCGCCGAGATCACCGGACAGGATCACGTCACCCGCACCCTCCGCAACGCCGTCGCCTCCGGTCGGATCGCCCACGCCTACCTGCTCTGCGGCCCCCGCGGCATCGGTAAGACCACCTCTGCCCGTGTCCTCGCCAAGGCCGTCAACTGCGCCAACCCCGTCGAAGGCGAGCCGTGCGATCGCTGTGAGTCCTGCGTCGCCGTCCGCGAGGGTCGCGCCCTCGACCTTGTCGAGATGGACGCCGCCTCCAACCGCGGCATCGACGACATCCGCGAGCTGCGCGACCGCGTCGGCTACGCCGCTGCCGGCGGCCGCTACAAGGTCTACCTGATCGACGAGGTGCACGAGCTCACCCAGCAGGCGTTCGACGCCCTCCTCAAAACACTCGAGGAGCCGCCCCCACACGTCATCTTCGTCCTCGCCACCACCGACGCCCACCGCGTTCCCGCGACGATCGTCTCCCGTTGTCAGCGCTTCGACCTCACCCGCGCCCGCCCTGACGACCTCGCCGCCCATCTCCGCCAGATCGCCGGCGCCGAGGGCGTCACTATCGATGACGATGCGCTCGCCGTCGTCGCCCGCGCCGCGACCGGCAGCTTCCGCGACGGCACCGGCCTCCTCGAACAGCTCGTCGCCGCCTACGGCCGCACGATCACCGCCGAGCAAGCGCGCGTCGGCCTCGGGCTTGCCGGCGACGCCCGCGCCCTCGAGCTTGCACGGATGGCGATCGACGGCGACCTTGCCGGCGGCCTCAGCCTGATCGCCGCTATCCGCGACGATGGCGCTGACCTGCGCCAGTTCACACGGGAGGTGGCCGCTCGCCTCCGGTCCGTACTCCTGCTCCGCGCCGGTGTCGAGGACGCCGGCCTCGATGCAAATCTCCAGGTGCAAACGAGAGAACTCGCCGCCCACGCCGACCTCCCTGCCATCACCCGCGCCCTCAAAGCCTTCGGCAGCGCCGACTTCCGCGCCGACCCGCAGGCGTCGCTTCCCCTCGAACTGGCGCTGGTCGAAGTCGCCCTTCGCCCGGAACCGGCGGAACCCCAGGCGCCGGCCTTCGCCGAGGCCCGCCGGACCCACCGCTCCCCCGATCCCGCACCGGCCGCCCCAAATCCCCCGGCAATCGAGCCGGCAGCGTCCGCCGACCAGAAGACCGTGCTCCTGGAGAAGCTTGCCCGCCCGTCATCGAACACCACACCCTCACCACCGGTTGCCCCGACGAACGTCGAAGCCGTGCTGCCACCCACCTCGGCGCCGGTCGCCCCACCACACGAGGACGCCGTCGCCATGCCCGACGACGAACCCAACGTCGCCCAGGCAGAGCCAGAGACGCTCGAACCGACGCATGCCGGAGGACAGCCTTCCCTCTCCGAAGCCCGCTCACGCTATCGGGACATCTACCAGCGGCTCCGGGCGATCAGGCGGTCCGCCGCTCACATCAACCCCGGCGATATCGTCGCGATCGACGCCGAGTCCGTCACCTTCGGCTTTCCCTATCCGGTACAGGTGGCGAAGTTCACCCCCGGAAGCGATAATCTCCGCGCCCTTGCGGAAGCGGTCGCCCAGGTCCTCGGCCGCACCTACGCGGTACACTGTATTCAACAGAGCGACGTTGAAGACCGGCTGAAGGCGCAGCCATCGCGCCCCAGCCATCTCCTGGACGAGGCGCTCAAGCTCGGGGCACGTCCCCTCAACGGCTCGTAGGAGGTCCGGATGAACCGGCAGATGCGACGGCAGGGCGGCAGTGGTGGCGGTGCAGGCGGCATGGGCGGCATGGACGCGCTGCTCAAGCAGGCCCAGCAGATGCAGGAGCAACTGCTCAAGGCACAGGAGGAGTTCGCCAATCAGAGCATCGAGGCGACCGCCGGCGGCGGCATGGTCACGGTCGTGATCAAGGGAAACCAGAAGGTCGAGTCCGTCACGATCGACCCCGAGGCCGTCGATCCCGACGACGTCGAGATGCTGCAGGACCTGATCGTCGCCGCCATGAACGAGGCACTGGAGAAGCTCCAGACCCAGCAGAATGAGATGATGGGACCCCTCGCCGGCGGTCTGAAGCTCCCCGGCATGTGACATAAACGTCTGTGCATGTTAGCATATAGCTGTTAGCCGTTAGCGATTAGCCGATCGCACTAACAGCTAATCGCTCATTCGGAGCCTCCTGTGCCAGAGCCTTCCTCCGTCGCCGCCGCGCCGGTCGCCCGGCTGATCGACGAGTTTCACAAGCTGCCCGGCATCGGGCCGAAGAGCGCGCAGCGGCTGGCGTATTTCGTCCTCCGCGCGTCCTCCGAGGAAGCCCACGCGCTGGCTGAGGCGATCCTCGACGTGAAGGAGCGCATCACCTTCTGCACCTCCTGTCAGAACATCACCGATGTTGACCCCTGCTCGATCTGTGCGAGCACGACCCGCGACACCTCCCAGATCTGCGTCGTCGAGGAACCGCTCGATATCCTCGCTCTGGAACGGACCCGCGTCTTCACGGGTCGCTATCATGTCCTTCACGGCGTCCTCTCGCCGCTCAACGGCGTCAACGCCGAAGACCTCAAGATCCGCGAGTTGATCGCCCGCCTCGGTGACGGCTCGGTCACGGAGGTCATCATGGCGATCAACCCGAACGCCGAGGGCGACGTGACGACCATGTATCTTGAACGCCTGATCGCGCCGCTCGGCGTCAAGGTAAGCCGCCTCGCCCGCGGCCTGCCCGTCGGCGCCGACCTTGAGTTCGCCGACGAAGTGACGCTCACCCGCGCGCTGGAGAACCGGCAGCCTGTCGGTTAGACTGGACCCGCCATGCGTCCACAGCGCATCTACACCACTGAAGTAGTCGTCCTACGCGTGCGCCGCATGGGAGAGGCGGACTCCGTCCTCACCCTGCTCAGCGCCGACCGTGGCAAGTTTGATGCGGTCGCCCGCGGCGTGCGCAAGCCCACCAGCCGCAAGGCCGGCCATATTGAGCCGCTGATGCAGAGCACGCTGCTCCTCGCCCACGGCACCAACCTCGACATCATCACCCAGGCACACGCGCTCCACACCTTCCTGCCGATGCGTGAGGACCTGCGCCGTCTCGGTGGCGGACTCTACGCCGCCGAGCTGGTGGACCGCTTCACGGTCGAGCGTGAGGAGTCATTCTCGATCTACCGTCTGCTGGTGGAGACGCTCGGCCACCTCAGCGAGGGCGAGCACGTCGACCTGACGCTGCGGTACTTCGAGGCGCGGCTGCTCCAGGAGGCGGGCTTCCGTCCCCAGCTGTATCAGTGCGTTACCTGCGGCGAGGCGCTGCAGCCGGTGACGAACTACTTCAGCGTGGCCGGCGGCGGCGCCGTCTGCCCCACCTGCCGCCCGGCCGGCTCCGGCCTGCCACCGATCGGCGTGACGCTGCTCAAGGTGCTGCGGCTGATGCTCCGGTCCGGCTACGCCGATGTCGCCCGCCTCCGGCTCGGCGAGACCCTGATGTCCGACCTGGAGTCGCTGCTGCGCCTCGCCGTCCACCGCCAGCTCGAGCGCGAGCCGCGCTCGCTCCAGTTCCTGCGGGAGCTACGCCGGCCGTATCTCGCCGGAGCAATCCCTCCCGCCGCCACTCCCGTACCATAGACGCATACCACGAGAGGTGCCCAACATGCCGGTATATGAATTCTACTGCGAACCGTGTGACGGAATCTTTGAGGCGCTCCGTCCGATCCGCGAGTCATCGGAGCCATGCCCTTGTCCTGTTTGCAACAAAGAGGGCAAGCGGATCATGCCCACCGCTTTCAACGCCTTCACCTATCGCGACGGCTATCCGCGTCGTATCCCCGACAAGGGCACCTATTGGCATCTCGGCAAAGAGGTCAAGAACCTGATCACCGGTCCCGTTCGCCCGAACGAGCACCCGGAGATTAACAAGCCGGAGCCGAAGCCGAAGAAGGCGAAGGGCGAGCTTGCCGTCGAGCGCGAGCGCCGCCGCGTAGAGAGTAAGCGGAAGACGGTTGAGCAGAAGGAACGGGCAGCTGCCAGCGCGGCCTATGAGGCCCGCGTCAAGAAGCGCCCGCCGCAGCTGGACGTGTAAGTCGAGAGGCGGCCCAGGCATTCGGTCGCCTGTCGGTCTCTACGAATCCCGAGACAAGACGGTGTGCGTCAGTTCGACGAGCGTCCGGTGCTCCGGTGTGTCTGGGAGCGGCTCGATCGCCGCGATCGCCCGCTGCGCATATCCCTCTGCAAAGGTCTGCGAGCGCGCGATCGTGTCGGTTTCGAGGATCACTTCGATCGCGGACTGGAGGAGTTGGGCCTTGTTGCGTCGAGCGCTGAAGAGACGGGTCACCGCCGCCTTGCCGGCCGGCGCCTCCATCGCCAGCAACGACGGCAGAGTCAACGTCCCCTGCATCAGATCGCTGCCCACCGGCTTGCCCATCACCGCCTCATCGCCGGTGAAGTCGAGGATATCGTCGACGATCTGGAAGGCGATGCCGAGGTTGTAGCCGTAGTCGCGCAGCGCCTCGACGTAAGGCTCCGGCGCCTCCGCCGCGATCGCGCCGCCTTCGCAGGCGGCGCCAAAGAGGGAGGCGGTCTTGCCGCCGATCCGGTTGAGGTAATCCGAGATCCGCTTGCTCGCGTCGAATGACCCGACATCCTGGTCCAGTTCACCCGTGACGATCTGCATCAGCGTCTTCGCGAAGAGGCGTACCACCCGCACGCTGCCGATCCGGGCGATCAGGTCCGCCGAATGGGCGAAGAGGAAGTCACCGATCATCACGCTGACGGCGTTGTCATAGAGATGATTGGCCGTCGCACGCCCCCGACGGGTCGCCGCCGCGTCGATCACATCGTCGTGTACCAGGGTTGCCGTATGCAGCAACTCGATCGACGCGGCCAGTGGGACCAGCTTATCCAGATCGTAGGTGCCGAACGTGCCGCCGAGCAGAGCGAGCGCCGGCCGGATGCGCTTGCCGCCCGCGCCGAGCACATGATCGAGCATCCGCGCCAGCGGCGCCAGTTCAACCTGCTTGATCAGGTCGAACTGCGCTTCGACGAGCGCGATATCCTCATGGACTGAGCCGTAGAGCGACTGAACCTTCACGCGGACACACTCTCCACAGCGGCCTGGGAATCAGCTTCGTGCGGGAGCCGGAACAGGCGGTGTGCGTTGGCGTTCGTCTGATTGGCAAGTACATCAAGGCTGACGCCCCGGAGGACCGCCACACGCTCAGCTGTTTCCCGCAGATACGAAGGTTCGTTGCGCCGCCCGCGGTGTGATTGCGGCGCGAGGACTGGGGCGTCGGTTTCGATTACCAGCGATTCGAAGGGCACGGTTCGGGCCACCTTCCGTATTTCGTCCGCGCGGGTGTAGGTGACAGTACCTGGTATTGAGATCATAAATCCAAGGTCCACAAACTGTGCCGCTGCCGCCGCATCGTACCCAAAGCAGTGCATCACGCCCAAGGGGCCGACGGCTCCCCGTTGCCTGCGACCGTGGCTCCACGATTCGATGATGCCAAGGGTGTCCTCAAGCGCCGAACGGGAGTGAATCGACACCGGCATATCCAACGCCGACGCCACCTCGAGCTGCAGCGCGAACGCATGCCGCTGGACGTTTCGAGGCGAGCGGTCATAGTGGTAGTCGAGTCCGATCTCGCCGATCGCGATGACACGGGGACCAGACGCCATCACCGTCAAGCGCTCGATGAAGCCTGCGTCCAGCATCGCGGCATGGTGCGGGTGCATTCCGGCCGCCGCCCAGAGCCACCCGCCGCCTGAGGCCAGCCGCACCGCCCGCTCGCTCGATGCCTCACGCTCGCCGATCACCACCATCGAGGTCACACCGGCGGCGGCGGCACGGCGAAGCACCTCGCTCCGGTCTGCATCAAAGGCACGATCTTGGAGATGGACGTGGGTATCGAACAGTTGGATCATCGATGCACTGCGCGGGGTCGTTCCCTGATTGGCATTTCTCCGAGTCTAGCATACCGATCACGGAAAGCATCGACCGGCTCACTCCTTCAGCTCGTGCCATGCTCGATACAGCCGGCGGCGGGCGATGCCGGACCGCCGGCTGACCTCCTCGGTCGCCTCGCGCGCCCCCTTGCCTCTGCGCTTGAGCACCGCTAGATCCGCCAACGCCGCCGGCTCGTCGACCGGCTCCCGGTCTGTGGCCCCTGCCAGGACGATTGTGAACTCGCCCCGAGGCGCGGCGAAGTGATCGAGCGCTTGCACCGCCGTGCCACGGAACACCTCCTCATAGAGCTTCGTCAACTCCCGGCAGACGGCGATCGGCCGGTTGCCGTATGCGGCGGAAATATCTTGTAGCGCTGCTCGAAGTCGATGTGGCGACTCGAAGACGACGACGGTGCGTGGCTCGGTCGCCGCCGTGGCGAGTAGCCGCCGCCGATCGGCGCCACCGTGCGGAAGAAACCCGAGATAGGTGAACTCCCGCGCCGGCAAACCCGACACCACCAGCGCGGCGAGCACCGCCGATGGCCCGGGAATCGGCGTCACCCGGTGGCCGGCGGCGACGGCGGCCGTGACCAACTCGTAACCGGGATCGCTGACCACCGGCGTGCCGGCCTCCGAGATCAGGGCGATGTCGTCGGCTGCCAGAGCATCGAGCAGCAGTGGCACTGCCCGCGCGGCATTGTGATCGGTGAGCGCGGTCAGCCGCGCGCGTATCCCGTGCCGTCGAAGGAGAACCCGCGCCGTGCGGGTATCTTCCGCCGCAATCAAGGAAACCTCGCCGAGGATACGGAGCGCCCGGAGTGTGATGTCCTCCAGGTTGCCGATCGGCGTCGCAACAATGTAAAGCTGACCCATCAATCGCTCAGGTTACGCTTTATCGACGCTACCGTGTCAGGCTTCGTTGAATCGGGTTCCATCGCTCTGATATCCTTGTAGAAATACCCTGGTGGCGGCGACCGTCTGGTCCCACAACCCGAGAGGGTGCACGATGCCGCAGTGAGCGGTCTCCGCCTCCACCCTCGGAGGAAGCCGCCCATGATGCCATCACCTCACGGAAAACAACTTCGTCGAGCATACGGCTTCGACGAGGTTGCGATCGTTCCTGGTCAGGTGACGATCAACCCGGAACAGACCGACGTTTCTCTCCGGATCGGGGACATCTCGTTGCCCATCCCGGTGATTGCTTCGGCAATGGACGGTGTCGTCGACCCGCGGTTCGCGATCACGCTCTCCAAGTACGGCGGCCTGGGTGTGCTCAACCTGGAGGGGTTGCAATTTCGATACGAGGACGCGGACGGCGTCCTCGCTGAGATTGCGGCGTCACCGAAGGACCGCGTGACGGAGCTGATGCAGAAGCTCTACTCGGCGCCGGTCCGCGAGGAGTTGGTTGGAGAGCGTATCCGTTACATCAAGGGTGCGGGCGCTACCTGCGCGGTCGCGTGTACGCCGGCATGGACGAAGCGGTTGGCGCCGATCGCCGTGGATGCCGGCGCCGACATGTTCATCGTCGCCTCCACGGTGACGACCGCACGACACTACTCCAAGAGCGAAAAGGGCCTCGTCTTCCAGGAGTTCTGTGCCGAGATGCCGATTCCGGTCGTGGTCGGGAACACGGTCAGCTACGGCGTCACCAAGGAGTTGATGGAAACGGGCGTCTCGGCGGTCTTGATCGGCGTCGGACCGGGCGCCGCCTGTACCTCGCGAGAGGTGCTGGGCATCGGCGTGCCGCAGATTACCGCGACGATGGATTGCGCGGCGGCGCGGGATGACTACTATCGCGAAAGCGGCCGCTACGTACCGATTATCACCGATGGGGGTCTGCGCACAGGTGGCGATGTGTGCAAGGCGATTGTCGCCGGAGCGGACGGCGTAATGATGGGGTCGCCGTTCGCCGCGACCGAAGAGGCGCCGGCCCAGGGCAATCACTGGGGCATGGCGACGCCCCACGCCGAGCTGCCACGCGGCACGCGCGTCACCGTCGGCGTGCGCAACTCGCTCAAGACGCTGCTCTTTGGACCGACGGACCGCACCGACGGCACCGAAAACCTGATCGGCGCGCTTCGAACCTGCATGGGTGTTTGCGGCGCGCGTACGATCCGCGATCTGCAGCAGGCGGAGATGGTGATCGCACCCTCCATCAAGACCGAGGGCAAGATCTACCAGATGGCCGGTCTCTAGCCGGAGAGATTTCGCGACCAAGGCGCCAAGTCACTACGTTAGAATTAGGGCTGGTGACTTGGCCCCTTGGTCGTGAATACCCCTGCTGATGCGAACGGCCGGCGTCGCCTCCCGTCGCGGAGGTGGTGATGGATGTCGAGCCACAATCTCCGCCGGATGAGAATGAATCGCTGCCGCCGTGGAAGACATCGCCCGGGTGGTGGATTCGCCGGGTGGCGTTGCCGCTGCTCGTGATCTCTGTGATCGCCGGTGCGATCGTCTGGTTGCAGGCGCCTGAGTCCTCATCCGAACGACGCATCGCCCACGCCGATGAGCCACTCGCGTCCGACGCTGAGGCTCCGCAGGAAGGGTCGCCGGCGCCGTCGCTACAGCTGACGACGCTCAACGATGAAGAGGTGAGTCTATCGGACTACCTCGGTAGAATTGTCATACTGAACTTCTGGGCGACGTGGTGTGAGCCGTGTCGTGAGGAGATGCCGCTCTTTGAACAGGCGCAGCAGCACTATGGCGCCGACGTCCTCGTCATCCTCGCCGTCAACGTCCGCGAGGGGGCCGGCACCGTCCGCCCGTTCGTCGAACGGTTCGCGCTCACCTATCCGATCCTCTTGGATGAACGCGGTTCGGTCGCGCGCCGATATCGTGTCCGTAGCTTTCCAACGACCTACATTATCGGCCGCGACGGCACCGTGCAGGGGCGGCGTGTCGGCGCCTACACGCACCGCATCCTCTTTGGCCGGATCGACCAACTGCTCGATGCTCCGTAGCGTTCGATTCAGGGGCGTTCAGTCGTGCCCTTGACCAAGCTGTCCCAACACGAGGTCCACGTCGCCCGTCGCTTCGACCGCACGCAGCGGCGTCACTCCTTCGGCGCCGCTCTCCAGCGTGCGCTGCGAACGTCGGTCGGAAACTACCTTGTCAACACGCCGATGTTTCTCCTGCCGCGGAAGGTCAACCTTCAGTCAAAGCACCGTGTCCTCGAGATCGGATGTTCCCGCGGCGCCAACCTGCAGTTCTTGACCTCACGTATCAAGTTCCGGCGGCCGCCGGTCGGGGTCGACCTATCGCAACGGTCGCTTCACGCGGCGAGGGAACGGTCCGGACGATTCTCGTTGGTAGCGGGGAGCGGATCGCGGCTGCCGTTCGCCGATGAAAGCTTTGACTTGGTGATCGCCGCGCACGTGTTCCGGCATCTCGATGGTGAGGGGTTCATCCGCATGCTCGTCGAGACGCGGCGCGTGCTCAAACCCGGCGGGGTGGTCGCGGTCTGGGAATATTCCGCGCCCGATCCGAAGCACCCCGGTGCGTTTCGATCGTGGGCGCTCGGCCGGCTCGGCGGGCGCGGCACCCTCAGAGACTTCTCGGTGCTGGCACACTGGGCAAGCGAAGCAGACTTTGACGTGATCGAGAACCCGGACCTGCGTCCATTCCTCTTCCCACCGATTTCCCGGGTCTCAATGCTCGCACGCCGGCCACCGGCAGACCGGGCCGGTACAGGGTAAGCGCGGTTCCAGCAGGAACACATTCGTTCACCTGTCAGCCGATCGAGATCGCCATCGCCGCCGGGTTACATAACCCGGCGGCGATGGCGCGTGCAATAACAGCGAACGCTGTACCTTACGGCACGTTGGTGCCTTGTAGGTTTGGCGGCGGCGGCTGGCTGTTGGGGTCGGCACTATAGAGCACGTCGTCACCGAGCAGGTCGAGCGCATCGTAGAAAAGGACAGCGCGCCCACCGTTGTCGGGCCAGACATCCGTCGTGTTGAAGCTGGCGTTGCCGCAGGAGTTCTCTCCCGGCGTGCCCGAGTAGATACGGCAGACCTGCCCGCCCTGCATCACGAATCCATTGGGGAAATCGACGCGCAGGTTGGCGCCGGGGGAGCGCAGTGACCAGCCGGTCATATCCTGCGCGCCACCACCGAGATTGGTGATCTCGGCATATTCCGGCGATCCACCGAACCTAATTAGCGTGATCTGTAGGAATGGGTTGCCCAAGATGACGGCGATGTTGCGGATCGCCGCCGGATCACCGGCGTCGACGCGAAACACGACCGTCACGTTGAAGACGTTGCCCTCAAACGGGACGAATGGCGGCGTGTCGGTCACACCGCGTGCCGCCCAGGCGTCGCGGTCGGCGGTCCACAGCGCGGTGCGGTTCGCATCGCAGGTGGTCTGTCCCGGCG
>JBFXAN010000173.1:0-13651 GCA_050184225.1 Dehalococcoidia bacterium | reverse complement strand
GGCAACCGTCGTCATCGCGCAGCTCCTCACTTCTTAGCCTGAGTGTACGCCGCCCCGCCACGTCCGAGGAACGCGCCGCCGTCGCGCCGCCGCCGGGCATCCCGGCGACCGCGCTCGTCTTCTGCTATACTGGAATCGTCAGAGCATTCCCGGTTTGAAACATCTCCGGCGACACCGCTCCGATGATGCGAATTGCCCTCCGGGGACTAGTCGGCCTTCAAGAGGAATCCGCGATGGTCGCCCTCACAACCTCCACGACTCTTCAACCTTCCTGCCGGCGTCGAAGCCTGTCGGTATTCGTACCGACGGCCCGATCCTTCCTCTCTCCCGATTCCAAACCACTGAAGTAGCCGTCACTCGATGGCACGGATGCACCAGGACGGTGCCACGCCGGCCCGCGCTCCGCGTGTGGCTGCCTTGTCGGTGGCCGTCTGTCCGACGGTGTCGCCCGTGCTCGTCGTATCTGAAACAACCACACGGAATCACTATGAACGGAGTGCGCCGGCGCCGGCCGTGCCGCCGGAGATCGGCGTCAATCGGCCCGGCCACCGCGACAACGGAGACACACGATGACGGCTCAATACGACAACACGACGTTGCTGACCCCCGCCGGCCGCGCGCGCCTGCAGCAGGAGCTTGACCGCCTGCGCGACGAGCGCGAGCCGCAGAGCTGGCAGCATGTACGCGACCTGCGCGACGGCGCGCCCGCGGAAGACATCGAGATCATGCTCGCCCTCGAAGAGCACCAGCGAATCCGCCGGCGCATCGCCGAGATCGAGCGTCTGCTCGCTCAAGAGATGCTCGATGCCGCCGATACCGTCGGCGCCGTCACCGTCGGCAGCCGCGTCACCGCCGGCGACCTCGACGGCAAGGTACACAGCTTCGTCCTCGTCAGTCCCCTGGAAGCGGGCACGACCCGCGGCTTCATCTCCACCGCATCGCCGGTCGGTGTCGCCCTCCTCGGTCGCCGCGTCGGCGACCAGGTTCAGGTCGAGACGCCGTCCGGTCGCCGGACCTTCACGGTCCTGACCGTGACCTAGCCGCACAGCGGTGGCTCCCAGAGAAGAGGTTCCCCATGATTGCACACGAACACCGTTCCGATGCGGGTGGCGCAGAGCCACCCGCCTACGCTGTCTCCCCCGCGACCCGCGCCCTCACGTCGCAGCAGGTGGCCGCCATCCGCGATGTCATGCACCTCTTCCTCGAGGACGACCTCGACCGTGGCATACCACCAGGCGTGTCCGAGTACTGCCCCGCCTGTGACGCGCCCAAACCCCTCCCGGGATTCGTCCGCTACGACGACGTTGCCCTCTGCAACGCCTGCGCCACTGACTACGAAATCGCCCGCACCCGCGGCCTCGTCCAAGACGCCGCGACCTACATCGATGACCGAATACACGAAAGCCTTCGCGCCCTTTGAAAGTCTTTGGCCCTTTGTGTTGAAATGCGGTGCTTATCACCAAGCGCAGACGCAAACGAGCCAGTACGCTAGGATCATCCTGATGGCCGTCAACGCGACCGCACCGGCCCCGCTCGCGCCCGTACCCCTGCCGCGGCGCGTCCTCGCGCGCTTGCTCGCCTGGCCGCTGTGGCAGAAAGTGCTGATCGCCAACTCCACCCTCGTCGTCTTCGGCGCGATCACCGGCACCGCCATCACCGCCGAACGCGCCCGCGCCCTCCCCGACGCCTCGCTGCTCGACCTGATCGTTCCCTTCACCGCCGTCGCCCTCGCCGTCAGCATCCTCGTCAATCTGATCATCGTCCGCACCGCCTTCCTCCCCCTCACCCGCGTCGAACGCGCGATCGCCCAGGTCCGCGGCGGCGACCGCTCCGCGCGCATCCTGCCGGGGGTGCTCGCCGATCCGGAGGTCGAGCGCGTCGCCGACACCTTCAACGCGATGCTCGACGAGGTCGAAGCCCGGCGGCTCCAGGTCGATCAGGTTTCCCAGCAGGTGATCACCGCCCAGGAAGAGGAACGCCGTCGGATCGCCCGCGAGTTGCATGACGACACCGCTCAGTCACTGACATCACTCCTCTTTTACATCGGAGCGCTGGAAAAAGGAGGGCCATCGCCCGAGGTCGCCGAGATCCTCGGCGAGTTGCGCGATCAGATCCGCGCCTCCGTCGAGAGCGTCCGCCGCCTCGCCCGCGAGTTGCGGCCCGCTGCCCTCGACGATCTCGGTCTGGTCGCCGCCCTCGACTGGTATATCGCCGAAACGTCGAGCCGCCTCGGCATCCCGATCACGTTCGAGCACACCTGTCCCCGGACGCGCCTGCCCGAAAAAATCGAACTGGTGCTCTACCGGATCTGCCAGGAGGCGCTCACCAACGCCGGCAAGCACGCCCAGGCATCCCGCATCGCGGTCGACCTGGCCTGCGCCGCGCCGTCGATCCGCCTCACCATTCGTGATGACGGCCGCGGCTTCGCTCCCGTCGAGCATCAGCACGGCCCCAGCGACGGCATCGGCCTCTATGGCATGCGCGAGCGGGCGGCACTCGTCGGCGGCACGCTGCGGATCGACAGCCGCCCTGGCGCCGGGACGCGCGTCACCGTCGAGGTGCCAAGAGATGGCTGAGCCGTCGATCCGTGTCCTGCTCGCCGACGATCACCGGCTGATCCGTCGCGGCCTGCGCGAGCTGCTCCACACCCAGCCGGACATCGAAGTCTGTGGTGAGGCGGGCGACGGCGACGAGGCGGTCCGCGAGGCCGTGTCGCTCCGGCCTGATGTCGTCCTAATGGACATCGCCATGCCCGGCGGTGGCGGTCTCGACGCCACCCGCCGCATCACCGAATCCGGTCTGCCGTCGCGGGTGCTCATCCTCACGGCGCAGGCCGAGGAGCAATACCTCCTCCCCGTCCTCCGTGCCGGCGGCTCCGGCTACCTCCTCAAGGATGCCGCCCCCGACGACCTCCTCGAAGCGATCCGCACCGTCCACGCGGGCAACGCCTACCTCCCCCCGGCCGCCGCCGCCCTGCTCCTCCGCGACTATACCCGTCGCACCGACGGATCACTCCTCGACGCCGCCTACGCGGACCTCTCCCCCCGCGAGCGCGAAGTCGTCCGCCTCACCGCCGAGGGGCACAGCAGCCGCGAGATCGGCGAACGTCTCTACCTCGGCGCGAAGACCGTCGAAACCTACCGGCGCCGCGCCATGGAAAAGCTCGGGCTGCACAGCCGCCCCGAACTGGTCCAGTATGCACTCCGCCACGGCCTCCTCCAGACGCCGGAGTAGCGCCTGTGGCACGACCCCGGCCGGAAACCCCGCGCCCACCACCTACGACACCGTCAGCGTGCCGCGCATCTCGGCCGGATGCACCGTGCAGTGAAAGTCGTACGTCCCCGCCGGCAGCGTGAACTCGACCGTGTCCGACTTCCCCCCCGCGATCAACTCCGTCTGAATCTCCTTGCCGTCCGGCCCCTTCTGATCGACCAGGGCGAAGTTGTGCAGCGCCGCTCCCTTGTTATCCAGCGTCACGGTCACCGCCGTCTCCGCCGGCGCCGTGAACGACTTCGGCTCAAACTCGTTGTCCTTTGCCGTCACCGTGATCGCCCCGTTCACCACCGTCGCTGCCGGTGCGGACGATGCGGCCTTGGTATCGCTCGATTCGTCCGACGAACTGCACGCCGCCCCGGTCAGCACCAGTGCGAATGCACCGACGACCAGTGCCGCCCGCACGTTCAACCTGACAATTCGACGCATCACATTCCCCTCCGCATGTATATCGGTCCTGCGCGCGCATCACCTGGACAGCCACGCCTGCCACGCCGGCTGGTTGGCGCCACGATCAACGCGCGGTCAATCATTCACAGACACGCCCGACCGACGATCGATGGCCGGAGCGGACGCAGAACCATCCGCGAGGGTTGCCGGCGCGGTCCTCTCCACCGCGCCGCGCCGGCCGCTACACCCCGCGGCCGGCCCTCCCGCGACAGCATCGTCAGCCCTGCCAAACCCGCCGGTCGCGTCACCCTCATCTGGCTCTGCGCCCGCTCCGGCTCCCCGACCATACCGACGCGGGCGTCTGCGTATGACCACACGCTACCGAATCCTGTGCCGGAAACCTGCCCGGAGACGCGCCTCCCCTGTGTCGGACTTCCAAGGACAACGCTGTCAGGAAAACCCTGGCAATACTAAGGGCTTGACCTAAGTATCAGCCTGTCGTAGGGTAAATCCAGGATTCAATGGACCTGGAGAGTTCCACCCGCTCCCACCCGGCGGCTGCGAGAGAAAGGAGCAACCCATGGGCAAGGTCATCGTCACCGAGTTCGTATCGCTCGACGGCGTCATGGAAGCACCCGGCGGCGAGCCAGGCTACAAGCACACCGGTTGGGTAGGGAGGTTTCCCGATGTAGGGCAGTTCGATTACAAGCTCGAAGAGGTGCTCTCGGCCGAAGCGCATCTGCTCGGCCGGACGACCTTCGAGAGCTTTGCCGGCGCCTGGCCGTATCGCGAAGGTGAAATGGCGGACAAGATCAACGCCATGCCCAAGTACGTCGCCTCGACCACACTCAAGCACCCCGAATGGAACAACACCATCGTCCTCCAGGGCGACGCGATGGCGGCGGTGGCAAAACTCAAGAAGGAGCTGCGCGGCGACATGCTCGTCGCCGGTAGCCGCACCCTCGTCAACTCACTGAAACAGGCCGACCTCGTCGACGAATACCACCTGATGGTCTTTCCCATCATCCTCGGCAGCGGCAGGCGCCTCTTCGATGAGGTCGACGACGCAACTTCACTCACCCTGATCGACACCCGGTCGTACGACAACGGCATCGTCAACCTCACCTACCAGCCGGCGAACCGCGGCGGAAACTGATGCGCCATGCCCGGACGAACCGCCACCCTGAACGCCCCGCCCATCGACGGCGTCTTCCGCGCCCTCTCCGATCCGACGCGCCGCCACGTCCTGGAACGGCTGAGCCGTAGCCCCGCATCCGTCAGCGAGCTCGCCGCACCGTTCGATATGGCCCTGCCGTCCTTCGTCGAACACCTCAAGGTCTTGGAAGTGAGTGGCCTCGTGCGGTCGGCGAAGGTGGGCCGCGTTCGCACCTACCAGCTTGTCCCCGATCGCCTCAGACTCGCGGAGGACTGGCTCACCACCCAACGCCGCCTCTGGGAGCGCCGCCTCAATCAACTCGACGACTATCTCACCAAACTCAAGGAGATGAAGCGATCATGACAACGACCACACGAATCAGTCCCGACCCCAAGCTAGACCTCGTCCTCGAACGGACCGTTGATGTCTCGCCTGACCTGGTCTGGCAGGCCTGGACCCAGCCCGAGCACGTCAAGCACTGGTTCGCCCCGGCCCCCTGGACGATCACCGACTGCGAGATCGACCTCCGCCCCGGCGGCATCTTCCGCTCCACCATGCGGTCGCCCGAGGGCGAAGAATTCCCCAACGCCGGCTGCTACCTCGAAGTCGTCCCCAACGAACGCCTCGTCTGGACCGACGCCCTCCTCCCCGGCTACCGCCCCTCCGAAAACCCCTTCTTCACCGCCGTCATCACCCTCGAGCCCGCCGGCACCGGCACCCGCTACACCGCCATCGCCATCCACCGCGACGAAGCCGGCCGCAAGCAACACGAAGAAATGGGCTTCCACGAAGGCTGGGGCCAAGTCCTCGACCAACTCGTCGCCTACGCAAAGACGATGCAATAGTCAGGGCTCGCCTCATGACTGCCACGCGCTAGAGTGGCGTACCAGCTTTAGTGCCGCCCTCGTCGCGACCGGGTCCGATATCATGACGAGGGCGGCGCCACGTTTCGCAGCATCGCAACCGCGTCTCTCATTCGGAATATTCTTGTGATCCGAGTGTCAGTATTTTAGAGATCGGCTCGCTGGCAAAATAACCACGTGCATAGACCCCCTGTATTTCACTGCACTGAACTTACGGAGAGTTTTGGGGTTCGTAGGCCAAACCCTCACATGCTCGCCGCCCAGGAATCCGCCAACGCTTCCGCCTGCTCAAGCACCATCTTGGTTGCTTGTTCCTGAAGATCCGGTGGATATCCATGCCTGCGAAGGATGCGCTTGACCACCACCCGCAGCTGTGCCCGCACATTTTCCCGAAGCGTCCAGTCGATCGTGGCGTTCTTCCGCACCGCGACCGCAATCTCTCGTGCCAACGCCGCGAGTGCCGGCTCGCCGAGGACTTCTACCGCACTGTCGTTCGTCTCAAGCGCGTCATAGAACGCAAGCTCTTCGTCGGAAAGCCCCAGAGCCTCGCCCCGCGCGTTCGCCTCCCGCATCTCCTTGGCGAGCGCGATCAACTCCTCGATTACTTGCGCCGTCTCAATGGCTCGACTCTGATAACGCCGGACCGCCTGATCGAGCAACTCCGCGAAGGACCGTGCTTGGACCACGTTTCGCTGGCCCCGTACCTTGATCTCGCCCAACAGCAACTTCCGCAACATCTCGACTGCGAGGTTCCGCTGCGGCATAGCGCGGACGTCCGCCAAGAACTCATCAGACAGAATCGAGGCATCCGGCTTCGGCAGGCCCGCCGCGGCGAATATGTCGATGATCTCGTCTGAAACCATCGCCTTCGACACGATCTGCCGAATCGCATGGTCAAGCTCTGCGTCTGACTTCCGCTCGCCCGAGAGGCCCTTCGACAGAACCGCCCGCACAGCCTGAAAGAACCCGACATCATCCCGAATGCGGATTGCTTCATCATGCGGTACAGCGAGTGCGAACCACCGCGACAGTTCAGTAACCGCACGCTGAAGACGCTCCTTGCCATCGACTTGGGCGAGAATGTGCTCCTGCGCCGCCGGCAGCAGCGACAGCCGTTCTCGTGCGGTTCCTGATATCCACTTCGACCAGTCGAAGCGATGGAACAGCCCGAGACAGATCTCGTAATGTTGGCGCATCGCTGCGACGGCCTCTTCCTGATCGAGAGCCGTCTGTCCAGTTCCACCGCTCTCGGTGTACGTCACCAGCGCCTGACGTAACTCATCCGCCAGTCCCAGGTAATCTACGACCAGGCCGCCGGGCTTGTCCCGAAAGACGCGGTTCACCCGCGCGATCGCCTGCATCAAGCCATGCCCGCGCATCGGCTTGTCCAAATACATCGTGTGCAGGCTCGGCGCATCGAAACCCGTCAGCCACATGTCCCGCACGATCACGATCTTGAACGGGTCGTTCGGATTTCGAAACCGCTTCGCCAATGCCTCCCGTCGGCTCTTGCTTCGGATGTGCTGCTGCCACGCGGGCGGATCGGCGGCTGACCCCGTCAACACGACCTTGATCGCGCCCTCGTCGTCGGTCTCGCCACCCCACTCCGGTCGCAGCGCGACGATCTCCCGATACAGGTCCACGCAGATCCGGCGGCTCATACATACCACCAACGCCTTGCCAGCCATCGTCGCCAGGCGTTCTTCGAAGTGCTCCACCAGATCGCGCGCCACCAGCTTCAGCCGCTTCTCCGAGCCGACCAGCTGCTCCTGTTGCGCCCACTTTGACTTCAGCTTCTCCTTGCGCTCGATTTCCTCCCCTTCGGTCACCTCTTCGAAGTCCGGGTCGATCGTCGGCCGCTCCCCTTCGTCCAACGCCAGCTTGGGCAGACGGCTCTCGTAGTAGATCGGCACCGTCGCCCCATCCACCACCGCCCGCTGGATGTCATAGACGCTGATGTAGTCGCCGAACACCGACCGCGTATTTGCATCCGTCCGCTCGATCGGCGTCCCTGTGAACGCGATGAACGAGGCGTTCGGCAGCGCGTCCCGCATATTCCGCGCGTAGCCGTCGATGAAGTCATACTGGCTCCGGTGCGCCTCATCCGCGATCACGACGATGTTCCGTCGCTCCGACAGCACCGGATGCCGATCGCCCTTCTCCTCGGGGAAGAACTTCTGAATCGTCGTGAACACCACGCCGCCCGCCGACACATTCAGCAGTCGTCGCAGGTCCGCCCGGCTCACCGCTTGCACTGGATCTTGTCGCAGCAGATCTCGACACCGCGCAAATGTCCCAAATAGCTGGTCGTCCAGGTCGTTCCGGTCGGTCAGCACCACGATCGTCGGGTTCTCCATAGCGGGATGCCGGATCACCCGTCCCGCGTAGAACGCCATTGTCAGGCTCTTGCCCGACCCCTGTGTGTGCCACACCACCCCGGCTCGGCGATCCCCCGGCTCACTGCCCGGTTGCGGCCCCGCTGAATACCGCCCCCGCGACTCCGCGATCCCCTCCGCAGTCCCCATTTGCGACGCCCGGATCGTCTCCTCCACCGCCACGTTCACCGCATGGAACTGGTGGTAACCGGCCATCTTCTTGACCAGCGCGCCACCACCCATGTCCTCGAATACAATGAACGACCGCACCAACTCCAGAAACCGCTGCCGATCGAACACCCCCTCCAGCACCACCTGCAGCTCAGGCAGGTGCGGATCGGCATCTTCACCGCCACGTATCGTCCGCCACGGCTTGAACCACTCTCGCCCCGCGTCGAGCGCTCCAACGCGCGCCTGCACGCCATCGGAAATCACCAAGGCGTCGTTGTAGCTAAACAGCGACGGAATCTCGATCTGATACGTCTGGAGTTGCTGGAACGCCGTCCAGATCGTCGCGTCCTCATCCGCGGCATTCTTCAATTCGATGAGCGCCAGTGGCAGCCCATTCACGAATAGCACCACGTCCGCCCGCCGTGTCCGCTGGTTCTCCACTACCGTGAACTGGTTGACCGCCAGCCAGTCATTCCTTTCTGGCGTATCAAAGTCCAACACCCGAACCTGAGTCCCGGCAATCGAACCGTCCGCGCGCCGGTACTCTGCCGTTACACCCTCCACGAGCATCCGGTGCACCACATGGTTCCGCGCACTCAACATCGGTGTGTCGATACGCGTGAGCGAGTTGAACGCTGCCTCTACCGCCTCAATGGGCACGTCTGGGTTCAGCCGCACCAGCGCTGAACGCAGTCGGCGCTCGAGCACAACGGTTCCATACTCAAGTCGTTCCGGCTCAAATCCACCGGGAGAGAGCGCGGCGCCCGGCAGTACCTCGTATCCCAAACCTTCCAGCCATGCGAGCGCCGCATCCTCCACATCAGATTCGCTAAAGGCCATCGCTCGCCTCACTTCTGGGGGCTGCATAACTACACACCAACACCCAGCGGAATGCCACGAAAACGTGCGCCTGTGTGAGAGGCTGATCGAGGCGATCAGCGAACCATCACACCACACCCACCCCAATGCGTCGCACTGACTTTGACACGATCATCTTGACATTTGACAATATGTAAAGCTCATCTACCATGCGTGGAAAGAGCACCGGCGTCGTCCCTCCGGGCGGCGTCAGCTTCTTTTTCCCTTCGTCCACGCTTCGAACTCCGCCCGAAATCGCTGGCGCCGTCGCTCCTCCTCAATCGGATACGAGGTCACCAGCAACACATACGAGTCGCGATCGGCAAGCACAACGACGTGGCTGAAATCCGGCAAAGCAATCAAGACCCTCCGTTCGCCCCTATCGTCAGTTACCCACGCATTCACGCCGCCCGATCCAGCAGCCGCGATCATGGCGCAGATCCAGCCGATTCGTTCGCAACGTCGTAGGTCGGGCAGGCGGTCAATGTCTGGCCCGCCGGCAGTCACGACGTGCCAGAATGTGCTTGCCTTCTGCTCTGGTGGATCCTGACCTCTGTCCCGCCACCGATAGCGAACAGGCTTGCCCTGAAGGAGCAGCAGGTTCTGTATGAAGTCCCGCTCGAACACGGCATACACGGCATCGATATACTGCCGCCAATCCCCTCCGTACTCTTCGAGCCGAACCAGTGACGGGAGCCAGTCGGCCGGATCACTCATCCATGCGCCCCTTGCGGACGCCAGCGGAACACGTTGAGTTTCTCCTCACGCAGCAGCGTCGAGCGCGTAAGTTCATAACCGGAGCGCTTGCGGATGCGCTCCACCACCGCGACCTTGCCCGCATTCTCGGTCAACCCGCGGTTCGCATAGCCCACCGCTCCAATAATTAGGTCTGCGAGTTGGAGTTGCTCTACCTCGTGGGAGCGCACCGTCTGCACTCGCTCCACGATCTCGCGGCGGAAGTCGTAGACGCTGTTCGCCAGCACATCGTGCAGCTTCGCCACCTTGCGCGCGCCCTTCGTGTCCTTGATGTCCACATAGATCCGATAACAACCGTCCGGCTTCAGCAGCACATGAAGCAACTCAAAATACATCTTGTAATACCAGGTGTCGTGATCCTGGTTGAACCGCTCGTGGTCGAGTTTGCTCTTGTCCGGCACCACCAGCGCGCGGGCATGAAGGTCGTCGTCGTCGAAGAAGTAGTCGATCACGTCGAGATAGAACTGCTTCCCCGACGGCGAAACCTTCGACCACTTCAACTCGAACGAAGCTGGATGCCCGTGTCGTGCCTTGATCTCCCGCAACCGCACCGCGATCTCGCGTGCTTTCTCCGCCGGACACCACACGGCCCCCAGCACCATCGCCGGCAGACGGTCATTCGGCAGATGCCCGCTCTCATCACAATAGATATTCACCGCGTCACTCATACGCCGGTCCTGACCATCAGGCGCTCCGCCTCGCCCACCCGTATCTCGCCGGACAGCAACTTCGGCAGCAGCGTGTCGCGGATGGCAGCAAGCGTGCGTGACTCAGATACTGCACTGCTTACTCTGGCGAGCACTAGTTCCACAATCTCTCCGAAGCGCCGAGCTATCGGTTCGGGCGGCGCAGCCAGCAAATACTGCCTCAGCGCATCCACCGGTACCCGTTGGCGCCCGCTAGACCCTGTCATACTCTGAATCGCGAATTCCCTGAACTCGGCACTTCGAGCGAGGCAGTAACCAAACACTGTTGGTATCGGCGGCTTCGGCCTCAGCACGATGTACTCGGTAGACCCCCAACCAACTTGGCCTTCACCGAGAAAGTCAACCCAAGCTGTCTTTCCGTTTTCAAGGCATGGTGTGATGCGGGCGAGCAGCGTGTCGCCATTGGTAAACCGTGTTCCCGAACCAAACCGACGTTCACTCCAACTCGTCGGCGCATGAGTAGCGGCTGGCATGTTCGCCATGTCGAGGTATGGTGCCGGTTCGGCACGTCGAAGTGATCGGGGAGGATTCACGTCAACAATCTGCGGAAGGGGTACGCAACCCCAACCCGCCGGTATCTCTCCCAACTCCGACGCTTCAAACGAGTTCGGAAAGAGATCGGCCACATCTGCTGGCAGTCCGGTCTCCCGCCCCTCGGCCTTCGCCCGCACCGGATCGAAGTCTACGAACCACGACCTAAAGATTGCCCGCGCCATCGCCTCCAGCGTCTCGTTCATCCGCCGGTTCAACTCGATCTTGTCATCCAACGCGCCGAGGATTGTGACGATGCTTTGTTGCTGATGCAGGTCTGGAATGCAGATGGGCAATCGTCGAATCGTCGGCAGATTAAATCTCTCCGCAACGGAACCATCTCGGTGTCCATGGATATGAGACTGCATCTGATTGCTATTCAGCCAAAAGCGCAAATACGTTGGATGTACTTGGCTTGGATCGGGGCGAAGCAATACCATTCGCTGCCCAAGGCACACTTTGGTGTCAGGGGGCACTTCGGCTGCAAGTCCAAAGTACGTACCCTCGCGGCTGTACAGAATGTCACCGTGCCTTGGCTCCGCTCGCTTGATGCGTTCGTGATAGGTTGACTCCGAAACCCTTCGTGCGAGGTCCACTCTAAATATTCCGTCGACTATGTCCGAGGTCCGCGCCATCAAGTAAGAGCCTTCTTCAACTACTGGAGGAGTTGAGTGCGGACAGTCGACTACCTCTATACAGATGTCATCAAGCGGATGCCACGTCCACTCTGGCGGCAGATCCTTCCACCATGTAGGAAGCACTATGTTTGTGGTTTCTGAATCATTGGGGCTATCGGCCATAGCCGAATGCCTCCAGGTTGGCGCGGATAATTGAATCCAGATGCGACGTCTGGTCCATTTCATCGTGTAGCAGTCTACTCAGCCGCCTCATCTTCTCATCGAATGGTTCATCATCCATCTCGCTTGCTTCCGTGCCCACATACCGCCCTGGGGTCAGCACATGCCCATGCTCGCGGATCTCATCCAAGGTCGCGCTCTTGCAGAAACCGGGCACATCGACGTACTCGCGCCCCGCGTCCGCATCGCCCCGCCACGCATGGTACGTGCCGGCAATCCTGTCAATGTCCCCGTCGCTCAACTCCCGATGCACGCGATCCAACATCACGCCAAGTTTGCGTGCGTCGATGAATAGTGTCTGCCCGCGCCGGTCCCGAAACCGACCGTTTCGCTTGTCCCGCGCCAGGATCCACAGGCACACCGGAATCTGCGTCGCATAGAACAACTGCCCCGGCAGCGCCACCATGCAGTCCACCAGGTCCGCCTCGACGATGTTCCGCCGGATCTCCCCCTCCCCCGATTGGTTCGACGACATCGAGCCGTTCGCCAGCACAAATCCTGCCAATCCCGTCGGCGCCAGATGATAGATGAAATGCTGCACCCAGGCAAAGTTCGCGTTGCTCGCCGGCGGCACACCATACACCCACCGCTTGTCCTCCTTCAACAACTCCCCCCGCCAGTCGCTGTCGTTGAACGGCGGGTTCGCCAGCACATAATCCGCCTTCAGGTCTGGGTGCCGGTCGTTGTGAAACGTGTCGCCGTGCGCTATCTGCCCGTCGATTCCCCGGATCGCCAGGTTCATTTTCGCTAGCCGCCAGGTCGTATAGTTCGACTCCTGCCCGTAGATCGAGATATCCCCGATCCGCCCGCTGTGCGATTCGATGAACTTCTCGCTGCTCACAAACATCCCGCCGGAACCGCAGCACGGGTCATACACCCGCCCCCGATACGGCGCCAGCATCTCCACCAGCGCCCGCACCACATGCGACGGCGTGTAAAACTGCCCGCCCTTCTTCCCCTCCGCGCTCGCAAATTGCGCCAGGAAATACTCGTACACCCGCCCGAGGGTGTCCTTCGCCCGGTCCGCCGGACTCCCCAGCCCAATGTCGCTCACGAGGTTGATCAACTGCCCCAACCGCTGCTTGTCCAGCCCCGGCCGCGCGTAGTCCTTCGGCAGCACACCTCGCAATGACTCATTGTCCGCCTCAATCGCGCTCATCGCATCGTCCACGATCGTCCCGATCGTCGCCTGCGGCGCATTCGCCTTCAGATGCGACCATCGCGCCTCCCTCGGCACCCAGAAGATCCCCGCCGCCTTATACTCATCCGGGTCCTCCGGGTCCGCCCCCTCCTCCTTCTCCGCCTCAAGCCGAGCGTGCTGCGCCTCGAACGCATCCGAGATGTCCTTCAGAAAGATCAGCCCCAGCACCACATGCTTATACTCGGCCGCATCCATATTGTTCCGCAGCGCATCCGCCATTCCCCACAGCCGCTGCTTAAGCCCAGCCTCCCCGGTCACGCCGCTCTCACCCCTGCCCCCGCGCCGTCCGACTGTCTCCCCCTGCCGTACCACCTTGCTCAACCGCGGCATCCTGCCCCTCATACCTCACAAAATCAACCGCTCCACACGGCCCCCGCATCATACACCCCGCACGAAGAATCCCCCCAACAGCACCGCATAATCCATCTCCGGAGCGACGTGCCGGTCAGGCTCCCCTCTCCCGCTCGAGCGGGAGAGGGGCCGGGGGTGAGGGCAGATCGTCATCAGCCCATT
>JBFXAN010000172.1:0-13672 GCA_050184225.1 Dehalococcoidia bacterium | reverse complement strand
CTCACCCCCGGCCCCACTCCCGCACGGCGGGAGAGGGGAGCACGAAATGACCTTGAGCATCAGCTGGTCGACCGGTCAGTCTGCACCGCGGATGTGGCTGAGGTACACGGTTGATCTAAGCTCCCCTCTCCCGCCCCGGCGGGAGAGGGGTCGGGGGTGAGGGCCGCCCGGCCTATCCCCGCATCAAACTCAGTCCCCCCGCGGCCCAGGCAAGTTGCGAATCAAACGGGCGGGCGCCGTCGGCGGGGCGGATCGGGCGGTAGGCGCCATCTGGATGCAGCTCGATCGCCCGGACCGTATCAGCAAGCTGGACATCGAGCAGGTTCTCTTTGAGGGCGCGGCGGAGGCCGGCATCGAGCACCGGCACCAGCGTCTCTACACGGCGGTTGAGATTGCGCGGCATCAGGTCGGCGCTGCCGATGAAGACCCGCTCGTCACCACCGTTGTGGAAGTAATAGACCCGGCTGTGTTCGAGAAACCGGCCGGCGATGCTGCGCACGCGGATGTTCTCGCTCATCCCCGGGACGCCCGGCCGAACGCAGCACATCCCGCGGACGAGCAACTCCACGCGAACACCCGCCTGTGACGCGCGGTAGAGCGTATCGACCATATCCAGGTCGGTCAGGGCGTTCGTCTTGAAGATGATCAGTCCACCGCCGTCACGTTGGTGACGTTCAACCTCGGTGCTGATCGCGGCGGTGATGCCGGCGCGGACGCTGACGGGCGCCACCAGTAAGCGGGCATACTCCTCCTGGTGACTGTGGCCGGTGAGGACATTGAACAGCTCGGTCGCGTCCGCGCCGAGCTCGGGCCGGCAGGTAAACAAGGAGAGGTCAGCGTAGGGATTGTTGTTGTAGTTGCCGGTGCCGAAGTGGACATAACGCCGAATGCCGTCGGCCTCGCGCCGGATCACCAGCGCCACCTTGGCATGGGTCTTCAGGCCGATCACGCCGTAGCTGACGTGAGCGCCGGCCCGCTCCAGTGCGCCCGCCCACTCGATGTTGTTCTCTTCATCGCCACGTGCCTGTAGTTCCAGCACCACCGCGACCTGCTTACCGCGATCGACCGCGTCCAGCAGCGACTGGACGATCGGCGACTGCCGGCCGACCCGATACAGCGTCTGTTTGATGGCGAGCACCTGCGGATCGGCCGCCGCCTGCTCGATGAAGTCATAGACCGGCTTGAACGACTCGTAGGGATGATGCAGCAACAGGTCGCGCTGGCGGATCAGCGCAAAAAGGTCGGTGGCCGCCGCGATCTGGGCGGGGACACGCGGGATCAACGGCAGATCCTCGAGGTCCGGCCGGTCAAGATCGATCAGTTGAAACAGATCACGCATACCGAGCGGGCCGCCGGTGACGTACACATCCTCGGGATAGACATCGAGCCGGGTGATCAGTTGCTGCGCCACCGCCTCTGGCAGCGGCGCTTCCAACTGGACGCAAACCGTCTCGCCGAACCGCCGCCGGCGGACACCGGCCTGGACCTCTTCGCGCAGGTCGTCGGCTGCCTCAAGCTGCCGCAACTCGATATCCGCATCACGAACGATGCGAAAGACACAGACTTCACGCACCTCGACGCCGGGGAAAAAGGCGTCGAGGTTGTTCGCGATCACATCCTCCAACCAGACAAAGGCGATATCGCGATCGGACGTCCGTCCGTTGGGAGTCGGCATCAATCGCGGCAGCACGTTTGGCACTTTGATCCGCGCGAACGATGTGCCGTCCTTCGCGTCCCAGAGCACGATGCCCAGGTTGATGCTCATGTTGGAGATGAAGGGGAAGGGATGCGCCGAGTCCACCGCGAGCGGCGTGCAGACCGGAAAGACGTCGCTCATGAACAGTTCGTGCAGGCGGCGCCGCGGCGCGGCGGTCAGGTCGGCGTAGCGGCGGAAATGGATCCCGCCCGCGGCCAGTTCCGGGACCAACTCCTCGTCAAAGACACGGCGCTGCTCGGCCATGAAGGCCGCCAGCGCGGCGCGGACGCGCCGGATCTGTTCCGTTTGCGTCAGGCCGTCCGGCGTCAGCTCGCGGCTTCCTTCCTCGGCCTTACCGAGCAGATCGGCAAAGTGGATCGAGAGGAATTCATCCAGGTTGAAGTCAGAGAAGGCGAGGAACTTCACCCGCTCCAACAGGGGGTGCATGGCCGGGCGCGCCTGATCCAGTGTTCGCTCGCACCACTGCAAGAGCGACAGTTCGCGTGTGAAGTAGCGCGGGCCGCTCGGCGGCGCCATAACCTCAGGTACGATCGGTTCGGCAGTTTCGACCATCGCGATCAATCCTCGGCCGCGGCGGGAAGCACCATGGAATGACGGCCATCCCAGGACCGGAGGAAGACGCTCAGACAGCGGCCCAAGCGTCCGGCTCCGACGATGCCGATCGCCGGCTAACCCTCCCTCACGCCACGGTCACAGCAGCGGGCAACCCGCCCACCGACCGCCCGGTGGCGCGCTCGCGGAGCGCGCCCTCACGCAAACCAAACGAACTGACCCACTGAGGGTCACTATACCATCGACGCAGAACCGCTCAGGTCAACTCTGCTCCGCCGGCGGGGGGCGGCGGGGCGCTCCGTGCGAATGTCCTCCCGAACCGAAGCCGTGACTATGACCGAAGTGAGACCAGCCGCCCGCGCCGGCCTGCTGTGGCTGCTGCTGGGGTGGCGGTGCGGGCGGCGCATCCTGCCCGCGCGAGGTCAGCCGCACCGGTGCGGTAAAGATCCTGACGCCCGGCTCACCGTCCATCGGGCAGTTGGCCGGGTCCGACGCCTTGCTCATCGGCCGGGACACCTCGAACTCGAGGCCGCAATGATCGCATCGATAAGGGTAGAGCGGCATCCGTTCCTCCTCCGCCGCTGGTGAGTTGCAATTGATTGCAATAACCTATGATCTCAGATGAATCCGCCGCGCGCCAACCGCCGCTGGTCTGGTGCACACTGTTTCCAGGATGGATCAATGCCGCAACGTCAGCGCCTTTTTGTCATCGCCGCCGACTCCCTCCCCGCCGATCTCCAACAGGGGTGCCGCGACTTCTCCGCATCACTGGCGAGCTACGCCGGCGAACCGGTCGAGCTCGCGATCCTCGCCGATACCAGACTCAAGGATATCGGTTCCGTGCTGGGAAAGCTCGGCGGCGTCACCTCGCTGGAGGTACTCGCGCCGCCCCCGCCCGTTTCGGCGCTGCCGATGAGCGCCGCGCCCTTCGTCTGGCGTGAGGACGGCCGGCCGGACTGGGAGGCGATGTGGACCGACTTCTGTGACCTCGCCCTCTACGGCGGGCCGCCGCACCGCGGCGAAGACAGCGCCCTCCGCGCGCCGGAGCATCCACCCGCGACGGAGGGCGATGCCGAGATGATCGCCGAGATCCGCCGCGGCATCTGGGAAACGACCGGCCTGTTTGCAGAGCCAGCGGAACCGGGCTGGATCGCCGTCACCTGTCACTCCCGCAAGATGGCGGCGTGGCTCTGCGCCTCGATCATCCTCGAGAACGTCGATGCGCGGTGCGAGGAGGAACGCCTCTTCCTGCCCGCTGCCCCTGACTTCGAGCTCAAGAATGAGGTCAAGAGCGTGATCACCGTGCTCGCCAAGACCAATCACTACTGGCAGGCGCACGTCGAGGCGATGGAGCAGGCGGCCGCCGGCTGAATTCCACGATCGACCGCCGCCGATCACTGATCGCAGAGGAGAACCCCCGGAATGATCAACGCGTGGCAGGCGCTCGCCGACGACATCATGACCTTCCTCATCGCTCGTGGCGTTCGTCCCACCCCACACCGCTATGCGGTCGTCGCTCATCTCGCCGACCAGGGTGTGCTGGACGACCACCGCACCACCGTTCCGATCGCGGATGGCGGCGCGAGTGTCAATCGAGCGATCCTCCGCCGCACGATCGAGATGTTGGTCCGTGAAGGTATCGTCGAGCAACACAACGGTTCCGAGGGCGCCGAATACCACCTGCGGCCGGCGGAAGCATGGGGCCGTTCGCCGGCCGCCCGTGCAGCCCGAACCGGCGACGAGCACCTGGCAGCGGCTGGATGACCCCGACCGGCCACCGCACTGCAACAGGAACTGATCATCCCGGTGCCCGAACGATCCGGTCGCGCAGGTCCGTGTGGTAGGTGACGGTCGTGTCGTGGGTGCGGACGCGCACGCGGAATCCGGGCATCGGCTCCGCCGAGCAGGCCGTTGCGGCGGCTGGAACACCCAGGCAACCATCCGGCCAGAGGACGCGCCACACACCGAGGGTAATGATCTGCGACGGCTGCGTGCCCGCCTGCCGAGCGAGTTCCCGGCGCACGTTCAGGACGATCGCGGGCTGCCAGGCGAGCCAGCCCTTGCCTGAATCATCGGTGAAGCGGATCGCGGTGGTTTCGTCGTCATCACGCAGGCGGAAGGCGCTGATCCGCCGTACCTGCTGCGGCAGCCGCACCTCCCCCGCCGGCTCGAGCCGCTCCTTCGGCAGTCGTTCGAACGATACCCGCTCGTAAGCGACATACGGAGCGTCATCGACCTCCCCGTTCCAGCCGACGGCGGGCGGTGTCGCCGACGGTTCCAGGGCCGAATTGCCGGCGCCAGCCCCACATCCGGCGACCAGCACGGCCACGATCAGCAACCAGAACGCCCGCGGAACCGCGACGAATCCCCCACCGGAATGCTGATACATTGCTCAGCCGCCCTTCCTGCACCATCATATGCGTACTGGAGGAAGTCGGGAATCGGCAGTCGTGTGGTCTTGTCACTTCCCCACTGCCGATTCCCGACTTCCTCTCAATCAACGGAGCAAACCCATGCTTCTCGCGGTTGATATCGGCAATACAAACGTTCATGTCGGCGTCTTCGAGGGGGAGACGCTGCGGGGCACCTTTCGGCTGGGAACCGATGTCGAGCGGGTGACGGACGAGTACGCGATCCTGCTGCTCGGCCTGCTCGGCACCGCCGGCGTGACGCCCAAGGACGTGACCGACTGCGTCCTCGGCAGCACCGTGCCGTCGCTGACACAGACGTTTCAGGATCTGGTCCGCCGCTACTTCCACACGGCGACGCTCGTCGTCGGCTCCGGCGTGCGGACGGGCGTGCGCATCCTCTACGACACACCGCGCGATGTCGGCGTGGACCGGATCATCGATGCCGTCGCCGCGCTGCGGCTCTACGGTCCGGCGCCGCTGGTGGTCGTGGACTGCGGCACGGCGACCGTGTTCGACGCGATTTCACAGGATGGTGACTACCTCGGTGGCGCGATCGCACCGGGCATCGGGCTCTCGGCCGAAACCTTGTTTGCCCGCGCGAGCAAGCTCTACCGGGTGGAGTTGCAGAAACCGCAGACCGCGATCGGCAAAAACACGGTCCACGCCCTCCAGTCGGGGATCATGTTCGGCTACGTCGGCCTCGTCGAGGGGATCGTCGCCCGCTTCAAGCGCGAGCTGGGCGGCACCGCCCGGGTGATCGGCACGGGAGGATGGGCGAAGACGATCGCCCGCGAAACCGATGTGATCGATCTGGTCGATCCGAACCTGACGCTGCACGGCCTCCGGTTCATCTACGAGGTGAATGGGGGCAGTGGGCAGTCGGCAATGGGCAGTCGGGAGGAGGCGGAAACCTCATGACCACCGATAACGGACGCGCAGAACCGCCCCGATTCCCGACTCCCGACTCCCGACTCTCGCGCGGCGGTCTTGCAGACTGCCGCGTCGTCCTCGGCATCAGCGGTTCGATCGCCTGCTACAAGGCGGTGGACATCGCGAGCAAGCTGACCCAGGCGGGGGCGCTGGTGGACACGGTGATGACGCCCGCCGCCACCACATTCGTCACACCGCTGGCGTTGCGTTCCGTCACCGGCCGGCGGGTCTACGTCGAGATGTTCGATCCGGAGACGGATGTGGCCGAGGCACACGTTGCCCTCGCCCGGCGGGCGGACGCCGTCCTCGTCGCCCCGGCCAGCGCGACGACGATCGCCCGGATCGCCCACGGACTGGCGGAGGAGATGGTGAGTCTGACCGTGCTCGCGACGAAGGCGCCGGTGCTGATCGCCCCGGCGATGGACAACCAGATGTGGACCAATCCCGCCACCGTCGCCAACGTCGAGACGCTCCGCGCGCGCGGCATCGCCTTTGTCGGTCCGGGGATCGGCCGGCTGGCGAGCGGCCACAGCGGACCGGGCCGGTTGGAGGAACCGCCGGTGGTACTGGGCGCACTGCGGGCGCTGCTTGGCCGCGACGGCGACCTCGCCGGTCGGCGGATCGTCGTCAGCGCGGGCGGCACCCAGGAGCCACTGGACCCGGTGCGGTTTATCAGCAACCACTCCTCCGGCAAGATGGGCTACGCGATCGCCGAGGCCGCCCGCGACCGTGGCGCCGCCGTCACGCTGATCGCCACGCCGGGCACCGCCGCGCTCGAGACACCCTACGGCGTCACCCGTGTACCGGTGACGCGCACCGTCGAGATGCGTGACGCCGTACTCGCCGCCTGCCGCCACGCCGACGTGCTGATCATGGCCGCCGCCCCGGCCGACTTCCAGCCGACGAATTCGGCAGACCATAAGATCAAGAAACAGGCGGACGGCGGCCTGACGCTGGAGTTGGAGCAGACGCCCGACATCCTCCAATCGGTCTTCCAGGCGGAGCTGCCCGTCATTCGTGTCGGCTTCGCCGCCGAGACGCGCGACCTCCTCGCCTATGCGCGGGAGAAGATCACGCGCAAGGGTCTGGACCTGATCGTTGCCAACGACGTCAGCGCCACCGATGCCGGCTTCGGCGTCGACACCAACCGCGTCACGCTGATCGACCGCGATGGCACAGCCGATGAATGGCCGCTGATGAGCAAGAGCGAGGTCGCGCACCGCATCCTCGACCGCATCCTGGAGACCCTGGCGACCGGCGCGCCCGCCGCCGTTCAGTGAGTGCGCATTGCCATCTCGGGGAATCGACGAGGGCTATAGCCTGGAACTGGGGCGAGAAACGGATGGTCGAAATCACATTGCACCCGCTGCTCGCAAAGCGCGCCGTATCGCGCCAGGAGAACCTGAGCGTACCCAATCAGCCCGGACTCACACCGAAGGCGCTGCTCATCGACCGCGTCGAGTTCATGGCCGGCATTCAAGGCGGCCATGGGCAATGGGCAGTGGGGTTGTGCACTCACGATGTGCCGGCGTCGATCGATTCATTCCCGGCAAACGTGCGGCAAAAGCGGGCGAGGGTCAATGCGCGACCCCACTGCCCACTGCCCATTGCCGGCGAGCGACAGAGGAGCGAGCCAATGCGCGCCGTCTTCGTGATGCTCAAGGCTGATCCGGGTTTCGTCCACCAGGTCGCCGCCGATATCGCCGAACTGGACGCCTTCTCGGAAGCGTACTCGATCTCCGGGCAGTACGATCTCCTCGTCAAGCTCTATATCGAGACGCTCGACGACCTTGACCGCTTGGTCACGGAGGATATCCACCGCCTCCAGCACATTCGGGAGACGTTCACGATCCTCACGTTTGGGGCGTTCCCTTCGCCCGATGACCGCTGAATGCACGGTCAGGCAATGTCGATCTCCGCATGGAGCACGCCGGGCGAACCGTCAGCGCTCGCGACGATGCACCGACCGTCCGGCCCGAACAGGTAGCCGCCGCCGGGAAAGTCTTCATCGACGGTCCGGCCGGCCTGTGTCGCCACGGCGATGAAGATGCCCTGCTCGCGGGCATAGCGGCCCAGCTTCGTGTGGCACTCGCTGCGCCACCAATCAAACCCGGCCTGCCAGTCTCTCGTTGCCTGCTCCCCATATAATCCCGGCGCGGCGGCCTCGAAGACGATGCGCGCGCCGTTGCGGGCGGCCGTGGCAAAGACGTTTGGCTCCTCGATATCCGCGCAGATCGACATTGCAAAGGCCGGCGCCGCCTCCGCGAAGGCCGGCACCCCCGCACCAGGATCAAACCAGGGCGCCTCATCCGCCGGGATCGTCGTCTTGCGATAGACGCCGATCGTCCGTCCCGACCGAACGGCGACCTGCGTGATGAACGGCCGACCGGCGGCATTGGCCTCGACCAACCCTGCCAGAACGGTGATCGAACGCCCGGCCGTCATCGCCGTCAGCCGCGCAATCGCCGGACTAGCGAGCGAGAGGACCGCCTCCGGCTGTCGCTCCGGGTTGATATAGCCGGTGATGCTCATCTCGGGAAAGCAGATGACATCGACCGCACGCACGACCGCCCGATCGATGTGCGCCTCGATCGCCGTCAGATTGGCGTCGATCTCCCCTTTGGGGCAGTGCATCTGGACGAGGGCGAGCTTCATACCTAACCCCCCGGCCCCCTTCCCTGCGAGGGAAGGGGGCCGGGGGGTTAGGTACCGTCACTCCCCCACCAACTCCGAGATCGTCACCGGCTCCAGTCCTTGCTCGCGCAGGGCGTCGATCAGACGGCCGAAGATGGTGGCGGTGGCGGTGCGGCTCTGGGGGCTGTCGAGGTGGAGCACGATGATCGAGCCGTTGACGGCGCCGGCGATCGACTGGCGGAAGACGCCGTCGGCGGTGGCGTTGTCGCGCCAATCGCCACTGTCCTGGGTCCAGAGGATCGGCCGGTAGCCGAGCCGCGCGGCGATCCCCCGCACCCGCGCATCGCGATAGCCCGCCGATGGGCTCCAGAGCGGGCGAGTGCTCTGACCGGTGATGCCGCTGATCACGGCCTCCGCCCGTTCGAGATCCGCGACGATCTCGGCATCTGTGACCAGCGTCAGGTCGAAGATACGGTAGCCGTGGCTGGCGATCTCGTGGCCTTCGTCGTGGATACGGCGAACCAACTCCGGGTTGCGCTCCGCCCACCAGCCCATCAGAAAGAACGTGGTCTTCACACCTTTGGCCGCGAGGATATCGAGTATCTCGTCCGCCGGCGGGTAGCCGGAACCGGCGTTGATCACGAGGCTGACCTGAGGAACGTCGGCGGGACCACGGAGAATCTCTTCGACGGAAACGGGAACGCGCTTGTGCGATGCAGGCGACGGCGATGGGGACGGCTCTGGTGCGGGGGAGGACGGTGTCTCACCGTTCGCCCGGTTGCTGGACCGGAGGATGACGACGCCGGACTCATCGCCTGAATGTTCGCACGAGACGAGCATTGGTAGCACGCCGAGAATACCGACAAGCAAGAGGAGACGGATTCGCATGCACCAGCCTGATGTCGCTCCACCGAGGAGGTTTGCTCACTCCCAGTATCGAGACTCCAAACCCGGGCGGCAATCGGACGGTGACGCGGAACCACCACACCGCCGTGCATCATCGAACATGAGACGGCCCGGCTGGATTCCGCCAGCCGGGCCGTCGGTGTCGGGGCGTCCCAGCCCCCTCCGAATGGGACACACTCTACAGCATCGAGCGTGCCGCTTGAATCGCCGCCCAGATGAGCGCCCCCCATGCAATCAGCGGTACGCCGACCCAGACGATAATCCCACCAACGCGGGTGAGCGTATCGTTGTCCTCATCGCGGCGTCGCCGCTTCGGCAGCTGCCGCCGGTGCGCCTGCCGGATCGCCATGATGCACCTCCAGTGCGCACCCTTATGATCTGATTCGCACCTCAACAGCTTCCTCAATAGTGTTTCGAACGCACACGCCGGACTCCGCCGTCCACATGCGATCCGTTCGCGTTTTTTGGCTCTACTCATCGACGTGCGATAGGTTGGAAGTCCGGGCGTTCGTCACCCTACGTCCGTGCGGTGAACCATGGCGTTCGCCGCAAATTCTCAAGGGGTCGAATATGCATGCCCGAATGGATGCAGGCGTTGCTTTGGGGAACCATCGCTGGCGGCGCACTATTGGCCGGCGCCGCCGCCGGCTATCTCGGCAACGTCCCGCAACGCATCATCGCCCTGGTCACCGCCTTCGGCGGCGGTGTCCTGATCGCGGTCCTGGCCTTCGACTTGATGGAGGAGGCGTACGAACGAGCCGGATTTGAGGCGACCGCCATCGGCTTCCTCTCTGGTGGCTTGGCATTCACCGTGGCAACCTGGGCCCTGTCACTCATGAGTGGGGGCGAACCGGAGCAGGCCGGCGACACGCAAAAGTCCGGCGGGCAGCATGCGGGGCGCGGTACGACGATCGCGATCGGATCGCTGCTTGACAGCGTCCCGGAGTCGATCGTGATCGGGCTCAGCGTGCTCGGCGGAGCGGTGAGCTGGGTGACGGTGATCGGCATCACGCTCTCCAACATTCCGGAGGGCATGACCGGCGCGGCGGCGATGCGGCAATCGGGCCGTCCCCATCGCTACGTCTTCGGCGTTTGGGGAGTGATCGCCCTCCTGACCAGCGTTGCCTCGCTCGCCGGCTACAGCCTTTTCGGTGGATTTTCTCATGATGTGACCGCCGCGATCGCGGCAGTGGCAGCCGGGGCCGTCCTGGCGATGGTGGCGACGACGATGTTCCCCGAGGCCTTTGCCATCGCCCACAATCTCACCGGCCTGATAACCGTCGCCGGCTTCCTCGTCGCGTTCGGACTTGACAAGCTTCAGCAAGGCCCATGACCAACCTCAACGGCATACCTTGGGACAGGAGAGGACTCGGACCATGACGGCCCAATCACCACAAACGGCAACTCCGACACATCCGGTATCGGCGATGAGCATGCTCTTCAGTAATCCGGAGTTCGCTGGTCAGTTCCTTCGTGCCCTGGCCTGCGTCGCCGAGCATGGCGCCGATCTGGGAGAGTGCTTCTCGACCGGGCGGCGTATCGCGGACGGCGATCACGAAGCATGGCATACCCAGTGGATGCAGACAGCGGACCGTGTCGCGCAGGCAGCGGAGGCGTCGCTGGCCAAGGGACATACGGTCAGCGCGCGGGAGGCGTTCTTACGAGCCGCGACCTACTATCGAACGGCGTTCCTCTTCATGTTTGCGGCGCCGGTCGATCCACAAATGTTGGATGCCTATCACAAGCAGGTTGCCGCGTTTCGGCAGGCGGCGGCGCTTTCCTCGCCCGCGATCGAGCCGGTGCAGATCCCCTTCCAGGGGACGACACTCCCCGGCTACTTCTACCAGGCAGACGCAGACGGCGGACCACGTCCGACGCTGGTCATCACCGGCGGCTATGACGGCACGGCGGAGGAGTTGCACTTCACGGCTGTACCCGCCGTCCGCCGCGGCTATCACTGCCTCACGTTCGACGGGCCTGGTCAGGGCGGTGTGCTGCTCGATCAGCACATGCCCATGCGACCGGACTGGGAGCGCGTGGTTGCGCCAGTGCTGGATTACGTGCTCACGCGGCCGGAGGTCGATGCAACCCGCGTCGCGCTGATCGGACGAAGCTGGGGCGGCTACCTCGCGCCTCGCGCCGCCACCGGCGAACACCGTCTGGCGGCGTGCATCGCCGACCCGGGACTGTACTCGCCCGGCGCGCTGGCACCGCTGATGGTACCGGAACCATTGCGCGCTCACCTGAACGACGGCGACCCAAAGGGGTTCGCGTCCGCCTTTCAGGAGATCATGCAGAATCCATCCGTGGCATTCTCGATCAACCGTGGCATGTTGGTGCACGGCGTCGCCACGCCGCTCGACTATCTTCGCGCGATGCAGCCGTACACGCTGGAGGGCATCGCCGGACAGATCACCTGTCCGGTCCTGATCTGTCAGGCCGAAAATGACCTCCGCGCATCACAATCGGCAGAACTGTACCAGGCAATCAAGGGAGCAAAGACGCTGTTGGAATTCAAGAACGCGGACGGCGCCGGCGAGCACTGCGAAGCCGGGGCGGACGCGCAGTTCGGACAGCAGGTCTTCGACTGGTTGGATGACGCGCTGGCGCGGCGCTCCTGACGGTTGTCGCCGCCGACCGTGCTACGCAATCAGTTCGGGCAACCGCTGCCAATCGTCGGCGGTGATCGTGGAGAAGGCCGACAGATAGATGCGCACCTGCTCCGGCGGGAAGTTCTCGTTGAGGTGGGCGATCGCGGCGGAAAGCCGCTCGGCATCCGGCTCCGCGCCGAGTTCCTGCTTGATCGTGCCGTCCTCGTGTTCGATGCCGAGGTCGTCGAGGAACTGACCGAGCATCGGCTTCTGGCACTTGGTCAGCCACTCGATCAGGAGATGCGTGGCCAGATCCTGCTGGTTGACCTGGGTGAAGGTGCGCCGGATCGTCGTTGCCTGACGCGCGGCCGGCTGCTGCCGCAGCACCTGCGGCCGCATCTTGAGCGAACCGGCGGCGGTGGCCACCGCCTGACGATACAGGTCGGGCAACTCCCGCTTGACATCGCCGAGCACGGCCGCGGCGGTCTCATCGCTCATGCCGCCCCAGATGCTCCGGATGGTGATCGTCTCCGCCACAGCCGCACCTTCACGCGTAAGAGTCTTCCACGACGATAGGCGGCGCGCGGGCTACGGTCCACGACCGGACGCGCGGCGCAGCACCACCAACGCTCGCGGCCTTCAGTACGAGCGCGGCAGGCCAAGCTCGTGCTGGCCAAGGAAGTTGAGCACCATCTCCTGGGTGACGGGCGCAATCCGCATCACCCGCACCTCCCGCCAATAACGCTCGACATCAAACTCACGCGCATAGCCGAAGCCGCCCAACGTCTGGAGTGCCCGATCGGCCGCCTCGAAGCCCCACTCGGCAGCGAGGTACTTCGCCATGTTCGCCTCCGCGCCACACGGCTTCCCCTCGTCGTACAGCCACGCCGCCTTGCGGATCATCAACTCCGCCGCCTGGAGCTTGGCATAGGAATCGGCGAGTGGAAACTGAATGCCCTGGTTCTGACCGATCGGTCGTCCGAAGACGATCCGTTCCTTGGCGTACGCCGTCGCCTTGCGGAGCGCCGCCTTGCCCGTCCCCAGCGCCTCCGCCGCGATCAGGATGCGTTCCGGGTTGAGGCCGTCGAGCAGGTGATAGAAGCCGCGGCCGACCTCCCCGACAACATCGCGGGCATCGACCGGCAGGTCATCGTAGAAGACCTCATTGGAGTCCACCGCGTGGCGGCCGAGCTTCTCGATCTCACGGATCGAGACATAGCGCGGATCGAGATCGGCGAGGAACAAGGTCATCCCGTCGGTCCGGCGCGCGCATTCCTCCAGCGACGTGGTCCGTGCCAGCAGCAGCACTTTGCTTGACTCTTTGGCTTTCGATGTCCAGACCTTCTGGCCGCGAATCACGTACCGGTCGCCGTCGCGGCGGGCGAAGGTCGTAATCGACGGCGTATCGGAGCCGGCGGTCGGCTCGGTCACGCCAAAGGCGACGTGCAGCCGTCCCGCCGCCGCGTCGGGCAGCACGCGCCGCCGAAGCTCGTCGCGGCCATGCCGCACCACCGGATTGAGTCCGAAGATCGTCAGATGAAGTGCCGTCGCGCCGTTCATCGCCGCGCCACTGGCCGCAACCTCTTCCAAAAGGATCGATGCCTCGGCGATGCCTAGTCCGGCGCCGCCGAACGCCTCCGGAATGGCGATGCCGAGCCAGCCCGCCTCGGCAAACGCCTCGTAGAACTCCCAGGGAAAGCGATGCTCCGCGTCGCAACGCCGCCAGTAGGCATCGTCGAACCGCGCCGCCAGCGCCCGCGCCTGCTGCCGGATCTGTTCGTGTGCGTCGGTTGCGGTGAAATTCATGGGCGCTCCCCTCCCCCGGCCCCTCCCCCCGCTGATTCGCGGATTGGGGTAACAATCTATCCAGGATGCCAGCTTGAAACGATCCCATCGCCAGATCGTTGAGAATACGATACTGGAATCCCCCT
>JBFXAN010000171.1:0-13686 GCA_050184225.1 Dehalococcoidia bacterium | reverse complement strand
CATCGCGCCAAGACCTTCCACGGCTTGCTCACCCGCGTGATGGCCAAGCTCGCCGCGCTCACGTTTCGCGCCGTCTGGCAGCAGGCAGGCGTCGATCTCGAGTGAACTCACATCAGTCGCCTAAGGTACCGAGCGCGACTCCAGCAGAAGCACTCGACGGGGCGGCTCCTCCTTTGCCTCTTATCCTGCGTGCCGTACCCTCGAAGCGTGGACCTCGACACCCCGCTACCGCCGCTTCGCATGACACTCGACGTTCAGCCGATCCAGCACGACGGTCAGGCGTATTTCCTGCTCCGTGACAAGCTGGAGCTGGCCGGACCGCAATCACTGATCGTGCCCGTCGCCCTCGGCCCGTTGCTGGCGATGCTCGACGGACGGCGCTCTGCCATGCGCGCGGCGCTCGATCTGGAGCAGCAACTCGGCATCGCGGTCGACCCGCGGGATGTGCTCCGATTCATCGATCAGTTGAGTGAAGCGTGCCTGCTGGAGGATGTCCGCTCGGCGGCTGCCCGGCGTGACGCCCTCGCGGCCTATCGAGCAGCGCCGTTCCGCCAACCCGCACTGACCGGCGGCGTCTACCCGGCCGAACCTGACGCACTACGCCAACGGCTCGCCGGCTACGGTTGGGGCGCGGCAGATGCGGCCACAACCAACGGCATCGCCGGCCTGATCAGTCCGCACATCGACTACCATCGCGGTGGCCCGGTCTATGCGACGCTCTGGCGTGCCGCCCAGGAAGCGGCGCGGGCGGCGGATGTTGTCGTCATCTTCGGCACCGACCACAGCGGGGGACTGGATCGAATTACCCTCTCCGCAATCGACTACGCGACGCCGTTCGGGCGGCTGCCGACCGATGCCGCCGCGCAGGATGCGATCGTCAATGCACTCGGCGACGAGGCATTCGCCGACGAATTGAACCATCGCATGGAGCACTCGATCGAGCTGGCGGCGGTCTGGCTGCACTTCGCCCGCGACGGCGAGCCGGTGCCGATCGTGCCCGTGCTCTGCGGCCATCCGGCCAACTACATGGCCGCCGGCGGCATTCGAGCGGAGACGCCCGCCGGACGAGCGATCGCCGCCTTGCGTGGCGCGCTGGCGGGCCGTCGCCTCCTCGCCGTTGCCGCCGCCGACCTGGCGCATGTTGGGCCGGCTTTCGGCGATCCGGCGCCGTTCCGCCCGGACGAGAAAGCCGCCGTCCGCGCTGCCGACGAGGCGTTGATCGCCGCGTGTGCAGACGGCGCCGCCGCTGTACTCCGGAACGCCGCCCAGATCGACGATCAGTTCCGCATCTGCGGCCTGTCCCCCATCGCCTGCATGCTGGAGCTGATCGGCCCCGCGCAACCGGAGACGCTCGCCTATGATCAGTGTCCGGCCGACGAGGGCGCCGGTTCGATCGTGTCGATCGCTGGTGTGCTGCTGCGGACCGCCGGCACCATGTCGTAGTCTGGTTCCATGGAAACCGGCGTCAGCTACTTTGGCAGCCGCGACCCGCGTCACGTGCGCACCGACCTGGCGGATATGCTGGCGCACCACTGTACCTACGTCGTCCATTGCCTCACCGAAACGGACCTTGCCTACAACATGGCCGGCATGGGCGAGATCGCCAAACTCACCCGCGACGCCGGACTCGACGTCTGGTTTGACCCGTGGGGCGTGACCGGCATCTTCTCTGGCGAGTCGTTCTCGCAATTCCTGCTGGAGCATCCCGAGTCGTGGCAGCTTCGCTCGGATGGGCGAAACATCCCGATTGCCTGTCCCAATGACCCGGAAGCGCGCCGCTTCCTGCGCGGTTGGATCACGCGAGCGGCGGAACTGGGCGGTAGTGTCGCCTTCTGGGATGAGCCACACTTCTGGGTCGATTGGCTCGGTCTTGCCGAGGGCTGGACCTGCCTCTGCCCGCTCTGTCGCGATGCTTTCCGCGAACGGTTTCGCTCGCAGATGCCGCTGGTCTTCACCGAGGAGGTACGCCGGTTCCGTGAGGAGACGTTGCTCTCGCTGCTGGCCGAGTTGTGCCGAACGGCGCACCGGGCCGGCATGCGCAACGCCCTCTGTCTCGCGCCGTCGGATATCGCCCAGGCGGGTTTCGTCGAGGCCGAGCTGCGGATGCTCGACCAGATCAATCGCCGGCGCCGCGCACACGAGGCGCCGGCTCTGGAAACCCTGCCGCTCACCCTCCGCTTTTTCGGGGTCCAGGATTGGCAGTCCGCCGCCTCATTGCCGGACCTCGATATCTTCGGGTGTGATCCGTATTGGTATCTCTTTCATGCCGAACCTGAGCCGTTCGTGCGTGCTTATGCCGATCGGACACTGCGGGCGGCCCGCACCGCCGCTGACGTTCACAACAAGCGGCTCGGCACGCAGGTCTGGTTTCAGGCGTTCAACGTTCCGGCCGGGCGCGAGCCAGAGTTATGGACCGGCATTCGTACCGCGGCACGACTCGGTGTCAGCCATGTCGCCTGCTGGAGCTACGGCGGCAACGCCTCGATGAGTTACAACCGGCCCGATCGCCCGCACGAGGTATGGCGCGTGATCGGCGATGCGTACCGGGCCGTGGCGCGGCGATGATCCGCCATCAGCCCACCTGATCGCCACACGCTCGGCATCCGTGCGGAGAGGCCGAGCCGGTGCGTCAGAGCTTCATGACCAGGAGATCCCGGCGCAGTGAGGCGCCATCCCACTCGAGCACGACATGGGTGATGCGCACCTTGATCCGGCGGCCATTGGCCGTCAGAAACAATTCGTCGTTTCGCTCGAAGCGGTAGTCGGTTTCCATCGAAGCGAGATGCGGGCCGCGGGAGCCGCTGAAAGGATCGGACTCGTATACTTCCGTCTTCATGTCGGGACGGTATGACCTCATCGTTGCATCGTCAAGGGAATGGCAGAGCCGATGGGCTACGATGCGACCCCGCCCCTGGGAGCGCGGGCATCTTGCCCGCATCGTGGCGCGAAGCCGAATTGGGGGCAAAGTGCCCGCGCTCCCAGGGGCGGGGTCGCGTGACTATCACGCGGGCACCCGCGCTCCTCGACGCCAGACGCCGGCGACGTCTGTCAGGCAGCCGGGGTCGCTGGTCGGATCGCCTTCGACGAGGAGGAGGTCAGCTTGCTTGCCGGCCGCAATCCGGCCGGTGTGGCCGTCGATACCCAGCAGATCGGCGGCGGCGCCGGTCGCTACGTGCAGTGCCTCTACCGGCGTCATACCGCCCTCCGCGACAAGGAGATGCACCTCGCGGCGCAGCGCTTCGACGGGCACGATCGCAAAGGAATCCGTCCCGGCGGCAATCCGCACACCCGCGCGGTGCGCCGTCTGCACGGCGGCGACGGCTGCCTCCCATCGCTCGCGCGCGCGTCGTGCCGTCTCATCTGGGACGCCGGCACCCCAGTTCGACGCCTGCGCGTGCTCCATCGCCACCATCGTCGGGACAAGCCAGGTGTTGCGCCTCGCCATGGTGTCGATCGTCGCGGCATCAAGCCGGTAGCCGTGCTCGATACAGTCGATCCCTGCCTCGACCGCATCGCGGGCGCCGGCCAGCCCGTGCGCATGGGCGCTGACCCGCAAGCCGGCCGCGTGCGCCACCTCCGCGACCGCCCGCAGCGCCTCGACGCCGAAGCTGTCGGACACCGGCCGCTCACCCGGTCGCGGCGGCACCGGCGACGCGATCACCTTGAGCACGCGGGCGCCATCAGCAAGCTGCTCCCGCGCGGCGGTTGCCGCTTCGGCAGGCGAGTCCACTTCGCGGGCAAGCCCAGCGCCGTAGCCGTCTCGTGGCGCGATGAACCGGGCCGCCGCGATGATCTCCGGCCCAGAGACCTCGCCCCGCTCGACCGCCTCCGCCAGGTCGACGACCGACGCCGATCGCCAGCCGAGGTCGCGGACGGCGGTGATACCGGTTTCCAAGCAGCGGCGGGCGTTGGCAATGCCCCGCAGGAGCGCGCGGACCTCAGCGCGGTCGGAAGTGATGCCCGGCGCCGTCGTTCCTCCCATCAACAGGTGGGTATGGCAGTCGATCAGGCCGGGAAGCAGGGTCCGACCGCGGCCGTCGATCGCCTCATCGACTGTCGTCGGTGCATCTTCGCGGCGACCCGTCCAGGCGATGCCGCTGTCTTCGACGAGGACGGCCATGCGGTCTAGCGGTGGTGTACCGGTGCCATCAAAGAGTCGAACGTCCGTGATCAGCGTCTGCATCGCTCGTCTCCTCGGTGCGTGGTGTCCGGTGGGCGGAGTGTCCGCCGCATGGCCGGGGTTTGGTCGATCGTTGCCCAAGCGCCGACGGGCGGCAACCGTGATCTGAAAAATCTGCCTACTTCCTCCCAAACCCGCTCACCCGTAACCTGGAAGTGACAGATTAGAGGAGAATCCGCCGAATGCGGCGGGAGGGGACACAATGAGCTTTCGCGATCGTCTGACCAGCCGGCTCTGGCAGACGGCAGCCGCCTGCGCCGGCATCGCACTGTTGGCGGCTGCCTGCGGCGGTAGTGACAATGACAGCACAGCCGAGGTAGCTACGCCGGCATCGACGCCGCCCGCCGCCGCGGCGAGCACAGCCAGTCCGACCGCCGCCCCCACCAGCGCTCAGAGCCGGACCTTCGTCGATGCCACGGGGAAATCCTTCACGATCGAGACGCCGCCGAAGCGGGTGGTCGCGTTGAGCCCGTCGGCGGTCGAGCTGATGTTTGCCGTCGGCGCCACGCCGATCGCGCGGCCGTCCTCGGCCAACTACCCGGAACAAGCGCAGTCCGTAACCGCCGTCGGCTCGTCGTATCAGCCGAACTTCGAGCAGATCGCGGCGCAGAATCCGGACTTCATCATTGCCGACGCACAGATCCACAGCCCGCAGGTGATCGCCGAGTTGGAGAAGATCGGCGCGCCCGTCTTCAGCATCCGCGTGCAGCAGGTGGCCGATGTGATGGCATCGCTCCGGCTGGTGGGCAACATCATGGGCATGGGCGAGAACGGCGAGAAGGCGGCGAAAGCGCTCGAAACCAAGCTGCAAGACGTCCAGACCAAGCTGCCGCCCGCCGATCAGCGGCCGACCGTATTTCTGATGATTGGCACGGCGGACGCCTTTTGGGGCGCAAAGCCCGACGCCTTCGCCGGCGATGTGATCGCGAAGTTGGGTGCGAAGAACCTTGTCGAGAGCGGACCGGATACGACTCAGTTCCCCGGTTTCACCTCCTACAGCATGGAACAACTGATCGCGCTCGATCCGGATGTGATCCTCGTCATGTCGGTGTCGCCGAATGCGCCGCCGACCACCCGCCAGTTGGCCGGCAATCCGGCGTGGAATGGATTGCGGGCCGTCAAAGAGGGCCGGGTCTATGAGGTCAATACCGAGGCGCTCGTCCAGGGGGCCGGTCCGCGCGTCGGCGAGGTGATTGATACGATCTACCCGATCCTCTATCCCGGTCGCTAGAACCGTCAGGTGAGCTGGTCGATGGGGCATCGCGGCGAACTGCATCCCGCAACCAGCGCTGTTGCTCCATCCGACCGCACACACCGACGGCCGGAACCAAAGGCGCCGATGTCCCGCCGGCGGGATCGGCGCCCGCTGATCCTGCTGGCGGTGCTGTTATTGCTGCTCGTGGTGATGGTCGCCGGGATCATGATCGGCTCCGTCAGTGTGTCGATCGGCGACATCTGGGCGGCGCTCGCCGGCGAGCATACCGGCGGGGGCCGGTTCATCGTCTGGAACCTGCGCCTCCCTCGGGTGCTGCTGGCGGCCCTCGTTGGCATGAACCTCGCCGTCGCGGGCGCGATTCTCCAGTCCGTCACCCGGAACCCCCTCGCCGATCCGCAACTGCTCGGGCTTTCGGGTGGGGGCGCGTTGCTCGCAGTGCTCGCGCTGCGCGTGGCGCCGGGGGCGGCGATCGGCAGTTTGCCGCCGCTCGCCTTCGCCGGCTCGCTCGCCGGCGCGCTGATTGTCTACCTGCTCGCGTGGCGCGGCGGCGTCTCCCCATCCCGCCTGATCCTCGCGGGGGTCGCGGTCGGCGCACTGTTCGCCGCGTTCACCACCGGTATCCTGCTCACTTCGTCGCTCACTGTTCAGGCGATCATGTCCTGGCTGGCCGGCGGCTTCTACGCGCGCTCCTGGCCGCACGTGGAGACGATCCTACCGTATTCGCTGATCGGCATCGCCGGGGCGATGCTGCTGGCGCGGCGGCTCGACGTGCTCGCGCTCGGCGATGAGCCGGCGGCGGTGCTCGGCGTGCGGGTGCAACGGCTGCGCGCCCTGCTGACCGGCCTCGCGGCAGTGCTGACCGGGAGCGCCGTCGCCGTCGCCGGGCTAATCGGGTTTGTCGGCCTGATCGTGCCGCACGCCGCCCGCATGCTCGTCGGCAGCGGGCACCGCTACGCGATCCCGGTCGGCGCGCTGCTCGGCGGCGCGCTGCTGGTCGGCTCGGACCTGATCGCCAGGACGATCGTCGAGCCGCGCGAGCTGCCCGTCGGCGTCGTCACGGCGGCGATCGGTGCGCCGGCGTTTCTCTATCTCCTGAGGAGGCGAACGTGAGCCTCGTCGCGCGCGGTCTGCGCCTCGGCTACAACCGGCGGGAGGTGGTGAAGGGCATCGACTTCACGCTTCAATCCGGTGAGTTTGTCGCGTTGCTTGGTCCAAATGGATCGGGCAAATCGACGTTCCTCCGCGGACTGGCCCGATTGCTGCGACCAAGCGGTGGCGTGGTCGAATTGGATGGCCGCTCGCTGGCATCGTGGCCGCCGGACCGCTTCGCACGGCGGGTGGCGTTGCTGGCACAGTCGCACGAGCCGATCGGAGAGCTAACCATCCGTGACCTGGTCGCATTCGGCCGGCATCCACATCAGGGGTTCCTGTCACTGCCAACGCCACACGACGCCGCCGCGATCGAGTCCGCGCTCGAGCAGACGGATATGACCGTGTTCGCCGATCGCAAGGTCCGCGAGCTGTCCGGCGGTGAAGCGCAACGGGCGTGGTTTGCGCTCGCCCTGGCGCAGGAGCCTGAGATCCTGCTGCTCGATGAACCTACCGCCTACCTCGACCTGGCGCATCAGCTTGCCGTTCTCGATCTTGTCGGGCGTTTGAACGCGGAGCAGGGTCTGACGGTGGTTGCCGCGCTGCATGACCTCGGCCAGGCGGCACGCTTTGCCGGACGGATGGTGATGTTACGAGACGGCGCCGCTGTCGCCGATGGACCGCCGGAGTCCGTCCTCCGGCCCGAGATCATTCGCGAGGTATTCGGTGTCGAGGTTGAACTGCTGTTCGGCGCGACCGGTATCCCTGCGGTCGTGCCGCTCCGCGCCGTTACCCCCGAAACCTGAGCAGCAGAGCTGCCCGCAAACCCGTCGATAGGCGAAGCCGGGACCGAGCTGCGCATCGATCGTCCGCCGCTCCTGTTTTCGCGCCGGCGCTCTGTTTCGTACACTGAGGATGGTAGGACCAGATGGGAGCGGCTTGTGTCTATCCTGGATATTCGACTGTTGGGCGATCCGATTCTGCGCCAGAAGGGCCGGCGGATCACGCCGGAACAACTGAAATCGGCGAGCATTCAACGATTGATCGACGACATGATTGAAACCATGCGCGACGCGCATGGTGTTGGCCTGGCGGCACAACAGGTCGGACAACCACTCAAGCTGCTCGTGATCGAGCATGGCTATGTGAAGGAGGGGGCCGACCCGCTGATCCTGATCAACGGCGAGATCGTCAAGTGCACCGGGCCGTACATCGTCGATGAAGGCTGCCTCTCCGTTCCCGGCTATCGCGGAGAGATCGAGCGCTGCATGCGGATCGTTGCCAAAGGGCTTGACCGGAAGGGCAAGGAGTATCGGATCCGCGCGACCGAGTTTCTCGCCCAGGCCGTGCAGCATGAGATCGATCACACCAACGGCATCCTGTTTCTCGACCACATCGAAAGCCCGGATCACCTCTATCGCCTGGCTCCAGACGAGCACGCGGCGGAAGGGGTCGTTCAGGACGGCCCCGAGCAGTACACAATCTAGCTGCCATTTCAGGACGCCGGCACACCGCTCCATGAAAAACGTCGCACCGATCTCAGGGCTGCCGGAGCCGCTGGCTGCCGCGATCCGTCGCTCGCTCGGTGACGGCGGCGCGGTGTATGTCGTCGGCGGCTACGTCCGCGATCGCCTGCTGGGACGGCCGACGCTCGACATCGACATCACCGTCGGTGCAGAACCGGCAATCGTGGCCAAGCGGCTTGCCTCGACGCTGGATGCCCACGTCTTTCCGCTGAGTCAGGAGCACGGCGCGTGGCGGGTGACGCCGCGGGCGGCATCGGACCGCTTCGCTTACCTCGACATAACTCGAATACGCGGCTCGATCGACGACGATCTCCACCAGCGTGACTTCACGATGAACGCGATCGCGATCGCACCGGAGGGCGGCAGTCCGATCGACCCGTTCGGAGGGATCGAGGATATTGGCGACCGGCGGCTGCGGCTGGTTTCGGATAGCGCGGTCGCGGCAGACCCGCTGCGCGCGCTGCGAGCGGTGCGGTTTGCGACCGAGCTAGAGTTCACGCTCGACGACGCAAGCGCGGCGATCATCGCCGCGGATGCGGATCAGATTCGGCGCACCTCCGGTGAACGTCAGCGGGACGAGATCGCCCGCATCTTCGACACGCCGCACGCCGCCGATGGTATTCGGCTGCTCGACCGGCTGAACCTCCTCGATCAGATCCTGCCCGAACTGATCCCGGCCAAGGGATGCGTCCAACCGGCGGAACATCATTACTGGGATGTCTTCAACCACTCCGTCGAAACCGTCGCCGTCCTCGATTGCCTCCTTGGCAACCAACGTGACGATGCAGCGTGCCGGTCGCGGCGCGCGATCCTGTGGCGTGACTGGCCGGTGGAATTCGCGGAGCGGGCGTACTGGGACGCCGAGATGATCGAGGGCCGGACCAGACGGACGCTCTTGAAGCTGACTGGACTCTTGCATGATGTGAGCAAACCGGAGACGCGGACGGTGCAAGAGGACGGGCGGGTGCGTTTCTTCGGCCATTCGGAGCGAGGCAGCGATGTCGCCGGCGCCATCTTGCGGCGGCTCAAGTTCAGCCACCGCGAGACGAAGGCCGCCGAGTTGCTGGTTCGAGAGCACCTGCGACCGGGGCAGCTGGCGGCGGTGGGACAGCAGCCGACGCCGCGCGCGCTCTATCGGCTCTTTCGCGATCTCGGCGGCCTGACGCCGGAACTGCTCGTGCTGTTCCTTGCCGATGGGGCGGCGGCAGCGGGTCCGCGTCAAAGTCCGGAACAGTGGGCGGCACATGTCGCCTATACCGGTTGGATCCTGCGGCAGCGGGTCGAGCGGGAGACGCTGGTGAAGCCGCAACGCCTGGTCACGGGCCACGACCTGATCGCGGAACTCGGCATGGCGCCCGGCCCGGCGCTCGGCCGTGTCCTCGACGAACTGACGGAAGCCGAAGCCGCCGGCGAGATCACGACGCGCGATCAGGCGCTCCATTATGCGCGATCACTGCTCGCCGGGGGATCGTGACCGCCGATCTGGGGTACGATGAAACGTGCGGTCGATGGTGGATCGGACGGCAGACCGCATCGCATGGGTGACGAACGATGACTTCCTTACAACTGATGATGCAACTCGTCGTGTTCTCCACGATCGCGCTGGGAACCGTCTACTTCCTCTTTTATCGTCCCACCGTCGATGCACAGCGCAAGGCGCGCCGTGTCGTTTCGGATCTCCAGGTCGGCGACGAGGTGGCGACCAGCAGCGGATTTCTCGGCCGCGTCGTCGCCGTGACGGAACCGGACGACGGACCCGCGATCATCTCGCTCGACCTCGGTAGTGGATTGATCGTGCGGGCGCGCGTTACCGCGATCACCGAGCTCCTGTCGCGCCCTGAAGCGGTCGACGTGCGGCCGAAACCGACCGATGGGCGTAGCGCGGATGCGGCATCGAGGACCGTGACGGCAGAGGGGGGATAGTCACTCAGCATGCGAAGCAAGGCCAATCGATATCTGCTGCTCTTCATCGTCCTGATCACCGCCGCCTCGCTCCTGGTGGTGCTGCTGCCGATCAATATCGGCAGCCTCCAACGGGAGGACTTCCGCCTTGGGCTGGACCTGCGCGGCGGCACGCGCATCGTCCTCCAGGCGGACACGAGCCAAATACCAGAGGAAGACCTCGAGAACCTCGACCAGGCGCTCGACACCGCCACACAGGTCTTTGAACGTCGAGTCAACGCCTTTGGCGTCGCCGAATCGGAGATTGAGCGGCAAGGGTCCAACCGGATCGCCGTATCGATGCCCGGCATGTCGCCGGAGGACGCGCGGAACCTCGTCGGTCGAACGGCGTCGCTGGAGTTCAAAGAGGTGCCGATCGATCCCCAAACCGGTCAGGCCAAGACCAACGCCGACGGCACACCCGCCTGGGAGCCGGCGACGGCGAGGGACAACGCGGGGAACCTTGTCCCACTGACGGGACGCTTCCTCAAGCCAAACTCATTCGTTAGCACCGATCCGGCAGGGCTGCCCGCCGTCACCTTCGAGTTCAACAGCGAGGGTGGCCGGATGATGGGCGATATCACCCAGCGCAACATCGGCCGCCCGCTCGGGATTTTCCTCGACGACGAGCTTGTCTCCGCGCCGACCGTGAACAGCCGCATCGACGAAACCGGTCAGATCACCGGACTGGAAGCCTCAGAGGCGCGCCGGCTGGTGGCGCAGCTCAACGCCGGCGCCCTGCCGCTGCCCTTCGCCATCGTCCAGCAGACCGAGGTCGACGCGACGCTCGGCAGCGATGCGGTTGACAAGAGCTTGATCGCCGGTGCGATCGGGTTCGGCGTCGTCGCGCTGTTCATGATCCTGCTCTACCGGCTGCCCGGCGTGATCGCGACGCTCGCGCTCGTCACCTACTCGCTGGTCATGCTTGCGCTGTTCAAACTGATCCCGGTGACGCTGACGCTTGCCGGCCTCGCAGCGTTCATCCTGTCGATCGGTATGGCCGTGGACGCCAATGTCCTGATATTCGAGCGGATGAAGGAAGAGATCCGCGGCGGCGCCAGCCTCTACACCGCGATCGAACGCGGCTTCGGCCGCGCCTGGACCTCGATCCGCGATAGCAATGTGGCGACGATCATCACGTCGGTGATCCTCTTCTGGTTCGGCGACCAGTTTGGTGCGGCGCTGGTGAAGGGATTTGCCCTGACGCTGCTGATCGGTGTGATCATCAGCCTCTTCTCATCGATCATCGTGACGCGGACCTACCTCCGGCTGCTGGTCGGAACACCCCTGGCCCGGAACTGGAAGCTCTTCGGTGTCGAGCGGCCGGAGATGATCAACGGTGTGCCGCAGCTTCCACCACAACGGCGGCTGCCGAGCTGGCTGAACCTGGTGGGACACCGGCGCATTCTGTTCCTCGTCTCGATCGCGATCATGGTCCCCGGCATCATCTCCCTGATGATTCCACCGTCGCTGAAGCCGGGGATCGAATTCACCTCCGGCACGACGTTCACCCTGCGCTTTGCCGAGCCGCCGAGTCAGGAGGATGTCCGTTCCACGCTCGATGACCTCGGATACGGCGACAGCCGCGTGCAGCGAACCAGCGAGGGTGATTTCCTGTTCCGGACGCGCGAACTGGCCGGTGACGTTTCCGCGCCGGAGTTCGGCCCGGCGCCGCCGTCCGAGTTGGACTCGATCGTAAACGAGTTCAGCACCCGCTTCGGCGAGGTCCAACGACTGGAGTCCGATACCGTCTCCGCCGCCGTCTCCCGCGAGATCGTGCAGAAGGCGACCTGGGCCGTGATCGCCTCGACCGTGGCGATCCTGCTGTACATCAGCTGGGCCTTCCGAGCGGTACAGAACCCCGTGCGCTACGGCTTGTGTGCGATCATCGCGCTGCTGCATGACGTGGTGCTTGTGCTGGGATTGTTCTCGATCTTCGGCAAAGTCTTCGATACCGAGATCAACACGCTCTTCATCACGGCGCTGCTCACGGTGATCGGCTTCTCCGTGCACGACACGATCGTGGTCTTTGACCGAATCCGCGAGAATCTACGGCGTAACGTCTCACCGAGCTTTGATACGACCGTCAACGAGAGCCTGCTCCAGACGCTGGGCCGTTCGCTGACGACCACCTTGACGGTGGTCTTCCCGCTGATCTCACTGCTGCTGTTCGGCGGCGAGACGATCCGCACCTTCAACCTGGTGCTGCTGATCGGCATGCTCAGCGGTACCTACAGCTCCCTCTTCGTCGCCAGCCAGTTGCTGGTGGAGTGGGAACACGGCACCTTCACCCGCCCGTTCCAACCGCTGCTGCGGCGGTTCGGTCGCGGTAAGGATCGCGCGGCCGAGCAACATGCACCGGCGCCGACTACCTAACCCCCCGGCCCCCTTCCCTCGCAGGGAAGGGGGAGTCCTGGGCAACCATGGTTGATCGAGCATCGTCGGTGTCGCCCAACGAGCTACTGGCACCCTCGGTAGAATGAGGCACCCCCTTCCCTGCGAGGGAAGGGGGCCGGGGGGTTAGGTAAAGACGCACAGACACAGCAAAGCGGCTGAGGGTATCGCACCTCAGCCGCTTCTTTGTGCCGCGATATTTGGATCGCGTCGGCTACTTCATGTTATAGCGCCGCTTGAACCGCTCGACGCGGCCCGCCGTATCGACGATGCGCTGCTCACCCGTGAAGAATGGGTGGCAGTTGCTGCACACTTCCGTATGCAGCCGCTCGCGGGTCGAGCGTGTCTTGAACGTGTTGCCACACGAGCAGACCACCGTCGCCTCGACATATTCTGGATGGATGTTTGCCTTCACCGAACCTGGATTCCTCTCCGCGCGAATCGATCACGACCGGGCCGCGGGCGCGGCGCCGTGGTAATCGGGCGCTAGTCATCCGCCGCGGCAGTTGCTTCTGCCACCGGCGGGTAGACACTCACCCGCTTGCGACCGCGGGTGTATGGCTCGAACTTCACCTGCCCCACGACCTTGCTAAAGATCGTGTAGTCGCGGCCAAGTCCGACGTTCTTACCGGGATGAATGTGCGTGCCGCGCTGGCGGACGATGATCACACCCGGCTGGACCTGCTCGCCATCATATCGCTTGACGCCGAGCATCTTGGGATTGCTGTCGCGCCCGTTCTTTGAACTGCCGACGCCTTTCTTGTGGGCCATTGTGCTCGCTCCGCTCGCCAGGGAGGCGGGAATCGGGGTAGGGAGGCGGGCTTATGCCCCACGACTCCCAATTCCCGACTCCCTACTCACTTCGCAACAATTTCCTTCACGCTCAGGCGCGTGAACTGCTGGCGGTGGCCGGTCCGCTTGCGATAGCGGATCTTCGGCTTGTACTTGAAAACCACCACCTTCTTGTGCTTGCCCTGTTCGACGACCTCGGCGACGACTTTCGCGCCGGCGACGCTGGGCGTCCCCACGGTCACGGCATCGCCGTCTGCCACCATTAACACATCGGTCAGTTCAATGGCGGTTCCGACATCGCCGTCGAGCTTTTCCACATCCAGCGTTGCGCCGGGGCGGACGGTGTACTGCTTTCCACCCGTCCGAATCACCGCGTACATAGTTTGCCGTCCTTCTGAGGGTCACACCACGTTATGATACCAGATCTTGATAGGGTTCAGCAATGCAGACCTCTCCCCCGACCCCTCCCCTCGCAGGGGAGGGGAGTCCTGATCGGGGGTGGGGGTCAGCGTCACCGATGCGACAGACTGACGGTGGCATGGTCCATG
>JBFXAN010000170.1:0-13691 GCA_050184225.1 Dehalococcoidia bacterium | reverse complement strand
GGCCGGATACCTCCGCGTTCATCGCAGCGTTCGCCGGCGACCACCGCTACCTCGTCGACTATCTGAGTAGCTAAGTGCTCGACCGGCTTTCGGCAGGGACACGCGCCTTTCTCGTCCGCAGCTCGATTTTGGAGAGTTTCTCGGCGTCGCTTTGCTGCGAGGTCACGGGTCTGGCGGATGGGGCAGAACGGCTGATGGAGTTGCGGCGAACGAACCAGTTCCTGATCGGGCTGGACGATCGGGGCGAATGGTTTCGCTATCATCATCTCTTCGCCGAGCTGTTACGGATGGAATTGGTTCAGACCGAGCCGGAACTGGCGCCGGAACTCCACCGGCGGGCAGCAGCCTGGTACCGCACTCAGGGGAACGCCGTCGCCGCGATGCGCCATGCCCTGGCAGTGCCGGACTACGCGCTGGCGGCGGCGATTTTCATCGAAAGTGCCCATCCGCTGTGCGAGATGGCCCGCTTCGCTACCGTCGAGGGCTGGATGCGTCAGTTCCCAGAGCCGTCGATCACGGCCCATCCCCGCCTGGCGCTCGCGATGGCCTGGATCGCGGCCGAGGCGTACCGACCGAAGGCCGACGTGGAGCGATGGCTGGCGATTGCGGCCGCCAGCGACTTCCCCGGTCCTGTCTTCCTAGGTTCGCGCACGATGCAATCGAACGTGGCGATCGTCCATGCCGGCTACCTGTTTGATGATATCGGGAGAGCGGTGCGCGCCGGAGAGCTCGCCGTCCAGGAGGAAACCGATCCAACCCAGTACAGCTACATGCTCGCACGGGGGTCGTTCGGGGAGGCGCTCTACTTTGCTGGCCGGCCGGCTGAGGCACGGCGGTTCCTCGAGGAAGCGATCGCCGCGCCGCTCGCCCATCGACAGACCTCGGGCAAAACCTTCTGGCTGGCACTCCTCGCGATGGCGAGCTTGGATCTTGGAGAACCCAGCCGCGCGGAGGATCTCGCCCGGCAGTCGGTTCAGCTTCGTGAGCAGATGGGGCTGACCGACCATCTCTTTCATTGGACCTCTTCCCTGGCACTGGCTATGGTGCTGTGCCGGCAGAACCGCTTCACCGAGGCGGAGGCGGTGCTGGCGGAGGGTGTTGAGCCATACCTGCCGGCACTCGGTGACTGGCGCGTCTTCCAAGCGCTGGCTTTGCTGATCTTGGCGCCGGTGCGCTATGCCCGTGGTCATGCAGAGGCCGCCAATAGCCTGCTCGACGAGGTACGGGCGATGATCGCCGCCTGCCCCGACCCAGGCATGCTGCCGGCGCTGCTGGCGACGACCGAGCGGTCGCTGCACCGGCTGCCCCGCCGCGCCACCGGGTTGCGACAGGATCTCTCCGACGGCGAGCTGCGCGTGCTGCGGCTGCTCGCCAGCGACCTGAATCAGCGGGAGATCAGCCGGGAGCTGTATCTGTCGGTGAACACGGTGAAGACGCACGCCCGCAATATCTACACGAAGCTGGACGCCGGCTCCCGTGCTGAGGCCGTCACCCGCGCCCGTGCCCTCGGCCTCATCGCCTGAGATGGTCCCTGAAACGTTCACCCGCGAATCACCGGCGAGGCCGGCACCGTCGCGCGCCCGCTGGTCACCGAGATTCCGAGAAGCACGAACCACGTTCACCCAGGTGATTCCTCGACGTGGGTGAAGCCTGTTCACCCGCGGTCACGCCACGCTGAAAGCGTGAGCTGGACCGCCTCTGGCTGACAGCACTGTCCTTTGGCGTCGTAGCCGTCGTTGCCTTTGTCCTGGCATAACAGCCTTTGGAAGCTGTGGAAGGCGACGGCGCCCAGGTCGGCGACTGCATACGGACACGAAACAGATGACTAACGCAACAGATGCGCCGAGCAAGCACAGCAACGCCTACAACATCTTCATCCTCGTGCTGACCGTGTACTCACTCGCGATCATGGTGTTGCTGTTGTTGCCGCTCCCCTCTGCGACCCTCGATCTCCTGACCTTCTATGACAACCTGATCTGCGTCATCTTCCTGTCAGACTTCTTCCTCAACCTCAAGCAGGCGCCATCCAAGAAGGGCTACTTCATCGGTGAACGCGGCTGGCTGGACCTGCTCGGCTCCTTCCCGAGTCTCGGCATTTTCCGGGCCACGGCCATCCTCCGCCTGGCCCGCTTGAGCCGCTTCGCGCGCATCACCCGCCTCTTGCGTGGCCAAAAGAAGAAACAGCTGATCGATGATGTCGTCCGGCATCGCGCCCACTACGCCGTGGGCATCACGATCCTCCTGGCCATCCTCGTGCTCGTGACATCCAGCCTCATCGTTTTGAACGCGGAAACCCGGTCGGACACCGCCAACATCAAGACCGGCTGGGACGCCTTTTGGTGGGCCTTTGTCACCATCACCACCGTCGGCTACGGCGATCGGTTCCCGACCACCGTCGTCGGACGGATCGGCGGCATGTTCGTCATGGTGATGGGTATCGGCATCATCGGCGCCCTGGCGAGCATCATGGCCAGCATCCTCGTCGGTTCAGAGCCGAGCGACGACAATAGCGAGGCCAATGCCAAGCCGTCCGGCAATGACCTGGCCGGCCTGCAGCAGGAGATCGCCGGGATGAGGAGCGAGATGGCCGCGCTCCGGCGCCTGGTCGAGCGCATCGACGAGCGCAGCAACCGGTCCGAGCAATCAAACGAATAGGCACAATACGGCAGGTCAGGCGATCAGGCCCAGCGTGCGGGCGCGGGTGACGGCCTCAGCACGGGAGCCGGCGTCCAGCTTCGTGTAGATATTGCGGGCGTGCGTCTTCACCGTGTTCACCGACAGATACAGCTCCCGACTGATCTCCCGCTGATTCAGGTCGCTGGCGAGGAGGTGGAGGACACGGAGTTCCCCTTCGCTGAGGTCGGCGCGCAGGCCTGTGGTGCGGCGAACCACCCGTTGCATCCGGCGCTCGGTGTCGGCGAGCAATTGTGGCAGCATGCCCGGGTCGGCGCAGGTACGCAACACCGCGCCCGCCTCCGCGAGTAAGGTTGCTGCCGCCTCGGTATGGCCACGGGCATAGCGCACCGGCGCCAGCGCCAGCAACGCGCGCGCAAAGGAGAGCGGTCGCTGCTGGAACGCCGGCAGGTGTGGCTCGACGCCCCGCGCGAGAACCGCCTCGGCCTCGGCGAATGCACCGCGCTGGGCCAGCACCGCGCTCAACGCGATGTAGGCGAATGAAGTGCTCGGATGGGATGTCAATCCAGCTTCATCGCAGTGCTGCACCGCACAGTGGGCCAGGTGATCCGCTTGCGCGACCTCCCCCAGGTCGAGGCTGATCTGAGCCAGGTGGGCCATGGTCGCGATGAAATTGACCTGCTGACGTTCGGCCCGCGGCGTACGCAAGACCTCCTCAAGCGGCCCGCGTGCCTCTGCCGGCCGGCCGGCCAGGTACAGCGCCTGGCCGAGCGCGGAGCGGGCGAGGAGGTAGGACGGCGATCCTGGAACGAGTGTGCCGTCGGTCAGAGTCTGGGCCGCGTAGAGGGCGCGGCCGGCGTTGTCAAACGGGAACGCGGCGCGAACCAACGCGACTGCCGTGGCCGACGACGGTTCGCCGAGCATGTAGGGACCGGCGTCGGGACCGGCCTCGGCGGCTTCCAGGAGGCGCTCGACCTCGACCCGCGCTTGTCCGCTGAGTGCGGCAATCCAGGCTGCGGCGATCGCCAGCGCCGGACGCGCGGCGATCGTTGCCGCGGGCAACTGCTCTACCCATGTGACTAAGGTCGCCAGCCGTCCGGCGGCGGAGAAGGGCTGAGTATACTCAAGGAGGAGGTCTCCGGCGAGGGTATCGTCCGAAGCGGCAAGGGCGTGGCGCATCGCGGCGGGACCATCGCCCGCCGACTGATACCAAACCGCCGCCCGCCGATGAAGAGCGGGGATCCCTTCCTGGTTCGCGCGCTCCAACTCCAGCTGCAGCAACCCCCGGAAGAGGTGGTGGTAGCGGTACCATTCCCCCGACTCGTCCAGCGACAGCACAAACAGGTTCGTCCGCCGCAGTTCCGCCAACCGGGCGCGGGCGCCCGGCTGTCCGGTGACGGCGTCACAGAGTGCGGCGGAGAAGCGATCGAGGATCGATGTCTGCAACAGAAACGTCCGCATCTCCTCCGGTAGCTGCTCCAGGACCTCGCCGCCGAGATAGTCGACGATATGGCGGTGGGTGCCGGCGAAGCCGGCGATGAAGTTCGCCGTGTCGGTCCGGTCGCGCAGTGAGAGACCCGCCAGATACAGACCCGCCGGCCAGCCCTCTGTCCGCTCGGTGAGTTGCTGCACCTCGGTCGCCGTGAGCGGTAGACCGAGCCGGTCGGTGAGGAAGGTCGCGGCCTCATCGTCGGTGAAGCTCAACGTCGTGGCCCGCAGCTCGGCGAGTTGCCCCCGCGCCCGTAACGTGCCCAGCTCCAGATCGGGATCGGCCCGACTGGCGATCACGAGATGCAGGCATGGCGGCAACCGCCGGAGGAAGAAGCGCAGTGATTCGTGACAGGCCGGCTCGCGCACCAGGTGATAGTCGTCCAGCACCAGCACCACGGGCTGATCCAGCGACCAGAGCTCGTTGAGCAGCGCCGGCAGCACGGCGCGGGTGAGGCTCACCCCCGGCTTGTTCAGCAGATCGAGGCCCGGGTCGACGCGCACCGGCTCCAGCCGATGCAGCGCGTTGAGGAGGTACGTCCAGAAGACGACGGGGTCGTTGTCGTCGTCGTCGAGCGCGACCCAGGCGACGCGCCGCGCCGGTGGCAGCGTGGCGCACCAGGCTGCCAGGAGCGTCGATTTGCCGAAGCCGGCGGGGGCGCTCACGAGTGTGACAGGGCGGGCCGTGGCCGTGTCGAGCCGCTCAAGCAGATGCGGGCGCGGCAGTGGGTTGCGCGGCGGCATCGGCGGGTGGAGCTTTGCTTCCAGGAGGACGCCTGCCGGAAGGCCGGCAATCGCCGGGGTAGAATCGGCGGGATGACTGGTCATGGAGCAGAACCCTCACGGCAGGCCGGCAGCCTGCCACCACGATCCGGTGTCCATCGGTGCCACACGATCAAGCCGGATGAGAGGACGAGTGCATCGGTCACGCGGGACGCACCTCCGCACAGGGTGGACTACCGCCGATGACTGCGGTAGCGCACGGTCGTTTAGATACAACAGAAGCATCATAGGGCAAGCTCGACCCCTCTGAAAGCTCGCCGGATCGCACGGATACGCGCGGGAACGGCGCGACGGGCAGCATCGGACCGGCGCCGTCACAGACAGAAATCCACCGAGGGCAGAAGATACTACGCAGAGATTCGCAGGAGGGTCAAACCATGACCACAACCATCGATCCGACGGCAATCGCCAGATTCCGGTCCAGCCTGGACTGTGCGGTACTCCTCCCCGATCACGCGGACTACGACGCGGCGCGCGGTGTCTGGAACGGCATGATTGACCGGCGGCCGGCGATCATTGTCCGCCCCGCCAGTGTTGCCGATGTCGTCGCGGCGGTGAACTTCGCGCGGGAGAACGACCTGCTCGTTGCCGTGCGCGGCGGCGGTCACAACGCCGCCGGGCTTGCGGTGTGCGACGGCGGCATCGTCATCGATCTGTCCTCGATGCGGGCCGTGCTCGTCGATCCCGATGAGCGGCGCGCCCGGGTCGAGGGCGGCGCCACCTGGGGCGACTTTGATCGCGAGGCGCAGGCGTACGGTCTGGCGACGACCGGTGGTGTCATCTCCACAACGGGTGTGGGTGGACTGACGCTCGGCGGCGGGCTTGGTTGGCTGATGCGCCGCTACGGCCTCGCCTGCGACAACCTCCGCTCGGTCGAGGTAGTCACGGCCGGCGGCGAGGTTGTGTACGCGAGCGAGCAGGACCACGCCGACCTCTTCTGGGGGCTGCGCGGCGGCGGCGGCAACTTCGGCATCGCCACATCATTCGAGTTCCAGTTGCATCCGGTGACGGAGGTGCTCGGTGGTATGTTGATCCACCCGGCCGAGCGCGCCGCCGAGGTGCTCCGCTTCGTCCGCGAATTCTGTGCAACCGCGCCGGATGAGTTGACCGTGTTCGCGCCGCTGATGACGGCGCCGGATGGTCAGCGGGTGCTCGCCCTGCTCGTCTGTTACAACGGGCCGATCGAGGCGGGTGAGGCGGCACTCCGGCCGCTGCGCGAATACGGGCCGCCCGTCGTGGATGATGTCAAGCCGATGCCCTATAAGGATCTCCAGGGGATGCTCGATGAGGGCTTTCCGGCGGGCCTCCAGGTGTACTGGAGCGGGCACTTCCTCACCAGTCTGGCGGACGAGGCGATCGATGTGCTTGTGGACCGCTTCGCGACGGTGTCATCACCGCTGAACGCGCTGCTCCTCGAACAGTTCGGCGGCGCCGTCGGACGGGTCGGTCGAGACGCGACGGCGTTCGACCATCGGGATGCCGCCTTCAACCTGGCGATCGTCGCCCGCTGGAACGACCCGGCCGAGGCTGATCAGCACATCGCCTGGGCGCGAGACGTCTGGCAATCGATGCGTCCGTATGCGACCGGCGCCTATGTGAATTACCTCGGCATCGACGACAGCGCCGAGCGGGTGAAAGACGCCTACGGCGCCGGGAAGTACGAGCGGCTCGCGGCGCTGAAGTCGAAGTACGATCCGACGAACCTGTTTCGCTTGAATCAGAACATCAAGCCGGATTAAAAAGGATCGTTCACCACCACGGCGCCAAGACACCAAGATAGATATGGAACCTCGTGCCTTGGTGCCGTGGTGGTGAACGCTCTCCGCGAACAGTTCATGCGTTATGTCGAGCGAAGGGCATTGAGCCAGTGGCGGAGTGAGGCGATGATCCGCTCCTGGGAGAAGCCGCGTTCTTCACGCTGGAACAGATATAACTCGATGTTGAAGGGGGCGAGCAGCGCGTCGGCGGTGTAGTCGATGTCGAGCGGTGTGATCTCCTGCGCCGCTTCCGCCTGACGGAGGAGCGCCGCGACCGAGCCGTGCAGCCAGACGTACATCGGGCTGCGATACACCTCGCAGCGGCGATCGCCGGAGAAGGCGTCGACGACGCCGCCGAGGAGCGGTCCCTTCTGATCGATGTAGGCGGCGAGCCGTGTGAGGAGAAACTCGAGCCGATCGAGCGCTGAGCGTCGCTCGCCGGCGCCGATGCCAGCTTCGGCCTCCAGATAGAACTCGGCGAAGTTCTCGTCGAGCAACGCCTCGCAGAGGGCGCCCTTGTTGGGATAGCGACGGTAGAGCGTGCCCTGGCCGACGCCAGCGGCGCGGGCGATGTCCTGCATCGTCACGGCATCGACGCCGTGCGCGGCGAAGAGCGACCGCGCCGCCGCGAGGATGCGCTCGCGGTTTTCGGCGGCGTCCCGCCGTTCGGCGCGGATCGCCTGCGCGCGCGCGTCCATCCACGACGGGAGGTCGTCCATCTCCGCCGCATGTGACGGATGATCGACGCGGGACTCCACCTCTCGAACCATCCTGCTCCTCCCACCGGCTTCATCGGGTCGATCGATAAGCCGTTCACTGGTTCAAGATCCAGCGAGGCGCACCGTCCAGTTCAGGCTACGATGACGCTGCCAGTTCACCATACGACGATAGCGTACCACCAGAGCCAAAGGACGCCGGCTCGATTTCAATGCATCCTTGCGACGGCCTCCGACCAGAGGCTGAGGCCACCTGGCCAAAGTGCCGGTTGCGCAACTGCACTTCGTGACGGCGAACGTCGGCGCCGTTGCTGCGAACCTGAAGATGCCAATTCCAACACATTCTTGATCCACCGGTACGGCGGAGCACCCGAAGCCGTTCTGTGATCCGTAACCGGACAGCCGTCCGGAATCGTTGACATGTGGACACGTGTCCGCTACGGTGCTAACCGGACAATCGTCCACTTCAATCTAGCAGCGACCCGCCCGCGCCGGCAACCCGTTGCTATCCGTCCAAAGGAGAGAGCCGCCCATGCTCGCCAATCGCTCACGCGCGAACCTCAAGTGGTACACGCTGCTCGCGGCCTGCTTCGCCCTGTTCATGGCGATCCTCGATAACCTGGTCGTGAACGTGGCGCTGCCGACGATCTCGCAGGAGCTGGATGCATCGACCACCCAGCTCCAGTGGATCGTCTCCGCCTATACCCTCATCTTCGCATCCCTGCAGATCACGGCCGGCGGCCTCGGCGACCGCTTCGGCCGCAAGCGCTGGTTCCTGATCGGCACGGCGCTGTTCGTGGCGACCTCGTTGATGGCCGCCTTCGCCACCAACATCGAAACCCTGATCGCCGCGCGGGCGTTGCAGGGGCTGGGCGCGGCGCTGATCATGCCGCTCTCCCTCTCGCTGATCTCCGACGCCTTCCCGCCGGAGGAACGGGGACGGGCGCTGGGCATCTGGTCGGCGGTTTCCGTCTCCGGTTTGGCGCTCGGTCCGATTGTCGGCGGCGTGCTGGTCGAGTACGCCAGCTGGAACTGGATCTTCCTGATCAACGTGCCGGTCGGCATCGCCGCGATGCTCGTGACCTGGGCTGTCGTCCGCGAGTCGCGGGACACGTCGGGCACGGTCGCGACTGATATCCCCGGCACGGTGCTGATCACCGGCGCGATCGGCGCGCTCACTTGGGGGCTGATCGAGGCGGGCGAGCGTGGCTGGAACGACGGCCTGATCGTGACGGCGCTCGCCGCCGCCGTGGTGCTCGGCGCCGCCTTCATCTGGGTCGAGTCGCGCACCGCCCGGCCGATGGTGCCGCTGCGCTTCTTCCGCTCGTCCACCTTCACAGGGGCGAACGTCGTCGCCTTCGCGATCGCCTTCGCCATCGCCGGTGTCGCCTTCTTCTGGACGCTCTACCAGCAGAACATCCACGGCTACTCGGCGGTGCGGACCGGCGTCTCGCTGCTGCCGCTGGTGCTGGTGATGATGGTAGGAGCGCCGTTCTCCGGCGCGCTGGCCAATCGGTTCGGTGCCTCGAAACTAATCGCGGCGGGCATGCTGATCAGCGGCAGTGGCGTGCTGCTCTACCTCCGCGCGGGGGTGCACGCTTCCTACCTCGATATCCTGCCGTCGCTGCTGGTGATGGGCCTCGGTAATTCGATCATCTTCGCGCCGATGACGACCGCCGTGCTGAACAGCGTCGAGAGCGCCAAGAGCGGCGTCGCCTCGGCGGTCAACGGCGCCGTGCGTGAGATCGGCACCGCCTTCGGTATCGCCCTGCTCGGCACGGTGATGAACCGCGCCTACCAGGACCACTTCGATGCGTCGCCGACGGTCGGGGCGATCCGCGCCGATCCCGCCCAGGCGCCGCTGCAAGGGGTGCTTGATGTGGTCGGCTCCGGCGCCGGTCTGGCCGGCCGGGTCGTCGAGAACCCGCAGGTCTTTCCCGGGCTTCCGGCCGCGGTCGCAACCCAACTGCGCGAGGTGAGTGCCGAGGCGTTCATGGCGGGCATGGACCGCGCCGTGATCGTCGCCACCGCGGCGATGGTGGCGGCGGCGATCATCGCCCTCTTCACGATCAAGGACCGCGTCGTCAGCGGCGTCGCCCCGGTCGTGGTTGAGGAGGAGGAAGAGGTGGCGCCGGCATTGCTCGCCGGTGCGGCGGACTGAGCTACTCGATTCCGTACCACGTATTGCGTTCAAAAGATCGGAGGTCGGTCTGATGGCACCTGCACTACGTGGTACGGACCATGTACTGAAGTCCCGGTACCTGGGGCTGAATCTATCCCTCCAAAGCACCAGCCTCACTTCTGCACCTTCTGACGGCGATCCGGAAGGCTCCGGCTGCGAACCTAAGGGTGCGGATCGAGCAGGCTTCGGCGTTGCTCCCGACCCGCGGGGAGGTCCGGCATGGCACTACTAGCTCAACCAAACACCCGCACGGATACGCTGCCGCTGGGCCTGCGTATTCCGCGTCCGTCGCAACGCCTGACGATGGTCGGTTTCGGCGCGGTCTTCATCGTGCTGCTCGCCGATGCGCTGTTCAACGCCCGCGCGTTCTTCGACCTGCCGCTGCTCAAGTCGATCCAGCGGGTCGACCTGCCGTTGCTCGACGAGGTGCTCAGCCCGATCGATTGGGCGGCCAGCTCCGAGGGCGGCATCGCCGTTTGGGCGGCGCTGATGGTGTCGTTCCTGCTGGCCCGCTGGTGGCTGCCGGCGCTGGCGATGCTGGCAATCCCGTTCGGTGGCGTACTCAACGAAGCGATCGGCATGGTCACCAACCATGTCCGCCCAAGCGCCGACGAGGTCGCGCGGGTGATCGGCGAGACGAATGCACCGTCCTTCCCGAGTGGCCACGTCGCCGGCTCGGTGATGCTCTACGGCCTGCTCTTCGTCGTCGCCGACCGGATCGGCTTTCGCCCGTTCCGCCTCGGCGTCAAGGCGATCGCGCTGACGATCATCGCCACGATCGGCTTCGATCGGCTGTGGTACGGCGCGCACTGGCCGTCGGACGTGATCGCGGCGTACCTGCTCGGCGGACTGTTCCTGATCCCGCTCGTGGCGACGTACCGGCGGCTCGACGCTGCCGTCGGCCGGCTGCCCTTCATCCGGGCGGCGGTCCCTGCACATGACGAGTCGACGCCGCACGCGCACGCGCTGACGAGCCTGGTTCTCTTCGACGACGCGACCGTCTCCAAGGTGTATGCACCCGGCTTCGTGCCGCGGGCGATCTACTGGCTCGCCTTCCAGGCAGAGTTCCCCTACCTGCGCAACGTCGCCGCCCTGCGCGCGGCGCAACACCGCCGCAACCTGGCAGCGCTGCTGACGGAGTACTGGTACGGCTCCTCTCGGGTCGCGCGTGTTACCAGCATCGACAAGCGTGTTGACGGTTACGCGGTGACGAGCGAGCGGGTCGACGGCCACGAGCCGGCGGACCGGGCGGCGGCGAAGTCCTGGCTGCGCGACCTGCGCGACCGCTTCGAAGAGGCGGGCCTACCGACCTGGCAGATCGACCCGCGCCAGCCGCGCGCCGTCGACAACGTGCTGGAGACCGCCGACGGCCGCTACATGATCGTCGACCTCGAGTCGGGACTGGTGGCGCCGATCGCGTCACTGAAGACCTGGCAGCGGGCGATTCAGCGTGGCCTCGTGCCGATGTTCGACGATGTCTTCTTCGACATCACCCGCGACTACGTCGCCCGCGAGGAGCCGGCGATCCGGGCGGCGCTCGGCGATGCCCGCACCGACGAACTGTTCGCGACGCTGGATGCAGCGGAGGCAGCGGCGCTCGAATGGCACAGGAGCGAGCCACGCATCTGGAGCCGGGTTGTGCGAACGGTGACGCAGGAGCGCCGGATTCGCCGGACGTGGGGCTGGGTGCAGTCCCGGCTCGAAGGCAGCCAGGACAAAGCGCGGGCGTGGCTCGCCGGCGCGATCGACACCTGGGAGGCCGAGGGCCGCGCGACTGCCGGCGAGGCGGCGACGATGCGGTCGCATATGAACAGCGCTGACTTCCAGATGATGCTGCCGCACCTGGGCGCGCACCTCGTGATCAGTATCGTGCTCCGCTTCCCGTTCGGCAGCATTGCTCGGGTGGCCTGGAGCGCCGGCGCGCTGCTGACCGCGACCGTGCGGCTGCTGGCCCGCCGGATCGACCGGCGCGCGTGGAAGCAGGCATGGAGCATCCACTCGCCGCTGGTGATCGTGCTCTCGGCGATTCCGGGGATCGGCAGCTTCGCCTACCTGACCGCGAAGCCGGTCCGCTCCAACCGGCTGCTCTTCCGGGCGGCGGGCGATGTCGCGCTGCGCAAGCTCCCGTGGCGGCTCTACGACCGCTCGCACCTGGCCCGCTTCATCGCCCGGCCGGCCGGCGCCGGCGCCGTTGTGGAAGCGGAGTCGCAGCCGGAGCCGCGGGTTCTTCCTGGGCCGGCCGCCGTGGCGCTGACCAACGTCGAGCCGGCGGAGACGCCGCGACGGGTGATCCCCTTCCGCTCGATCCCGGGCCGGCGCGGCGACGACAGCCGCCTGCCGCGGACGCGGACGGGTCCATCGGTGGGCGACCCGGCGCACCTGCCGGCGGCGTAACAGACGGCGGTGGTATGCCGCCTGCTCCTCCTCGTACCGGCGCGGTTCGCTCCTGCGGGCCGCGCCGGTCAGCCGTTTACGGTTCTCGTCTCTCGGCGGTTCGCTTTGTCAGATGCGAAGTCTCGACTCAGTGACGGTGGACCAAAAGGCGCGCTCCGGCTCGTACGGCGCATCGACGGCGGCGACCTCCTCACCGAAGAGCATCGTCGTCCGGTGGTTCGGCTCATACGGCGCCCACGCCGGCAGGTGCTCGGTTGCCGGGTTGCCGGTGCGGGCGAAGGCGATCCAGGCGTCCTGCATCCGCTCCGAGAGCGCGCGGGCCGCCGGTGTATCGCCGACCAGCGCGCCCAGGCTCGGGTCGTCCAGCGCGTCGAAGACGAAGGGGATGTCGAGCGCATGGCCCGCACCGAGCATCCCATCCTTCCCCTGCGACTGCCAGGTGAAGAGATAGGCGTAGACCGGTGATGCATAGGAGGAACGCAACTCGGCCAGTCGAGTCGCACCGTGGCGGAAGATCTGGTCGGTACCGATCGCAAACCACAGGTCCGGCGGTGTCGTGCTCTGTCCCCGTGCCGCCCGCGTGTTCCGGTAGGTTTCGATCAACCGCGTCGCGTGCGGCACGCCGTCAGCGTCAACACCGGGGACCGCCGCCTCGCAGCGGGCTTGCAGTCCAGCCTCGTCCAAGCTGTTGACCTTGGGATCCATGAACCGGTAGAGCTTCATCTCGTCGAGGCTGGTACCGATCAGCAGTGGCACATCCGCCGCGTCGCCGCGTGCGACCGCCGCGAACGGCGCGTCCGGAATGATCTCCCCGTCCGCAATCGGGGCATAGGAGACTCCGGCCGAGCGCGGCGTGGCACGGTTCTGCGCCGCCAGCACCTCCTCGACGGGCAACTCCCGCAGCCGGTTCGCGTCGGTGGGGTCGATGCCGACGTCGGCCAGCACCGCCTTCGTCACGGCGTCCGCGCGTTGCGGTGAGGTGAAGAGGTCGAGCGAGCCGCTCTGCATGATCGCGCGATGGAAGAGGCCACGGGCACGGGGCATCAGCAGCAGGGCGCCGATGCTGACCGAACCGGCGGACTCACCGAACACAGTCACGTTGTCGGGGTCGCCGCCGAAGGTCGCGATCTCGTCGCGCACCCATTCGAGCGCCGCCACCTGATCGAGGATCGCCTCGTTGCCCGTGCTGCCGAGCACCTCGCCGCGGAGGAAGCCGAGGGCGCCGAGCCGGTAGTTGATCGTGACGACGACGAGGTCGCCGCGCCGGGCGAGCCGCGCGCCGTCGTAGGACTCCTGCGAGCCGGCGCCGATCACGAAGGCGCCGCCGTGCAGCCAGAGCATCACCGGCCGCCGGTTGCCGTTCGTTGCCGGCATCCAGACGTTGAGTGAGAGGCAGTCTTCATCGGTCTCGGTCACAGAGACGCCGAGCAGATCGCCGATCGGGCTCTGCGCCTGGGGCGCCGCTGGACCGAAGCGCGTGGCATCGCGCTCGCCGGACCAGGGTTCCGGCCGTTCCGGTGGACGGAACCGGAGCGGCCCGATCGGCGGCTTCGCATACGGAACTCCCCTAAAGATGCGGACGTCGCCCTCCTCGGTTCCGCGCAGCTTCCCGTAGCTCGTCGTCACCACATGTTCGCCCATGGCCGTTGTCTGCCTCCCTCACACCTAATGCTGACCGCTGCATCGTTCCAAGAACTCTCCACTGCGGTGACCTGGGAGCGCGGGGCTACAGCCCCC
>JBFXAN010000169.1:0-13709 GCA_050184225.1 Dehalococcoidia bacterium | reverse complement strand
GTTCTACATCCGGACGACGGATGTGACGGGGACGGCGCATCTGCCCGAGGGGGTGGAGATGGTGATGCCGGGGGACAACATCACGATGAGTATCGAGCTGATCACGCCCGTCGCCTTGGACGAGGGGCTGCGCTTTGCCATCCGTGAGGGGGGCCGCACCGTCGGCGCCGGGGTCATCACCAAGGTCATCGAGTAGGAGGAGCCGCATGGCGAGGCAGAAGATCCGCATCCGGCTCAAAGCGTTCGACCATAAATTGCTGGACGAATCAGCCGGTCAGATTGTTGAAGCGGCGGAGCGCACGGGCGCGGCGGTGGCCGGTCCGATCCCGTTGCCGACGCACATCCGCAAAGTTACTGTGATCCGCGGTCCGTTCATTGATAAGGACTCACGGGAGCAGTTCGAGGTGCGCACGCACAAACGGCTGATTGACATCCTTGAACCGACCGGCAAGACGGTCGATACGCTGATGCGGCTGCAACTGCCCGCCGGCGTGGACATTGAGATCAAACTATAGGGGGCAATCGGCAATCGGCAATCGTGGGACACAAGCCCGACTGCCGATTGCCTATTGCCGCGAGCGGAGCGAGCCATGACAGTTGAAGGTCTGCTCGGCAAGAAGCTGGGCATGGTCCAGGTATTTCAGGCAGACGGTACCGTCGTCGGTTGCACGGTGCTCGAGGCCGGACCGTGCCTGGTGACGCAGGTCAAAACCAAGGAGCGTGATGGCTACGAGGCGGTGCAGCTCGGCTTCGGCACAAAGAAGCGGTTGAACGATCCAGAGAAGGGCCATCTCAAGAACCTTGGTAACCTGCGCTACTTGCGCGAGTTCAAGGCGGACTCCCTCGACGGCATCGAAGTGGGACAGCGGATCGGGGTGGAGCTATTCGAGCCGGGCGACAGAGTCGACGTCACCGGCATCTCCAAGGGGCGCGGCTTCGCCGGCGGTGTCAAGCGCCACGGCTTCCACGGCGGCCCGAAGACACACGGTCAGTCCGACCGCCATCGCGCCCCAGGCTCGATCGGCTCCGGTACGACGCCGGGCCGCGTGCTCAAGGGTCAGAAGATGGCCGGCCACATGGGCGATGAGCGGACCACAATCCGCAATCTGGAAGTGATCGAAGCCAACCCGGCGCGCGGCATCCTGATCATCAAGGGTCCGGTGCCCGGCGCGAAGGATGGCCTCGTCCGCATCCGCAAATCGGTCGGAGCAAAGAAGAAGTAGGATACCTAACCCCCCGGCCCCCTTCCCTCGCAGGGAAGGGGGAGTCCTCTCCGGCGATGGTGGGGCTGAAATGACCAGTTCACGATCGAACGAGATACTGGCAAGCCGTGGTTGAGTGAGGCTCCCCTCCCCTGCGAGGGGAGGGGCCGGGGGAGAGGTGGAGCAACGTCATGCAGCTAAATGTAGTGGACGCGACGGGGAAGCAGGTATCCACAATCGATGTGGACGACGCGGTCTTCGGGATTGAGCCGAACGTGCCGGTGATGCATCAGGTTGTGGTCGCCCATCAAGCCAACCGTCGCGCGGGCACGGCCAGCACGAAGCGACGCGGTGAGGTTGAGGGCAGCACCGCCAAGATCCGCTCGCAGAAGGGTACCGGCCGCGCCCGGCAGGGTAGCATCCGCGCGCCGCACCATTCCGGCGGTGGCAGCGTCTTCGGCCCGAAGCCGCGCAAGTACACGCAGAAGATCCCGAAGATGACCAAGCGGCTGGCGATCCGCTCCGCCCTCTCGGCCAAGCTACGCGACGGTGAGTTGTTCGTGATCGACGCGCTCGCGATCGACACGCCCAAGACCAAGACGATCAAGGCGCTGCTGGAGGCGGTTGGGATCAACCGGTCGCCGCTCGTGGTGACCGCCGAACCGGATAAGACCGTGCTGCTTTCGACCCGCAATCTCGAGGGCGCGACCGCGCTGCCCGCGACGCACATCAACACCGAGGCGCTGCTCAAGCACCATGGCGTACTGATGACGGTCGATGCGGTGCGGCGGGTTGAGGCGCTCTGGGGTGGGGATCGCGTCAAGGGCCGGCGCGTGCCCGTGGCTGCCGGCAACGATGACATCGAGACCGCGCCGGCACGCCGTCGCCAGGCAGCGCAGACCGAGGAGGCAGACTAATGGCGAAGCCGCTGCATCCCTACGCCGTGCTCCTGCGGCCGCTGATCACCGAGAAGGGCACGATGCTGGCCGAGTCCGGAAAGTACGCCTTCCAGGTCGCGCCGGCCGCGAATAAGTTGCAGATCAAGGAAGCGGTCGAGACGGCGTTCGATGTCCATGTGCTGAAAGTGAACGTGATGGTGATGCCCGGCAAAGAGCGGCGTGTCGGCCGCAGCAAGGGGATGACCTCGGAATGGAAGAAGGCGATCGTCACGCTCGCGGAAGGCGAGCGCATCGAGTTCTTCCAGGGAGTCTAAGATGCCGATTCAGCAGTTCAAGCCGACCTCACCGGGCCGCCGTGGCGCCTCCGGCTATACCTTCGAAGAGATCACGAAGAAGAAGCCGGAAAAGTCGCTGACGGTCTCGCTCAAGAAGAGCGGCGGGCGCAACAACGCCGGCAAGATCTCGACGCGGCATCGCGGCGGCGGCCACAAGCGCAAGCTGCGGATCATCGACTGGAAGCGCGACAAGCGGGACATGAACGCGCAGGTGATCGCGGTCGAATACGACCCGAACCGCTCGGCCCGGATCGCGCTGCTGGAATACGAGGACAACGAGCGGCGCTATATCCTCAACCCGGTCGGGGTGAAGGTGGGCGATACGCTCCAGTCCGGCGCGAACGCCGAGATCCGGGTGGGGAACGCGCTGCCGCTGCGCAACATTCCCCAGGGTACGGTGATCCACAACATCGAGCTGTACCCCGGCCGCGGCGCCCAGATGGTGCGCAGCGCCGGTACGTCGGCGCAGTTGATGGCGAAGGACGGCGACATGGCCCTGCTGCGCATGCCCTCCGGCGAGATGCGCCGCGTGCGCGCCGAGTGCATGGCGACGATCGGCCAGGTCGGCAACGTCGAGCACAATCAGATCAGCCTGGGCAAGGCGGGACGCAGCCGTCATAAGGGGCGGCGTCCGGTGGTGCGCGGCTCGGCGATGAACCCGGTCGATCACCCGCACGGCGGTGGTGAGGGTAAGTCGCCCGTGGGTCTGCCCGGACCGAAGACGCCGTGGGGCAAGCCGGCCCACGGCTACCGTACCCGCAACAACAAGCGCACGGACAAGTTCATCGTGCGCCGCAGGACGAAGTAACTTCCGCGTTCCTGGTTCGGAGTTCCGCGTTGGAGCTTGTGGGACCTGGAACCTGGAATCTGGAACTAGGAACTGAGAACTATGAGCCGATCGACGAAGAAGGGTCCGTACGTCGAAGAGAGCCTGTTGAAGAAAGTGGATACGGTGGTCCGCAGCGGCCAGCGCACCACGATCAAGACCTGGTCCCGCGCCTCGACGGTGATGCCCGACATGGTGGGGCTGATCATCGCCGTGCACGACGGCCGGCGCCATGTGCCGGTGCTGATCACGGAGAACATGGTGGGTCACAAGCTCGGCGAGTTCGCGCCGACGCGGACCTTCCGTGGGCACGTGAGTAAGTCGGACCGATCGGCGAAAATGGGACGGAGATAGCCGTTAGCCGTTAGCGATTAGCCACCAGGTCCTGACCGCTAATGGCTAATCGCTAACGGCTAACGGCTGAGAGCTGGAGCAAAGCGATGCAGGCGAAGGCGACTGCGAAGATGATCCGGGTGGCGCCGCGCAAGGTGCGGCTGCTGCTCGACGAGCTGCGCGGCAAGAGCGTCGAAGATGGTTTGACGCTGCTGCGCTATTCCGGCAAGCCGAGCGCGGAGGTGGTGGCCAAGGTGCTCGCCTCGGCGGCGGCGAACGCCGAGAACAACTACAATATGTCGCCCAATGAGTTGCGCGTGGTCGCTGCCTTCGCCGGCCCCGGTCCCTCGCTGAAGCGGTTCAAGCCGCGCTCGCGCGGCCGGGTCAGCCCGATCCTGCGGCGCACCAGCCACATCACGGTAGTTGTCGGCGATCGAGAAGGGTAGGTTCCGTATGGGTCATAAGATCAATCCAACCGGTTTCCGAATCGGTGTGATCTACGACTGGCAGGCCAAGTGGTACGCCGGCAAGAACTATGCCGACCTGCTGCATGAAGACATCCGCATCCGCAACCTGATCAACAAGACGCTGGGCGATGCGAGCATCAGCAAGGTCGATATCGACCGCAACGCCAACCAGGTGAGCGTGACGATCCACACGGCGAAGCCGGGCATCGTTATCGGTCGCGGTGGTCAGAAGGTCGAGGACCTGCGCAACCGGCTGGAGAAGCTGGCGAGTGACGGCGGCGTGGCGAAGCGCGTCCGCGTCAACATTCAGGAGATCCGCACGCCGGAGCTCGATGCCTATCTGGTCGCACGCAGCATCGCCGATCAGCTCCAGCGACGTGTCGCCTTCCGCCGCGCGATGAAGCAGGCGGTACAGCGAACGATGCAGCGCGGCGCCAAGGGCATCAAGGTGATGGTCGCCGGACGGCTCGGCGGCGCGGAGATGTCGCGCCGGGAGTCGGAGATGGATGGCCGTGTGCCGCTGCACACGCTCCGCGCGGACATTGACTACGGATTCGCCGAGGCCCACACGACCTTCGGGCGGATCGGCGTGAAGGTCTGGATCTATAAGGGTGAGATCCTGCCGGAGCCGAAGAAGGTGCCGGAGCAGCCGGTTGCCGCGCCGGCCGCCGTCGAACCGGCCGAGGAGGTTTCACCGTTGGCGGTTGCGGCCGTGGAGGCGCTGGCCCGAGAGCCGGCGCCCGCACCGCCGCCGCCCGCGCCGGTGCGTCAACCTGAACCAACGCCGGCACCGGCTGTGTCCACGGCGCAGGAAGCGCCACCGCCGCCACCGGCTGAAGTTCCTGCGCCGCCCGATGCAGCGCCACAACCTGTGCAGGAGCCGCCGCGCATCCCGGATTTCGCACCGCCGATCCAGGATTACCGGCCATCGTAAGAAGGAGAAAGGCCCTCACCCCCGGCCCCTCGCCCGCACCGGCGGGCGAGGGGAGCCTGACTCAACTGTGAACGCCAGCTCGCACGTTGGTATCGTCTGACCGATGGACGACTTGATGCTCATGGACACTGCGTGTTCCCCTCTCCCGTCCCGACGGGAGAGGGGCCGGGGGTGAGGGCCAACAGAGAGTCAAACGAACGAAATTAGCAACCCGCCCGGATGAGGCTCCCCTCCCCCACAGAGTGGGGGAGGGGCCGGGGGAGGTGGATGTAACACAATGCTCCAGCCAAAGCGAACCAAGTATCGCAAGCAGCATCGCGGCCACCGGCGCGGTCCGGCGAACGCGGGGACGCAGGTTTCATTCGGCGAATACGGATTGCAGGCGCTCGGTGCGGCCTGGATCGACTCGCGCCAGATTGAGGCCGCCCGCCGCGCGATCACGCACCACATCAAGCGCGGTGGCAAGGTCTGGATCCGGATCTTTCCGGACAAGCCCGTCACGGCAAAGCCGGCGGAGACGCGCATGGGCAAGGGCAAGGGCGCGCCGGACCACTGGGTCGCCGTGGTCAAGCCCGGCCGCATGATCTTCGAGCTGTCCGGCGTGCGCGAAGACATCGCGCGGGAGGCCTTGCGCCTGGCCGGTCACAAGCTGTCGGTCGAGACGCGGTTCGTCCTGCGAGAACATGAAGGGGCAGAGGCGGCGACCGCCGAATAGCGTTGCAGGTTGCAGGTTCCATCGGTTACATCCGTCCCGGAACCTGAAGCCTGACACCGGAGCGAAGCGACGATGGCGAAGAACGAAATCGAGGATATTCGCGAGCTTTCCGACGAAGAGTTGGGCAAGGCGCTGGACGAGGCACACCGCGACCTGTTCAATCTGCGCTTCCGCCAGGCGACGCGACAGCTCGAAAAGCACCAGGCGGTATCGCTCGCCCGCAAGCGGATCGCCCGGATCAAGACCGTACAGACGCAGCGCAAGGCGGGCGTCTAGTTTTCGGCTCCGAGTTCCTGGTTCGATGAGCCGGTGTGGAGCTTGGAACGTAGAACGTGGACCTGGGAATCGGAGCAAAGAGACATGGCTGAACAGGTAACGCCGATGCGGCCCGACCAGAAGACGATGGTCGGCGTCGTCGTGTCGGACAAGATGGACAAGACCGTGGTGGTGTCCGTGCAGCGGCACCGGCAGCACCGGCTGTACGGCAAGACGCTGCGCCGGACGACGCGGTACAAGGCACACGACCCGAACAACGTCTGCAAGCTGGGTGACACGGTCCGGCTGGTCGAGACACGCCCGATCTCCAAGGAGAAGCGCTGGCGCGTGGTCGAAATCCTCCAGCACAAGGAAGTCGCGGAGATCAGACCGTCCGTGATCGGCCAGGAGATCGAGCGGCCGGAGGTCGAGGCGGAGGAGTCACCCGCGACGACGGACGTGGTTGCCGAGGCTGATGAGGCCGGGGAGACTGAAGAACCGGTGGAGGCGGAGACAGAGCGATGATCCAGATCTACTCCCGCCTCAAGGTCGCCGACAACTCCGGCGCGCGCGAGATCATGTGTATTCACGTGCCGGGCGGCTCCGGCCGTCGCTATGCCCGCGTCGGCGACATCATCGTCGCGTCCGTGAAGCTGGCGCAGCCGGGTGCGGCGGTGAAGAAGGGCGATGTCGTCCGCGCCGTCGTCGTGCGCACGGCGAAACAGTTCGGCCGGCCGGATGGCAGCTACGTCAAGTTCGACGACAACGCCGCCGTGATTCTGACCGACAAGCAGAACCCGCGTGGCACCCGCGTCTTTGGCCCGGTCGCACGCGAACTGCGCGAAAAGAACTTCCTCAAGATCGCCTCACTCGCACCGGAGGTGGTCTAACCGCTGTCATCCTGAGCGAAGCGAAGGATCTCGCGGTTGGCTGAAGACGAACGAATGAGATGCTTCGCTGCGCTCAGCATGACAAAGGGCTGGACGCGGGAGTGGTGAAGAGCGATGAACAAGATCAAGCGGAATGACACGGTTCAGGTGCTGAGCGGTAAGGACCGCGGCAAGCAGGGTCAGGTGCGGCGCATGCTCCCGAAGGAGGAGCGCGCGATCGTCACCGGCGTCAACATAGTGAAGAAGCATCGCCGGCCACGCAGCGCCAATGAGACCGGCGGCATCATCGAGATGGAAGCGCCCCTGCATGTCTCGAAGCTGATGGTGATCTGCCCAAGTTGCGGCAAGCCGTCTCGCATCGGCATCCGCACCAAGGCAGACGGGACGCGCTTCCGATACTGCAAGAAGTGTGAATCGGAACTGGAATAGGGAATACGAGATAGGGAGCAAGGCGATGGCTTCACGGCTGCGCGAACGCTACAAGGACGAGATCGCGCCGGCTCTCATGAAAGAGTTCGGCTACGAGAACGTGATGCAGGTGCCCCGGCTAGTGAAGGTTTCGGTCAACATCGGCCTCGGCGAAGCCGTGCAGAACGCCAAGGCGCTCGATGCCGCGACCGCTGATCTGACGGCGATCACCGGTCAGAAGCCGGTGATCACGCGGGCGAAGAAGTCGATCGCCAACTTCAAGATCCGCGAGAACATGCCGATCGGGGCGATGGTGACGATGCGCGGGGAGCGGATGTACGAGTTCCTCGATCGCTTTCTCAGTGTCGCGCTGCCGCGCATCCGTGACTTTCAGGGTGCGCCCGCAAACGCCTTCGATGGGCGCGGCAACTACTCGATCGGTATTCGCGAGCAGTTGATCTTCCCAGAGATCGAGTACGACAAGATCGATCGCATCCGCGGCATGCAGGTGACGATCGTCACCACCGCGAAGACAGACGAAGAGGCGCGGCGCTTTCTGCAGTTGCTGGGCGTCCCCTTCCAGCGTCAGCAGGCGCTCGCACGCGCCGGTTAACCAGTCCGCACCGTCGGACCAGGAACTAGGAGAGAAGCATGGCCAAAACCTCAATGATCGCCAAGTCGCTGCGGCCGCCGAAGTTCAAAGTGCGGCAGCATAACCGCTGCAAAGTTTGCGGCCGTCCGCGGGGCTACATCCGCCACTTCGCCATGTGCCGCATCTGCTTCCGCGAGCGCGCGCACCGTGGTGAGTTGCCCGGTGTGAAGAAGTCGAGTTGGTAGGAAGGCCATTAGCTGTTAGTCATTAGCCAATAGCCGTTAGTCGTTAGTATTGCCTGCTGATGACTAACAGCTAAGAGCTAAGGGCTAAAGGCTTATAGGCTGAGGGCTAATCCATGAACATGACGGATCCGATCGCCGATATGCTGACGCGCATTCGCAATGGTGTGAGCGCGAAGCATGACTATGTCCAGATTCCAGCATCGAAGCTGAAGCTTTCTCTTGCTCAGGTGCTGAAGGATGAGGGCTATATCAAAGACTTCACGGTGATCGAAGACACCAGCAAGAAGGGCGCCAAGGCGTCGATGAAGCTGATTCGGGTGCAGCTCAGCTACTCCGGCAAGCGCGAGCCGGTGCTCAACGGCATCAAGCGCGTCAGCAAGCCAGGGCTGCGCGTTTACGTGCAGAAGCGGGAGATCCCTCGCGTTTTTGGCGGCCTCGGCATCGCGATTCTCTCGACGCCGCAAGGTGTGATGACCGGTCCGGAAGCCCGCCGGCGCAATGTCGGTGGTGAAGTGCTCTGCTACGTGTGGTAAGGAGTTGTTAGCCATTAGCCGTTAGCATTCATACGGTGGCCTAACGGCTAATGGCTAACAGCTAACTGCTGGAGGGAACCCATGTCTCGTATCGGCAAGCAACCGGTCCCGCTCGCGCAGGGTGTCAAGGTCCAGGTCGAGAACAACGTCGTCACCGTGACTGGCCCGAAGGGAACGCTGTCGCGCGAGGTGGTGAACCGGAACATTCGCATCACCCAGGATGACGGCACGCTCGTGATCACTCGGTCCGACGACGAAAAAGAGCAGCGCTCGATGCACGGCCTCTATCGCACGTTGATCGCCAACATGGTGACCGGCGTCAGCAGCGGCTTCACGAAGACGCTGGAGATTCAGGGCGTCGGCTACCGCGTGCAGAAGCAGGGCAGCAATCTCCAACTCAACGTCGGCTTCTCGCATCCGGTCGAAGTATCGGCCCCAGCCGGGATCACCCTCGATGTCGAAGGTAACAACCGGATCCTGGTCAGCGGCATCGATAAAGAGCAGGTCGGCCAGGTTGCGGCCAACATCCGCAAGATCCGCCCGCCTGAACCATATAAAGGCAAAGGCATTCGCTATCAAGGCGAGGTCGTGCGCCGCAAGGCGGGCAAGGCCGGCAAGGGTGGCAAGAAGTAAGAGGAGCCGTTAGCCGTTAGCTGTTAGCTGTTAGCCATTAGCTGTTAGGTGTTAGCCATTAACTATCACACGACGCCCTAAAGGCTAACGGCTACCAGCTAACAGCTGCGAGCGGAGCGAGCAAGATGAGACAGAATCGAAAGCGGACAACGCAGGCGGCGCGGCAGCGACGTCATTTCCGGTTGCGCAAGCGGATCAGCGGGACGCCGGAACGTCCACGCCTCGCGGTGTATCGAAGCATCACCCATATCTATGCGCAGGTGATCGACGATACGGCGGGCGTGACGCTCGCCGCCGCGTCGGACCTGGAAGCAGATCTGAAGAAGGCGTCCGGCACGAAGTCAGAGGTCGCCAAGCGGGTGGGCACATTGGTGGCGCAGCGCGCCAAGAGCGCGGGTGTCGGGCAGGTGGTGTTCGACCGGGGCGGCTTCCACTATCACGGACGGGTCAAGGCGCTGGCGGACGCCGCGCGTGAGGCAGGACTAAGCTTCTAATGAAGCGGTTCCGGGTTCAAGGTTCGGAGTTTCGAGTTGTGATACTTGGACACGGAACCGGGAATGCGGAACTCGGAACTGAGGGATCATATGCAGCAGCGAGAGGAACGCCGCGAGCGGCGGGACCGGGACCGGGACGGCGAGGGTGAGGGCGGCCTCTCGGAGAAGGTCGTCTATATCAACCGCGTCTCGAAGGTGGTGAAGGGCGGCCGTCGCTTCAGCTTCAGCGCCGTCGTCGTCGTCGGCGATGGCCGCGGCCAGGTCGGCGCCGGCATGGGCAAGGCGAATGAGGTGCCGGAGGCGATCCGGAAGGGCGCCGCGATCGCGCGCAAGAACCTCTTCCGTGTGCCGATGAAGGGCGGAACCGTGCCGCACGCCTGGCGGACGCGCTTCGGCGCCGCCGAGGTGCTGATCAAGCCGGCCCCTCCGGGGACGGGCGTGATCGCCGGTGGTGGTGTGCGTGCGGTGATGGAGCAGGCAGGCGTCAAGGATGTCGTCGCCAAATCGCTCGGCTCGAGCAACGCCGTCAACGTCGTGCGCGCCGCGATCAAGGGTCTGCAGGAGCTCCGCGAGCCGGAGCTGGAGAAGCAGCGGCGGATGGAGGCGCAGGCCGCGCCGACGCCGGAAATCCGCGAGCCGCGGCCGGAGCGCCGGGTGCCGCGCGAGCAACGGGAGAACCGCGAGCGCGAGCGCGCACCGCGCGATGAGGCTGCCGCACCATCCGCCGCTCCTGACCAGGCGGAGGCGACGACCGCCGAGGCGACGATCGCTCCATCGCCCGTCACAGAAGCACTGCCGGCGACGGACGACGTTGTCACCGAAGTGCGGCCGGAGACGGTCGAGGACGAGGCCGCTACGGAGACACCCGTGCAGACAGAGGCGACTTCGGCTGTACGGGACGAAGTCGCCGCAGCGGAGGCCGCGGACAGTAGCGCGCAGCCGGAGGCGGATGAGCCCGCGACGAGCGACGAGCCGGCCGCCGATGAGCCGGATGGCGAGGCGCCGCCGCGCCCGCAGCAACAACCGTAGGAAAGAGGCGAGGTGCAGAGTGGCAAAACTGCGCATCACCTGGACGAAGAGCGCCATCGGATACGCGCACGATCAGAAGGAAACGATCCGTAACCTCGGCCTCAAGCGTCTGGGACATTCGATAGAACAAAATGATACGGCCAGCGTGCGTGGTATGATCCACAAAGTCCGCCACCTGGTCGTGGTGGAAGAGGTTTCGAGTGTGTAGTTCCGCGTGTCGAGTTCGGTGCAATCCAACTCGGAACCCGGAACGCTGAACCCGGAACTGGAGCGAAGCGACATGGATCTGAGCCAGTTGAAGCCGGCGCCGGGCGCGACGCGCGAGCGTAAGCGCATCGGGCGCGGCAACGCGAGCGGCCAGGGGACCACGGCCGGCAAGGGCACCAAGGGCCAGCAATCGCGGAGCGGCAAGAAGCAGCCGTACCGTGGATTCGAGGGCGGTCAGGCGCGACTGTACCGGAAGCTGGCGCGCAAGCGTGGTTTCGTCAACCAGTTCCGCGTCGAGTACGAGCCGGTCAACCTCGGCGATCTGGCGCGGTTCGACGCGAACACGGTGGTGACGCCGGATGCGTTGGCAACCGCGGGAGTGATCAAGCATCACCCACGCCTGCCGGTGAAGGTGCTGGCGACCGGTGATCTCGATAAGGCGCTGACCGTGCGGGCACACAAGTTTTCGGCGGCGGCCAAAGAGAAGATCGAGGCGGCCGGCGGCCGGGTGGAATCGCTCGATGGCGAGGAGGCGGCGGTGGGGCGCCGTAAGGTGAGCGGCGCGACGGATGGCGCGCAACCGGAGGCAGTGAGTGGCGACGAGGACAGCACAAGAGAGTAACCGTCCGCAGCTCCTGCAGGCGGCGATCGATGCATTTCGGCAGCCGGACCTGCGCGAGAAGTTGGTGTTCACGATCGCGATGCTGGTCGTGTTCCGCTTCGTCGCGCATGTGCCGCTGCCGAATGTCGACCGCGAGTTGCTGCGCCGTGCGGTCGACAGCAACTCGTTTCTCGGATTCTTTAATATCTTCTCCGGCGGCGCGCTCCGCCAGCTCAGCATCGCCTCGATGGGTGTCTATCCCTACATCACCGCATCGATCGTGATGCAGTTGCTCACCCCGGTCGTCCCCCGATTTCAGGCACTCCAGAAAGAGGGCGAGCAGGGCCGTAACCGGCTTCAGCTCTATACCCACTGGCTGACAATCCCCACGGCCGTCTTCCAGGGCTACGCGCAGCTGATGATCCTCCAGCAGACCGGCGCGATCAGCGATGTTGGTCTCACCGGTGACCAACTGCTGCCGACGTTGGCGATGCTGGCCTCCCTTGCCGCCGGCACAATGTTCCTTGTGTGGATCGGCGAACTGATCACCGAAAAAGGCATCGGTAACGGTATCTCTCTGATCATCCTCGCCGGTATCGTCGCGGGGCTGCCGCAGTTCATCGGCAACGGTATCTTCAACGCATCGGGTGTGGGCGGCGGTATCACCGGTGTGATCATCCTGTTCGCGGTGGGCATCGCCCTGGTCGCGGCGATCGTGGTCTTCAACGAAGCGCAGCGCCGGGTACCGGTCCAGTACTCACGCAGCGTCTTCCGCCAGGGACGGATGTACCGCCAGTCCGGCATGAGCCACATTCCCTTGAAGGTGAACTCGGCGGGCATGATCCCGCTGCTGTTCGCCTTCACGATCATGATCTTCCCCAGCTTCCTCGCGCAGTTCCTCCAGACATCGTCGTCGGAGTTCCTGCGCAACGTTGGGGACTTCCTGTTCACGGTCTCCGATCCGACCGGACTGGCCTATCAGATCGGGGTCTTTATCCTGGTGGTGATCTTCACCTTCTTCTACTCGCTGGTGCTCTATCAGCAGCAGAATCTGGCGGAGAACCTCCAGCGGCAAGGCGGGTTTATTCCCGGCATCCGGCCGGGACCGCCGACGCAGCAATACATCACGCGCGTGCTCGTGCGGATCACCTCCGCCGGCGCACTGTTCCTTGGTGTGGTCGCCGTTCTGCCGTTCATCGCCACGCGGCTGACCGATGTGCAGGCGCTCACGTTGAGTAGTACCGGCCTCCTGATCGTCGTCGGCGTCGTCCTCGACACGATGCGCCAGATCGAGGCTCAGTTGCTGATGCGGAATTACGAGGGATTTATTCGGTAGGGCAATCGGCAGTCGGCAATCGGCAGTGGGGACACGCACGTACCATTGCCGACTGCCGATTGCCGATTGCCTGCCACCCGGAGGGGGGCTTTGTACGTACTGTTGCTCGGTGCGCCCGGCGCTGGGAAGGGAACGCAGGCGGACGCGATCGTTCGGGACTTTGGCTTCAAGCACGTCGCCTCCGGCGACGTGATGCGGGCGATGCGCGAGGAGCAAACGGAGCTGGGCGCGAAGGTGCGTGAGTATTACGACCAGGGACTGCTGGTCCCCGATGATGTCGTGATCGCGGCGATGCTGTCCAAGGTCCAGGGCGACGCGCCGGGGTATCTGCTCGACGGCTTTCCCCGCACGGAAGCGCAGGCGCGGGCGCTGGATGCGTCGCTCGAACAGGCCGGCAAGCGGATCGATGCGGTCGTCTACATCAACGTGTCCGAGAGTGAGTTGCTTGACCGGCTGACCGGCCGCTGGATCTGCCGCAACGGCGATGCTGTCTATCACGAAAAGAACAACCCGCCGAAGCGAGCCGGCGTTTGTGACGTCTGCGGTGGTGAGCTCTACCAACGGCCGGATGACACCCGCGAGGCCGGCGAAACGCGGCTCACGGTGTACTTCGAACAGACCGCTCCCTTGATCGACTACTACCGAAGTCGTGGCGTCTTGATCGAAGTCGACGGCGAGCAGTCGATCGATGATGTGGACCGTGAGCTGCTCGGAGCGCTGCGTGAGAATTTGCCGGCGGCTACCTAACGCCCCGGCCCCCTTCCCTCGCAAGGAG
>JBFXAN010000168.1:0-13762 GCA_050184225.1 Dehalococcoidia bacterium | reverse complement strand
CAGCGCAACGACCGAACCGAGCAGCAGCAGCGCGGCCACCAGCAGCGACCACACCGGCAGCGCGTCTTCGGCGGTCAGCCAGAGCGCGGCCACGGCCGGCGCGACGACAATCGGCACGTTCTCAAGACAGTACACGGTGAAGCGGATCAAGCTTCGCACGAACCCCGGTGACCGGCCGAACCGGTCCACGATCCGCAGGCCGGTCGCCAGTTTGCCAATGCTGCGGCCGGATGAACTCCAGCCGACGAGTGTGATCACCATCCAGATCGGCAGCGCAAGCAGCGCGAGGCCAAGAAAGACATAGACCGACGCATCCGGCGGATCCTGGGTCCCGCGATCGGATGCGAGGTACAGTTGCAGACCGCCGATCGAGATCAGCACCGAGGCGATGATCACGGTCACGAGCCAATCAACGACATAGGCCGCCAGCCGCAGCCACACGCGCGCCAACCGGGCCGGCGACGTTCGACCAGCGGTCACCTGCCGCGTCGGCGCTGCCCGCCCGCGCGGCATCGTCTGAGTGTCTCGAACGTTCATGGAGCGTCCCGGCGCAGCGTCGATCGGGAGTATATCACGCACCCCTCCCCCGGCCCCTCCCCCCGCTGCCGCGCGGAGAGGGGTGCACTGGTCTGACAGTGATGCCAGTATCGTCTTCGCAACGGTCTGACTTCTGGTCGGGTCTACGTTGGTACCCCCGATCCGGCGAGGCACCCCTCTCCGCGCGGCAGCGGGGGGAGGGGCCGGGGGAGGGGTCTCACGATCCTCACGCTCGCGCCGCTGCCCGCCGGCTGGCGCGGCTCGGTGGGGGCGGCGGTGTGTCCGGCATCTTCGAGACGATATACGCGCCGATGGCGGCGAGTACCAGCATGCCGAGCGCGATCCACTGGGGCACGGTGAGCGGGCCGGCCTCGGCTTCGTTGAGGCGCAGGAAGCTGGTGAAGAACCGGATCAAGGCATAGGCGGCGACATAAATCCAGAAAAGGTAGCCGTCCTTATGAATCTTCGTCTGAAGATAGAGGAGCAGGCCAAACGTGAGCACCAGCAACAGCGGTTCATACAGGCCGGCCACGGGATGGACCCCCTGATTGCCGAGGAGGCCGGGACCGCAGATTGGGTCTTGCAGCGTTTCCGGATGCGTATAGCAGAAGGCCCACGGCAGGTCCGAGCTCTTGGCCAGGTGCTCCCCATTGATATAGTCGCCGATCCGGCCGATCGCCTGTCCGACGAGCATGCCGAAGGCCGCGCAATCGGAGATCGCGCGCATGCGATACTTCCGCCACCAGGCGAAGGCCCAGCCGGCCAGCGCGCCGCCGATCAGGCCGCCGTAGACGGAGATACCGCCTTCATTGATCGAGAGCGCGTCCCCCCAGTTGCCCTGGAAGATGTCCCAGTTTTCGATCACGAACAGCGCCCGTGCACCGATGATGCCGCCGGGGATCGCCACCAGCGCAATGTTGTAGATGTCGTCTTCGAGGATGCCGCGCTGCCGGGCGAAGAACGCGGCCACGACCACCGCCGCCGCGATCCCGATCGCGGTGAAGACCCCGTGCCAGGTGAGTAACAGCGGCCCGATCTCGCCGATGTTCGGGTCGATATCGATCGTGATCAGCAGCAGCGGCACGATTCTCTCCTCAGGATACCCGCCCGATTGTCAAAGATCAGGCCACTGCGGGCAAGCAGCCGAGCGGATCAACGAAACGACCGACGTCATTCAGGCGCTGCTCGCGGGCGCGAGGATCACAACTTCGGCGCCCGAGACTCGCCGTCCCGCTGCATCTCTTTACCCAGTTCTCCTAGTTCTTCACCGAGGTGTGCGGTGCGCTCGGCGAGGCCGGCCAGGGAGGTCTGCTCCGGCGTCACCTTGACCCACAGCCGCCTTCGCGGGACGTAGAACGTGACGAACAGGCCCACCATCAGCAGCGCCGTCGCGGTCCAGATGAACCAGGAACCGGGATCGCGCTTGATCAGCACGCCCGTGTACTCGCGCCGGCCCTCGTATGTGTATTCATAGTTGCCCACGGTGAAGCTCTGGCCCGGATCGAGCTGGAAGCGGCCGACCTCCGCGTTGCGGTCGCCCATGTTGATCACGTCAAGATAGCTGTCGCCGCCGCGGTCCTCGCCGATCTGGAGGAGGGCGGCGCGCTCCATGCCGGGTATCCCCTGAATCACCTCGTAGGCATTCCCTTGCAGCTCGGCGAACTCGAACGTGTAGCCGCCAGCACTGGCCCGCTCGCCGATCCGGAGCGAGAGACGCACCGGGCCGTCACCCGCGTCCCCTTCGCGCGGGGCATGGAAGATGCTGAGCTGCCAGTTCTCCGGGTCACTGGTGTCGAGCGGCCCGGAGACGGCGTAGGCGCGTCCCGTATCCGGCATCGCGAAGATCTGGGCGAGCGTGTCCTGGGAAGCGGGCGCCATCGTGAAGTATTCGTCGACCACCACCTGGCCGCTCAGGTCGCGCACCACCAGCCGCGGCCGCGGCGCGCCGGGCGCCGCCTGGAGCAAGGGCGCCTCGGAGAAGACGACTTGACCCGTGGTCAGGTCGCGGACCTGGATCGCCGCCGCGTTGTTGCTGTAGGTCGCCTGATGGAAGGTGTAGCCGTTGCATCGCAGGGGACCGTTGACCGTCATGTCGCCCCGGCAGATCTCTTCGCCGTTCTGGAAGATGACCATGTTCGTCCGGTAGTCGACGATGTTGCCGTGCTCGTCGATCCCCTCGATCGAGTCCAGGTTCAGCATCTGCATCTGGTTTTCGTGGAGCACGGGGAAGACCGGCATCGTGCCCGTCTCCGGCACCTGCACAAAGGTCTGGAAGCCGACGAGCTTGCTGATCACGCCGCCCGCCATGAAGAGGATCAGCGAGAGATGCGTGGCGAACGTCGCCATTTGTGCCCAGGAGAAGCGATCGGCGAAGAGATACCGCGCGCCGTCACGCTCGGCAACTGTCTCCACCTCGTACCGCTTGCGGCGGAGGACGGCCTCCACCGCCGCCGGATCGGCCGGCGTCGCGAACACCGCCCGAGCGTGTGCTGTCTCGAAGTAGCGGTCGTTCACCCGGCGCAACGGCCGGCGGATCGTGCGCCAGATCGGCGCGAACCGGTTGAGCGTGCAGACGCCGACCGAAATGAGCAGCAGGAACAGGAGGCCATTGAACCAGACGGAGCGGAAGACCTCGAACAGGTCGATTCGGCGCATGATATCCGTCGCCGGCCCATAGGTCTCGCGCTGGATCTCCGTCCAGGCGTCATAGGCGGGCGGGTTGAGCCGTACCGGGTCCGGCACCTGAGGAAAGAAGACACCGAGCAGCGCCGCGACCGCGACCACACCCAGCTGGATCAGCGCGAAGCGCACCGACGTCAACAGCCGGAAGATCGGCTTGAACGGATCAAAGCCGCCGGTCGAAGACCGGGATCGGGCCGTCGTCGCGCTCGCCATGGCCACCGCCGAAACTCGTGTCCGCCATGTTTGTGACGGCGTTCACCTATCTACCCTATGGTACGTGATGCCGGAAAGAGAACGATAGGGAGAACCTGCGCTGGCGGGGCCGGCGGAAGATGGCCATGCTGTAGAAAATACGGGCACGTGTCTGTGGGAAGGGTTGAGGACCGCGGATGAACGACACACGTCGACTTACGATACAGATGCCACCACGTCTTCTCGAAGCCCTCGACCAAAAACTAACACGGCCAGGGGAGAGCCGGAGCGCCACGATTCGCCGTCTTCTGGAGGCCGCGCTGAGCGAGGAACCCCAGTCCAAAGAGATCGACCGTTACCTCCAAGGCTACCGCGAGCAGCCACAAACGGAGGAGGAGTTCGGATGGTCAGATGACGTGGTGAAAGACTCACTTGCGGCGGCGCACTGGCGGTGAGGCGCGGCAAAGTCTGGTGGGCAAACCTTCCAGCTCGATGCGCGATGGAGGGCCGCGAATTGCATCGACAGCGAGGCATCGGCCACGGGCGGAGTGGGAATAGCGACCGTGATTACTGTGCCAGGGCGGAGAGCGCGAAGCGGCTGCGCGAGCCGGTCTTGCGCAGGATGCTGCTGACGTGGGTCTTGACGGTGCTTTCCTTGAGGTTCAGCCGCTGGGCAATCTCCGCGTTGGACCGGCCCCGTGTCATCTCGTTGAGGACCTCCCGCTCCCGCTGACTGAGGCGCTCATACACGTCGTCCCCGCCATGCGCGGATGATCTCGTGCGCAGCGCGTTGACGATATGCGGCATCAGCGCGCGCGGGATCGCCACCTCACCACGCTTGGCCGCCTGCAGCGACCGCACCAAGCCCTCCGGCGACGTGCTCCGCGGGAGATAGCCGTCCGCACCGCCCCGGATCGTCATCGTGGCCACCACGGGGTCGTCTTCCGAACCGAGCACGATGACGCGCGCCTGAGGAAAGCGAACCAGGAGCCGGCGGAGACCGTCGAGTCCGTCCATGTCGATCACGTCGGAGCCGAGGAGGACGACATCAACCCGCATCGACGCGGCGATCTGCTCGGCCTGGGTTACGGTCTCGACGGCGGCGGTGACGCTGGCGCCGAGAGCGTTCCCAAGAATCTGCTCCAGTCCAAAACGAGAGAAGGTATCGCGTTCGACGATCAGAACGTGAACGGTCCCGTTGCCAGTTGATTCCAGAGCGACCAACGTCCTCTTCTCCTTTGTCGCGCCTGCATCGGAACCGCCAAGAGCCGAACCGAATCCCTTCGCCAACGTCGTCAAGGCACCTCGACATATGACGTCACACTCGCAGATGCGACGAGAACTCCATTTGTCACCAAATATATAGTCCGATTTCAGTCTTTCAACCTTGTCTAACTGTAGTGTAACACGAGTATAACATGTGTCTCTCTCGTCAAAAGTGCCAACCTACCGACCGGTCAGTGACTACACCTTCACCGATTGGGGCAGGCTTCGTGTCGCTCGGCGCCGGAATCTGACGTCGTTGCAATCGGCGCGGCCATCCTCCGACGACGGCCGCTGCCATCCGCCTGCGGGGGATAGTCGCGATGATCCGCTCCACCTTCTCCGCATCAAGAGTCGCACATCGTGGTTCAACCCCCGGTCGATGGGAGGTGCCATAGCCAGATCATACGGTTACATCTCAGAACATTGGCAAATGTCAACCACCGCATCCAAGGACATGTCAACACATTTTCGCATGTGCATAACCAGATTTTGGCGTGCGTAGTGACTTTCACTCTTGACGCGTTCCAGGAGTTCGTTTGTTGTGAGCGGCCGGTCAATATCTGCGCGTAACATGCGCCTCGATACACATCACGTGGTGGCCACCGCGGCCGACGCTCCTGCGATCACCTCTCGCAGGACTGCTATTGACCATGCATCAGGGTCTTCGTCGCATCGCCTAATGAGCCTCATCGCTGGGTTTCTCGATCGTTACCTGTGGTTCGTCATCGCCGGCGGCGCAATCGTGGCTGCCCTCATCGCGTTCAATTACTACTACAGCCAAGGGCTGACATTGGTTTACGCTGATGGAATTGCGAAGCTTAATAATGGCCGTCGTATATTCGATAACCCCGAAAACAACTTCAGTCTTGTGCAATCTGGCAGTATTTGGCTGCCCGCGCAATCACTGCTCGTCGCCATTACAACTTGGATCAGTTTGGACTTCTATCAAACAGGCATTCCCGGGACCATCTGGTCAATGGCTAGTTTCGTCCTTGCGACTGTCCTGCTGTACCAGTTGGTCGTGACTGTGACCAAGAGTCGATTGGGCGGTATAGCTGCGGGCATCATATCTGTTTCCAATCTGAATCACCTGTACTTCGCAACAACACCAATGACAGAGTCGCTCATTATTGCCTGTTTTGTATTGGTCGTCTATTGCTTGGTCCGATACGAGCAAGATATGTCAGACCGATGGCTCCGTCGCTCCGCGCTTGCACTCGCCTTTTCATGCTTCGTTCGATATGAGATGTGGTTCATGACCATTGTAGCTATTGGCTGTATCGCTCTTACTTTGAGTTTGAAGAGAGTAGATCGTAACCGGTTGATATGCGATGTATCAACACTGTTCTTTGTCCCTGGTTTGGCGATACTCGGCTGGCTCATCTATCAGCGTGCCGTGTTCGGTAGTTTTTTCTACTTTTCGTCGAGCAAATACTCTGCCCATGCAATTGATGTCATCGGGGCCAATAAGAGTTTCGTTGTCCATGAGCCAGTGATAGCCATCGATCAATACTTTACCGCAGTTCGATACAATGTACCGCTGTCAATTCTGTTCATTGGCACCTGCGGGCTGGCAGTATTTCTGTCTCGATGCTTGGTGAGGAGAGAGCGAGTACTCGCGCCGATGTACCTGATCGGTATCCCGGTATTTTTCATAATTTCATTGACGCTCGGGCAGAATGCAATAGATATGCGTCTCGGCAAAGGTCTTGATTACAACATTCGTTACGGTACAGCGGTACTCCCTCTGGTCGCATTTGGGGTAGGGTATTTTGTCGCAATGCTCGCGCGATGCCGGTTTAGTGCGGGGATGGGTATGGTGCTCAACCGCGCCGGAAAGGTCGCTGCCGTGGGGTTGGTGGCGGTGGTGGTGCTCGTCACGGCGCCACTGATGGCGGCGGCGCGGGAAAACACGGCGGTGCTCGGCGACGCCGCGGCCCAGAGATCGCCGGCGATGGAGGAGTTTGCGGCCGTCTTGGACCTCGCCTGGGATGGCAAGGGCGGACGGGACGTGTCGTCGGAACCAGCGTTGCTGGAGACGCTGATGGGGATCGGGAATCCCGCCGGTGGCGGTCGAATCCTGGCGGATGGGTTCGGGGTGCTGAACACCGTCCAACTGCTTGCAAGGGTCTCGCTTCGGTACTTTGTTACTGATTCATCACCAGTGCTGTACGAGGAAGCATTGACTGATCCGCGGAAACACCACATTGAGTGGATCATTATCCGTGAAGGTGATGTTCTTGATCGATACTTTGAGTCCGATTCAGAACGTCTAACGAGTTTCGTGAAGGTTTTTGAGAACGATTTTGGACGTCTCTACTACTTCGTGCCTGAGTAGGCAGCGACGGAACCGCCCATGAGGATCTTGTCGATGATCGATTGCACCCGGATTGCCAAGGTCACGATTGAGGGTGGTTTGGGCTGGAGCGCACGCCAACGCACGGCACTGGTTGTGTTGCTGGGTGTCGCTCTTGCGGTGCTGTGTTGGTGGAGTTGGTCATTCGCCGCGGCAGTCCTGATGACGAGTTGCGTGGCTGTCTACTTTGTCGGCGTCGCCTTTCGCACGGTCGTATTCGCTGCGAGCGATGGAGCCGGCGCGACGGTGCGCCTTGCGGACGATCGGCTGCCAGATCGTCAGTGCCCGCCCGCGGTGATCCTGGTAGCGGCGTATCACGAGGCTGAGGTGCTGCCCGATCTGATGCAGAGTTTGGCACGAATGGATTATCCGCACTTCCACGTTCTGCTGATCCTCGAGGAGCGGGATGCGGAAACGATCGCGCGGGCTGAGATAGCACGTGCCGCACTGACGAGCGCGCATGACACGGGCGCGGCCTTCCGCGTCGTGGTTGTGCCGGCCGCCGCACCTGGACCGGCAGGGAAACCACGTGCATTGAATTACGCGCTGGAGCAGAACGCCGCCCTGCTCGACGAGAGTGAGTTTGTCGTCATCTTTGACGCCGAGGACCATCCCGATCCGCACCAGCTTCGCATGGCAGCCCAGGCATTTCGGCACGGGGGCAGCCGTCTCGGTGCGGTGCAAGCGGAGTTGCGGCCAGTGAACGCCGGCCAGAATTGGTTCACCTGGATGTGGGCCGGCCTTTACGCAAACACATTCCGCGTCAACCTGGCCGGTCTCGCGCGGATCGGCTCGATCGTGCCCCTCGGCGGCACGTCGAACTACGTGCGCACGGAAGCCCTCCGCCACGTCGGCGGCTGGGACATGTACAACGTCACGGAAGACCTCGACCTCGGCGTCAAGCTACGGCGCGCGGGCTATCGAGTCCTCATGCTGCCGAGTGTGACGTGGGAGGAGGCGACGGCTACCTTCACCGATCAAGTGAAGCAGGCGTCGCGGTGGATGAAGGGCCACGCCGCAACGGCGATCGCACATCTCCGGCATCCGCTCGACCTGATCCGCGATCTTGGCTTCGTGGGGAGCTTGGGATTCTTCACGTTTGTTGTGTTACCGGTCCCAGCGACGCTATTCGGGCCGGTGTTCTGGGCGCTCACACTTTGGTACATCACACAGCAACCCGCCTTCATTCGGGAGATCACGCCACAAGGAACGCTGTATCTCGGACTCTTGTGCCTGGTTGCGAACGGTTTGTTCGTCTGGCAAGTGATGATCGCGATGCGGCGTTCCGGGCAGTACTTGCTGGTGCCGCTGATGCCCCTTGTGCTGCTGTATGTGCAGACCGTGTCGGTCTGCGCGACTGCGAAGGCAGTCTGGGAGATCAGCCGCGGCCGCTTCTACTACTGGGACAAGACCAAGCATTACGGCGTGTCCACGCCTGCGCCACGACCGTTGCCGGCCACTGGCGCCGTGCCCGCACGCGCGATTGCACCGGCGATTTCAGTCATGCCTCGCCTGGTTGCGAGACACAGCCAGGCGAGAGGAACCCCGGTGCTTGAGCCAAGGCCGGCGCATCTCGATGCGACTCTGATCCTCGCCGAAGCTCACGTCCAGCATCCAATGCCCCTGATGCTCGATCCCCCAGCGGCCGCGCACGGCTTCGCCCAAGGCCGGCGCCGAGAGCGGCCGGCTGAGCAGGTAGGAGCGCGTCCGCGTCGTCGTCCGGTCGGCCAGCCACCCACGCCCCTTGTCCACCGCCTGATGGTAGTCACACGGCATTCCGGCACATCGACTGGCCTGCGCTTGAGCAAAGCACTCCTGCACATCGGCAGCGAGGCAGGACTGGTTGTCTTTGAGCGACGGCACGGAGTCGCCGCCCTGCTCCAGCACCTGGTGCGCGATGCGATGCTGACAGCCCACCGCATCGACCGTCACCAGGCCGCCCGCCGGCGCCCGGTCGTGGAGCAGATCCGGCCGCATCGCGATCTCGTTCGGCTGATCGTCCACGGTACGTTGGGCAAGCTCCAGTCGCCCGCCCGCGATGTGCGCGGACGCGTGACCACGGCCGCGGCGGCCCGGCCCGCGGTACGCAACGTTCTGCCCGGATCTGATGCATACGGAGCGGCCGCCGGGGATTAGGGATGAGCCCACACGCGGAGCATTGGATGATGACATGGAACAGGCATACATCACTGTCTCGTCGCACGTTTGTGCGGGCCGGCGCCGGTTTGATCGCCGCCGGATCACTGTCACATGCGACAAAAGGAATTCCCACACCAAAGGGTGCCAGGCAAGAATCGTCTATATCGAGCCATGTGTCTCACTTGCCCAGTTATCAGAAAGGGGTCAATCTACTATGGTATGCAAACTCCTTGAATGACGAGTCATTTCCCCGATTGATCGACCGGTTGCAAAGTTATGGCGTCAATGCCGTCAATATCGTCTACCCGATATTCATGGACGATCGACACGCTTCAACGGTGTACACCGACTCCGACGAGACACCCGGTTGGGATGTGATGCAGCGGCCGATCGCCATGCTCAAGGAACGTGGATTCCTCGTCGGGCTCAGACCTTCATTGGATGAACGCAACCTCACCGGCCCAGACGGAAGCAATTGGCGCGGCACTATTGATCCGCGCAATAAGGAAGGTTGGTCCGCATCGAAGAAGGATCACCTGTTGACGGCCGGGCAATTTGCCCAGTCGAGCGGCGTCGACGTGCTCTATGTTTCCGTCGAAGAAGAGTCCATGACTGAGCCGAAGCACGCTCACTTCTGGATCGATATCATCGACAGCGTACGACGTGTATTCGACGGCGCAATTGGCGAGTCACGGAATTGGACCCGCCGCGGGCTCATGGGCTTTGAGCACATGGTGGATATCGTCGGCGTTGACTTCTTTGCGCCGACCAGCCTCACGTCGGGCGCAACCCCCACCCAAGTAGCTGCCGCGCTGAAACCGGAATTGGGACGCCTGGCCGATCTCAGCAATGAACTGGGCAAACCCGTGACGATCACCGAATTCGCGTTCGACGGTGACGGCGGCCACTATGAAATGCCCTGGATCCATCAGGCAGATTCGAACCCGGATCGGCAGGCAGAGTACATTCGCAACCAGGCCGATTACTACGTCGGATTCTGCCAGAACGAACCATACTTCCGACAATTCACCAATGGTCTCTACTTTTGGGGACTCGGTGTCAATGACGATCCTGATACGATCCCCGGAAATCTGGCGGGCTTTAATCCGATCAACAAACCGTCGGTAGAACGCGCGATCATCGATTGTTTCAACCGACTTGATTAACTGCCTCATTCGGTGACCAGCCAGCATGGCCAACTACCAAGGCATAAAGATACCAAGTCTCTCGTTTCACTTGGTGCCTTTGTGCCTTGGTGATTGCCTCCTCGGGCTAAAGCGGCGCGTCCACGCTTCGGGGTGGCGTGTCCTCATAGGCTTCGGCGATGCCGAGGAGCAGGCGGTCGTTGAGAACATCGAGTTGGTCGCGTAGGTCCTCGACCTCGGCCTGGGTGAAATGGCTCTGGGCGGAATAGCGCCGGGCCGCCTCTTCGATGCCGCGGCGGAAGAAGGTGAACGCCTCAATCGCCTGGCGCACGGTGAACTGCGATGATGCCAGCTCGCGGCCGTAGATCAGGCCGAACTGGCGGGCCTCGGCCAGCACCGCCGCTCGTGGCCGTCGCCGCGCGAGATACTCTTCGATCGTCGCCAGCAGGTGCCGCCCCAGCAGGCCGAGCCGTTCCCGGCCGTGCTCGTCGATGCCGCTCAGCCAATCCAGATCCCGGGCGCGGGAGGCGGACAACTGGCGGCGGATGCGGTTGGTCGCCATCTCGCCGAAGACCTCGACCTCACTGCTCTCCGGCCGCACCGGCGCCAGGGCTCGCTGAATATCGCTCACCCGAAAGCGACGGTGGCCGCCGGCCGTGCGAAACGACGGCAGCCGTCCTTCGTCCGCCCAGCGCCGCAGTGTCGAGATCGAGACGCCGGCGATCGCCGCCGCCCCGCTCAACCCCACGGTGGTATCAGCAGAATCCCGCTCAGTCATCGCGCTCGATCCGCCCACAGTGGAAGGCAACGGTTCCTTCCCTATCGTTTTATGGTGACACAGCGGATCGCGCGGAACCACCTGGATGCGACACGATCAGTCGACCGCCAGCCGTGGCCGCCGGAATCGCGCCAGCGCCACACCGAGCACGGCCGCGTCAATCATGAGGAAGAGCAGCACCCCAGCGAGCAGCAGCTGCGCTGCGCTGGCGGATGCGTGCGCGTCGCCGATCCGCTCCCGCCCTCGCTCGGGCGGGATCGAAACGGCGCCGATCACGACCAACCCGATCAGGAGCAGGCCGATGTTCAGGATCTGCTGCGCCTGACGAACGGTTGAAGCGCGGAGTGAGACGAGCATCCCCGCCGTCGCCACCAGCACGATCGACAGCAGGCTGAACACAACGGCGGCAACGCCCAGCCACGCGGGGTAGAGGCGCAGCCCGTCCCCCGCCGCCACATTGGCGACGATCAGGGCCACCACCAGCGCCGCCAGCGTCAGCCCCCATCCATAGGCAACGGAGGCGGCGATCTTGCCCAGGAGGATCGCCCGGTCAGAGAGACGGCTGGCGAGCAGCGTGTCGAGCGTGTGCCGCTCCCGCTCCCCCGCGAAACCATCGGCGACGGTCGTCAGCACGAGAAAGAGCGGAAGCACGATCAGGTTCATCACCCGCAGCGGCGATTCCACCCATGCGGCGCCGCTCTGCGAGGGAAGCAACACGGCAAACATGGCGAGGTAGATCGCCATGCTCAGCAGCGTGCTCCGCTGCGCGAGGAACTCCCTCCACTCCTTCCAGACAACGGTCCAGAGATCGGCGATCATCGCTCCTCCACGATCGCGAGGAAAGCGTCCTCCAGGCTGGCGCTGCCGCGATGCACCTCCTCAATCTCCGCCCCGGCATAGACGAGCAGGCGAACCAGCGGCGCCGCATCGACCGTGCCGGCCAGTTCGACGATCAGCCGCCCATTTTCGACCGAGACGCCGGCAACCTCCGGGCGGCGGCGCAGTTGCCGCAGCACATCATCGCCGAAGCCGCGCCCGATCACCTCCATGCGCGGATGGCCGGATTGGGCGCGGAGCTCGTCCGGGGAACCCACCGCCAGCAGGCGCCCCTGCCGGATCACACCGACGATGCTGCACAGCTTCTCGGCCTCCGGCAGATTGTGCGTCGTCAGAAACACGGTCGCACCCTCACGCGTCGCCAGCGCGGCGAGGTCGTCCCGCAGCGCGGCCGCGGCGACCGGATCGAGGCCCGCCGTCGGCTCGTCGAGGAAAACGAGCGACGGATGATGGAGCAGGGCGCGGGCGACCGCCAGTTTCTGCTTCATGCCGCGGCTCCAGGTGCCGACCCGGTCCCGCCGCCGCTCCCACAGTCCCAAATGGGTGAGCACGTCTTCGATCCGTTTCGCCCGGGCCGGCCCAGGCATCCGGGCGATGCGGGCGTAGAAGGTGAGGTTGTCCTCGGCGGTCAGGCGCTCGTACAGGCCGGCATAATCGAGCAGCGCCCCGGTTCTCGCGCGGATCTCGTCCGCCTGCGTCCGTGTATCGAAGCCGAGCACCTCGGCGCGGCCCGCCGTCGGCTCCAGCAACCCGAGCAGCAGCCGGATCGTCGTCGTCTTGCCCGCGCCGTTGGTGCCGAGAAACCCGAAGACGGCGCCGGCCGGCACCGCGAAGGTCACCGTATCGACCGCACGGACACTATCGAAGTCGCGTGTCAGCTGTTCGGTGCGGATCGCGGCCAACGCCATGCTCATCCTTCCGGCGACGGGACATCGATCCGGATCGCCACGGTCCGGTACTGCCCATATCCCATCGTAGGCCGCGAGCGGGCGTTTCCGCGCGGCTATGGTGCGGTCGCGGTCGGGAGGGGCACCGTCGGGATCGGCGTCGTGACACCGCCGGCGGGCGCGGGCGGCGCCGAGCGAACCGGCTCGGCCGTCGGTTCCGTCGCTGGCGTGGCGGGCGCCGGCGCCTCAGTCGGCGCCGGCGGTTGTGTGGCGGCCGGCTGGGTCGCGGCCGGCCGCGTCGCGGTTGGTTGGGTCGCCGGCGGCTGCGTCGCCGGGGGAGCGGTCGGTTCCGGAGTTGGCGGCGGTGTCGGTGGCGGCGTCGGGGTCGGCGCGACCGCTGCTGAGGCGACGGCGCCGTTGACGACCTCGACGACATCGGCGGCGATCCAGGCGGTGTCGCCCTGATACTCCACCAGCAACCAGGTGCTGTCGGCGTTGCGGCCACGCACCGGCAATTCATCGCCTGACTGGAGCGTGGTCACGATCGGGAAGGCAACGCTCGGACCTTCGCGGACGTTGACCGGATTCGGCGCGCGGATGACCACTCCCTCACGCACCGGGGTGGCCGTCGCCGTGCGGGTCGGGGTTGGCGTGCCCGTCCTCGTCCCGGCGCCACGGGTCGCGGTGATCGCGGTCACGGCGGTGCCGGTCGGTGACGCGGCGGGCGTGGCGGTGTCGCTGGCGGCTGTGTTGCCATCGCCGCCACCGTCGCCCGGTTCGAGGGCAAAGACCACGGCGGTGAAGACGGCGAGTACCCCCACCAGCGCACCAAGCACGGCGAGGATCTTGATCTGCGTCGATGTCACCACCCTGTTGTATCATGCCCCGCCATAACGGCCCAACCAGCGTTATGGTGGGGTGCGACGACCCCACCCCCGGCCCC
>JBFXAN010000167.1:0-13777 GCA_050184225.1 Dehalococcoidia bacterium | reverse complement strand
CCAGCGCCATGTGGCCGGCGTCGTTGGGATGGAGGTCATCGCCGTCGAACGGATCGATCACGCTCGGGTCGCCGGGGCGTGAGAACAGGTCGTAGCGGAAGACCGTAGGCGACCAGAGGTCGGCGACGGTGATGCCCCGGCGGGCGCAGATGTCGCGGATCATCTGGTTGACCCGGAGCGCGCGGCGAAAGTCATCGCTGTCCTCGGGGTAGTTCAACCAGGCGACGGTGCCGGCGATGAGCACGGCGCCGGTACCCTGCAGCCGGTCGAGCAGTTCCTCGTACCGCGCCGGGAAGAGGTCGACCTGGTCGCTGGATGTGAACGCCTCGTGATTGCCGATCTCGAGGATGATGATGTCCGGCCGCGACTCGACGACGGGGCCGGAGCGCCGCAGGGCGTCGTCGGTGAGGCCGAATGGATCTTGAATCACGGTCGAGACGACGGAGCCGCCGTGCAGATCGAGGATGCGGCGGGCGAGCACTTCGCGATACATCTGGTCTGTGGCGGAGGCGTGGAGGCCCATCGTCAGACTGTCGCCGAGATAGGCCAGCCGAATCGGTTGTCGCTGTGCCGCCGCCGTACCAGGCGTGATCAGCGCCGAGACGAGCAGGAGCGTGAGGGACGTGGCTAGGAATAATCGTTTGCGCATAGAAAATCCGCCGTACGGCGGCCACTTTCATACTACCCGGCGCGGGACGTGAGGGTGAAGCCCTCACCCCCGGCCCCTCTCCCGCCGGTGCGGGAGAGGGGAGCCTGATCGGCACAGGCTTGCCAATATCGCCAGCCGGCATTTCAGGCCGATTGTCCGTGCTGGAAGACCACGCCTGAATGAGGCTCCCCTCTCCCGCACCGGCGGGAGAGGGGTCGGGGGTGAGGGCAGGAGACGGCATGTCGAACGGCCGACTGACGCGGTATGCTGCACGACGAGGTGAGAGCCGATGAATCAGCAGAGTGGCGATCCGGTGAAGCCGGACGGGTTGCATCCGTTGGGACAGCTCGATGCGCGCTATCCGGTTGCCTTTGAGACGACGGTGCCGGAGGCGATGCGCGTGCTCACGGCATACTTCGCCGCGCTGAGCCGGCGCGACCTGGCGGGGATGGCGGGCACGCTCCACTTTCCCTTCGCCACCTATGAAGGCGCAGAGCCGGTGGTGATCGAGAGCGTCGACCAGTTGCTCGCTGCGCCACCGCCGTCGATGAACGTTACCGGGCGAGGGATCAGCCACATTCAACCAGGCGCCCACGATATTCTCGATGGCATCGAATTACATGTGTTCAATCCGGTCGGGGCGGGCTGCTCCCTCACCTACAGCCGGTTCGGGGCCGATGGACAGAAGATCCTGCGCTGTCAGGGCATCTATGCCGTGACCAATAATGACGGACGCTGGGGGATCGAGCTGATTTCGACGATCTTCACCCCGGCGGCGGCGCTCGCGGTCACCTACAACGATGCGGCGGAAGCGGCGCTGCGGCGGGGACGGGACTGGATGCTGGGCTATACGTTGCGCGACCAGTCGGTGCTGAACAGCACCCACCAGTTCGGGCGGCGGGCAAACGTCTCGCTCGCGAGCCCGCGCGACAACGCCGGCAACGCCCGCGGCGGCGACCCGATGGCCGGCTACCGGGTGATGGGAGTAACGAGCCGCCTGCGGGTGACGGAGACGACGCCGGCGAGCGTGGCACAAATGGACGCCAACTTTCGACAGTTTGCAGAGTGGGCCGGTGGCGGCGTTGGTCAGTGGGACTACACGATCAACCTGCCGGAGGCCCGCATCCTGCATGCGACGGTGAACAAGGCACACACCTTCGGTGGATACATCCGCTACACGGCCGACAGCCGGCCGACCTCGGAGACGCACGCTCTCGGGATCATGACCTACAAGGACGGTCGATGGGGGAGCGCCGGTGGCATCGGTGTGCGAGTTTACACACGTTCTCGCCCTCCCCATCGTCCTCGAAGGCGTGTGACCATATAATACGTATTCATACTATCTAATATTGTATGAGACGGCGGGGAGCAGTCCTCGCCGTTTCTGTTGCACGCTTTGCGTAATGCGTAGCAGTGTAACAATTTGCATATATAAGCAGATCGTTGTACATTATGTTTAGCCGAGCACTCAGTTGAGTCAATCCAGTGGAGGATCAGATGCAAAAGGTAAGCGAGCGGGAGTTGTGGACCGTACCGGAGCTGGCGGCGTACCTCGGTGTCGCTCAACGAACGGCATGGAAGATGGTCTACAGCGGCGACGTGCCGTCGGTGAAGCTCGGCGGCAACGTGCGGATTCCGAGGGAGATGCTGCTTCGGACGATCGAAGCGCAGGCGGTGGAGCGGATGAGTCGCTAACCTCGGCGCTGCAAGGCGGCGTAGAACTACATACGCTCTCCGCCAGAGACACCGTGCAGGCGGCTTGGGGATCGGTCCCTGGGCCGCCGCTTTGTGTCACAGGACGAGCGAGAACAGCGAGCGAACTGAAAAATGTGAAGCCCCGGTGATGGGCACCGGGGGCGACACGGAGGCTTAGGATCATGGAAAGAGTAACCGAACTGACACCGAACGGCAATCGAGAGACGACGCAGAAGAAGGCGAAGCAAGGCGGGCGCGGGATCAACCATCTGGCGGTGGAATATGCGATGCTGCTGGAACAAGCGCCGGACGGCAGCCGCATCTCAATGGGTGAACGGCTCATCCTGATCGAAATCGCCGGCTTCATTTACCGAAAGTCCGGCGTCGCCTTCCCGTCAATCACGACCATCGCCCAGCGCAGTGGGGCGTCCTACGATACCGTGTCGCGGCACATCAAGAGCCTGCAAAGCAAGGGGCTGTTGAACGTGATGCCGCGCACGTCAGATGCGGGCGATCCTACGTCGAACCTCTATCGCATTGCCGGCATCGATCCCTCTGAGGACGATGGTGACGAAGGCGAAGAGGCGCACAGCAAAGCGCCTGAAGGTTCCCGCAACGTACAGGGAGGTCTCGGCAAAATACGGGAACGTCCCAGCAAAATGCAGGGAGGGGTACCCGAGAAATATGGGGAGCAGTCCCCGCAAAAACAAGGGGAGGGGTCCCCGCAGAATCAGGGACTAACTAGTGACCATGGAACTAGTGACCATGGAACTAGTGACCATGGAACTAGTGAAGTAACAGGAGAGCATCGTGCTCCTGCCGACAAGGACGATGAGCTAGATGCTGGTGATCTCTTCGCTAAGGCGAAACGGTACTACGTCAGCGAAGCCGACGACGAGGACGAACAACGCGAACGACGCCGGGAGGTTGCACGAGTACCACGTTCTCTGGTGGAGCACGCGATCAAGTGCTGGCGCGACATCTTCGGCGATCACAGTGCAGAGAGTTTGGTTGCGTGCGTGTCGTCAGCAGTGTTCGTGATGGAACTGGACCGCGGCAGCGCAACGTCGAAGCTAGGCTCTGCGTTGGAAGAGGCCAAAGCGCGTTGCAAAGAAGCGTCTACTACTGCCGGAGTTGATCGGTGTATTTGTCGAGCCGGCGATCATGCGAACTGGTTTGGGGATGCGGCCTTGTAGGAGCGTGAAGACGTGCAGCGGCAGCAAGAGCAAGGCGGTGAGGCAAAGACACGGAGGCGGATGTCGCTCCATGTCGACCTGCGTGGCGTCGAGGCCCGCCGTCGTCGCAGCGGTACGTTCTTGCGCTGCCCGCGCTGCTGCCGGTGGGTACGGTCGCTCTTGGTCCTCGGTGGCGGGCAGCTGCTGTGCCGAGGGTGTCGGGATGTCAAGGATATCGATGCCGAACGATAGACGGCTGCTGTTGCGGTCCCGCGGTCAAGGTCATCGATACCCCATGGAGTACCGGATACCCCATGAGTAGCCCGAGGTGAGTCACATGCACACCACCAACGATGCTGCCGTTCCACCGCCCCCACCGCCCAATCAAGCCGTCAGAGCGTATCTCAGCCGTCTTGGCCGCTACCGGGCCAGTCGCCGCGAACTGGTGCGCCGTCGCTGCCAAGTGTGCGACGACTGGTTTGTCGGGTTGACGCTCGCGCGGTACTGCTCGCAAAAGTGCCGCAGTAAGGCATGGCGGGGACGCGCCAATGAGCGGGCGGTAACAGCCTTGCTCCAGGCGATGGCGGATGGTGGTGCTGATCAGACGGATGCGGACGCGGTCGCGAAGGTTGCCGCGGGCGTCGTCAGCTTCGACGCCGAGAAACGGAGGCGGAGTAGTGCAAGCTGAAGTGCTGACCGATGCGGGTGACCACGGCGACCGTGCCGTTGTGGTGAAGCAAGTACGCGCCCTGCTGCACGAAAGTCAGGAGTTGCACAAGCACATGCGAGCACGGAACACCGACCTGCTCTTGCTCGGATTGGATGTTGATCTCGACGGTCCAGCACGCGCACGCCGGTATCGCTCGCTGCGCGCCGAGATCAAGCAACTGGTGCAGCGCGACCGCCAGATTGACCGCGAGCTGATCCGGCTGGTCGATGCGGCAATGGCGGGCGCGAAGCAGCGCGAAGCACTGCGAAGGACTGCGCCGGTTGTCGTGGATGTGGTTGCCGCTGATGACCCCGCCGAGGTTGCGTAGGACGGCGATGCTGGACGAATGGCCCGCTGCACTGCTGCCGCTGCTGCCGGGACCGTCTGCGCCGACCGTGACGGATGAGGGAAGCGGCGTCGAGTGGGCGTTTACTGCCACACCTCACGGCGATCACGTTCGGCTCGTGCTCCGCGCCATCAATCACCAACCCTACGACGATCTCTTGTTTGTGCTGATCAGCGCAGCGGCGGGTGACGGCTGGCCGATCCACTGGTGGACCAGCCGCGTCACCCTCGACTTGAACGTCACCCTCATGCGCTGCTATGTGCGCGGCGTAACCAACACCTTTGCCGAGATCGTGTGGCTGCCCGAAGGCGAAGCCCTCGATCACATCGTCGGCGTGCGGAATCTGCCGCGCGGCAAAGCGGGCGATCGCGCCTTCCAACGGCTTCGTGTCGGCGCTGACGTGCTCGAGAACATCCTCACGGACCGCACGCCAAAAGGCCGTCCGCGGGGAGCTTGGACGCCGAACGTCGGCGAACTGGAAGCCAAGGTGATGGCGCTGCGCCGCTCCTACCGCCTGACCAAACCCTTGCTGGCTAAGCACTTCGCAGTCTCAGAAGCAACACTCACACGCTACTTGGCCGCTGCTGACATCGACTGGATCGACATCAGAGCCGGACGCTGGCCCTGACGTTGGTTTCTTCGCTCACGCTTTCTTGCCAGTTTTTGCAGTGTTTTGCGTGCGCACCCTGGACCCATAGCCAGGAGGCTGCACCGTGCGCCGCGTCTTTGTGCCCCTGCCCGCTGATGCTGTTGATGCGCTGATCCGTGTCGCTGAGCGTGAGCTTCGCGCTCCGCAGGACCAAGCGGCGTGGATCGTGCTCGATGCTTTGCGCCGTGCCGGTGAACTCCCTGCTGCTGCGACCGCTGAGGTGGTGGCGCGATGAGCGACGGCACGATTAAGGCGTTCCTCGAACTCGATGCCAGTGACTACCACTCGGGGCTGAAGTCGGCTGCCTCTGCCGCAACGACCTTCGCTGGCCAGACGCAGAAGTCGTTCGGCGGGCTGGGCGGGCTGTTCGGCAAGATCACCGGCGCGGTTGGCAGCATGACCCGCGGGTTCGGCACCATCGGCCTCGCCACGATGGGCGTGCAATCCCTCGTCGGCGCGGGCAAGAGTCTTGGCGGTGTCTTCGGCATCGGCCTCGCTTCCGAGATGGAGCAGGTGCGGGCGCAGTTCATGGCGTTCACCAAGGACGGCGCTGCTACCGAGCAGATGCTGGCGATGGTCAGGCAACGCGCCGAGCAAACGCCCTTCGGCTTCCGCGAACTTGCGACTGCGACGGCTGGGCTGATGCCCGCCGCTCGCCAAGCCAAGGTTCCCATCGAAGACCTGATCTCCACTGCCGAGATCCTCGCTGCTTCCAATCCCGCGCAAGGTCTTGAAGGTGCCGCTTTCGCCTTGCGTGAGGCCGTGTCGGGCGATTTCACGTCGATCATCGAGCGGTTCAACCTGCCGCGCAAAATGATCAACGAGCTGCGGCAGCAGGGGATCCCCGACCTCGAAGCGGTCCAGCAGGCGATGCAGGCGATGGGGTACGACACCGATCTGGTGTCGAACATGGCCCAGACCGGCGCGGGTCGTTGGTCGACGCTGATGGACACCTTCGACAGCTTGAAGCTGAAGATCGCGACGCCGATCTTCGAAGGTCTCAAAACCGGGTTGCTCGGGCTGCAAGGCACGCTCGACCAAAACAAACCCGCCCTTGATGCGTTCGCGACCTCCATCGGCACCGGCCTTGGTGCTGCGGTCACGTTCGGCATTGCTGCCATCGCCCAATACGGACCCGCCGTGATCAGCGGCATCGGCTCCGTCGTCACCTTCGTCCAAGAGAACTGGCCTCAGGTCCAGGCGCTGCTCGTGCAGGGATGGGACACACTCGTCCCGATCATCACCGGCGTCTTTACCACAATCCTGCCGCCTGTCCAGCAGTTCATCGGCTTCGTCCAAGAGCATTTCTCCACGATCGCCCCGATCGTTGTCGGCGTCGTTGCAGCCTTCACTGGCCTGTCTGTCGTTGCTGGAATTATCGCGGGCGTTGTCGGTGCGATTGCTGGCGCCGTGGGCGCGTTCTCAGCACTGGCAGCCTCGGTTGGTCCCATCGGTGCCGTCGTCGCCATTCTCGGCGGTCCGCTGACCCTTGCCATCGCTGCCGTTGCCGTCGCGATCGGCGTGATGGTCGTCGCCTGGACCCAGAATTGGGGCGATATCCAGGGCAAGACCCAAGCGGTGATCGCCGTTGTCGGCCCAATCCTGAGCGACCTCGGCAGCCGGTTACAGCAGTTCGGTCAACTCATCCTCCCCGAACTCGCGGCGGCGTGGGAGTCGATGAAGGCGCGGGCTGAGGCGGTAATCAACGCCATCGCTCCCATCGTCGAAGGTGCCCTGTCCGCGATCAGCGGCTTCTTGACGGCCCACCGCACCGAGATCGAGACCATCGTTTCGGCGGCGTGGGAGTACATCAAGACGACGATCAACAACGCGCTGACGATCATCTCGAACGCCTTCCAACTGCCGCTCAACATCATCCAGGGCGACTGGTCCGGCGCGTGGACGAACGTGAAGACGATCGCGGAGACGATCTGGGGCCAGATCAAGGCGGTCGTTGACCTGGGCGTGAAGGCGCTGCCCGCGCTGATCAGCATCGGGATGGCGCTGGTGAAGTCGGGAATGCAAACCGCCTGGGACGGCGTCAAGACCGTTGTCACGAATGCCTGGACCGATCTGAAGACGGCGGTATCGACCGGCATCGGTGATGTCGAGGCGCTCCTGCGCTCCCTGCCCGGGAAGGCATTGGCTGCTGTCGGCAATCTCGCGACTACGCTCTTTCAGAAGGGTGTCGATCTGGTTGCCGGCTTTATTCGTGGTGTCCGGTCCAAGATCGGAGAGCTCGATGGCGTGATCGCGGAGCTAGCGGGGAAAGCACTCGATGCCTTCAATCCGTTCTCCGGCTCGCCGTGGTACGGCACGATTGAAGAGGGCGAGAACTTCGCCAAGGGCTTCGAGATCGGCATCAAGAACGGTACCGCCGGCGTCGTCTCTGCCGCCACCGAGATGGCCGTCTCCGCAGCAGCAGCGGTGCCGATGAGCTTCGCCGGCATCCCGTCGAATCAACTCACCAGGGCACAGCGGGCGGTTGGTCCCGGCAAGATCGCCGATACCGGGTTGCCGCCGAGCGGGTTTAGCTTCCAGGGGCCGGCGGCGTCCCAGGCGAACCTCTGGGCGCTGGTTGGCATCTACGGGCCCGCAACGCCACAGCTTGCCGCTGCGCTTCAGCAGGGGCTTGAGCAGATCGGCAAGTACTACGCCGATCAGTTCATCGAGTTGTTCGGCACGCCAATGGGCGGCGAAGGGTTCCGAGGGAACGCGACGACGGCGGCGCTCTCGGCAATGGGTGTCAACCCCTTTGCCTCCGGTGAGGGCTTTGTCGGTGTCGCACCACCGATGGGCGGATCATCGCGCGCCCAGTTTGACCAAGCGGCGAAGATCGCTCGCCTCGTTGCCCGCGCGTCGTCGATGGGGTTGGCAGCCGACGCCTACCGGATCCAGACCGCCTACCTGAACAGCCAGATCAGCGGGGCTGAGGCGGTGGCGCAACTGGAGGCGCTGATCGCGAGCGGTGGCCGGCTGAAGAACGCGGCAAGCCGCGCCGAAGCGGCGGCGGGTGCCTTGCGCGGCCACACGCCGGCGTTCGGCGATCATCCCGTTGTCGTCGAGCCAGCCGGCTATACCAGCATGGTCAACGGCAGCAGCGGCGGTAGCAGCCAGAGCACTGTGGGCATCGAGCAGCGGTTGGACCGGCTGAACGCCACCGTGATGCAGCTGGGCGAAAAGATGGCGCGGATGACGATGGAAGTGGACGGACGGGAGATCGGGCGTGTCACGCGCGACGAGCAGACCCGCTACAACCTGGGCCGGGGGAGGATGCACTAGCAACAACGGATCGGGAACACGCGAAGGCAATGCACCAGGGTAGACGACACGGAGGGAATGCAGTGGACGAGCCAACGATGATCTTCAACGAGCGCAACGGCGAAGCAGAGCTGCACGCAGCAATCGACCAGGTGATGCAGCCGCCGCAGCCAACGAACACCAGGACCGTGCTGTCGGTGCAAGAGATCCTTGCCGCCGATGACCTGCCCTTGGAGTTCGTGCCGGTGCCGGAGTGGGCACCCAAGGACGTACCGGCGGCTGACCGCACGACCTACGGCGTCTATGCGCGTGGCCTCAGCGCCATCGACCGTGATGAGTTCGAAGTCGAGATGACGCAGCACCGCACGGACAGCGCCGAGTTCAACTACAAGAACCTGCGGGCGCGCTTGTGCGGCCGCTGTATCACGGATGCCGATGGCAAGCGGCTGTTCACCGACAACGAAATCGCCGCGTTGGGCCGCAAGAGCGGGATCGCGCTGCAACGAGTGTTCGCCGTCGCGCAGCGATTGTGCGGCATGACGCCGACCGACATCGCTGAGCTGAGCGGTATCAACGAGGCGACGTCATGAGCAAGCGCACACCAACAGCACTGCCAAGCGAGGACGCGCTGATCGCGGAAGGTCGTGCCGTTGCCGAGCGGATTGCGGAACTCCAAGAGACGGCGGCGTCGTTGTCGTTGGACAGCTACACCGACCCGCAGATCGCGGCGAAGCTGCGCGAGGCCGAGGCGCAGATCACCGCTGCCGAGCACGATCAGCGGCGGGTGCAAGCTGCCCTCGTTGAACTCCGACGCCGGCGGGCGATTGCGGAAGCGCAGCAGCGACGGGAAGAACGCGAGCGCCGACTCGCCGAGTTACGGACGTTGGAGCAGCAGCGGGACGCAGCGAAAGCTGCCGCGGAAGAGGCGCTGCGGGCAACGGGGACTGTGGTCCGCGCGTACTTCGATACTGAGCAGCAGGTGTATCAGTCCATGGCTGCCCTGGATCGGTCGCCGTCTAGCTGGCCGTTCCGCACCGCCTTTCGCGAGGCGTGGATCAACTTCCACCTGGGCGTGGGCTTTGTGCCGACCGATCTGCGGCGCGCCTTCTTGCAGCCAACCGCGCCGGCGAAGCCCGCTGACGTGGACGACGGAGCGATTGCGGTACAGCAAGCAGCAGCCGGTGAAGCAAGAGACACCGCCGAGCTAGTAGTTCACGCGACTACCTCCGTGCCCTTGGATGACGATGATGATGATGAAGCGGAGCCGCTGTTGCCCGATCCCGATCCGTCGCATCCGGCATCGCTGGGCGTCGAAGTGCGGGCGTTCCCAGGCCAAAACAGGGGTGTGTGATGCCGCTGAAGGTAACGACGGTGCGCGGGCAGCAGGCGATGGCAGAGGCAGTGCAGCAAGCACAGAGCGAGGGGTGTCACTGTACGGCGTTGTCGAGCAAGGCAACCGTGTGTCAGTGCCCGCAGGAGGCGCAGCCAATGACCGCGGGATTGAAGCTCACCGACGACGCGGGCGACATCAGCGGCCTGCTCACCGCGATCAAGCAGCAGGTACAGCCGTTGGTCGGACCGGGCGGCTATCGCTCACTCACCGATGGCGTCCGCGCCTTCTTGCAGACCGCTGAGGGGAAGCGGTTGGTGCAACGCTACTTCGGCACGCTACCGATGAAAGGAGAGAAGGCGATGGACGTGGACGGGATGATGACCCGCCTTGGTTTTGCCGAGGGAGCCGCCCTGACGAGCACCTATCGCGACCTCGACGATCGCATCGATCAGCTCGAAGAGAACCGGCGCGAGGATCAGCACGCCATCTATCAGCGGATGACCGCCGTTGCCGAATCGCGTGGGGAGACGCTGACGGAGTTCTTGCACACTGAGCGTGGCGGGCAGATGTACGCGGAGTACATGCAGGCACCGCGCCGTGCGCCGGTGACACGTCCGGAGCCGGCACCCGCGACCGTCTACGACGCGATGTCCACCGCTGCCGAGCGACGCGCCTACCGCGGGATTGAGGCGCAGGCGCAGCGGTACGTCGAGGACCACAAGGACGTGAGCTTGCCCGCCGCGATCGGCATCGTCGCCCGCGAGAACCCGGACCTCTACGCCGCCTATACGCAAGCGCATCGGCTGGCCGAGGTCGACAGCGACTAACCACACGGCGCAGCACCGAGCAGTCAAGGAGGAACGATCATGGCCGTCCATCAACTCTTGCGGGGTCCCGGCAAGCTTGGTCCGGTGACAGCCAACGGCTATCTCGTCGTCAAAGGGGACACGAACCTGGAGGGGGCGGTAGTGATGATGCCGAACCTGCCGACGAGTGACCCCCAGGTCGCGGGCCAGCTCTGGAACAACGTGGGCGTGCTCACCGTGTCAGCGGGGTAAGCCGTGATGGCTGCGGCAAACAGCCTGACGTGGTTTGTCGATGACATCGTGCGCGCGGCGAGTGTCCCGCGGATTGCTATCCCCGGCGACCACGACGGCCTCTCCAGCATCCACATCGAAGTGCGCCCGGACAGCCAACATCTGGTCGATGAGATCCATATCGACGTGCTGGTCGACCCGCTCAACGCAGCGGCGTTGCGTGATCTGGTTGAGGCGTTGGGCTGCGCGATCATCGAGCGTGACGCCGTCCAACGCGGCATCTTCGCGCCGATGGTGGCGGTCAACGGCGTTGAGGTCGAAGCGCCGGAGTGAGTGAAAGGGGGAGACAGATGGGAGCGCACGCGGAACCGCTCGCAGCGCCGGATGAACGGTTCCGCTGTCGCGGCTGCGGCGGTTCGTACCCCCGATCCCACTTCACGGAAGCGCCCGGGACCGTCAAAGGACTACGCAGTCGGTGCCGCGCCTGCCGTGCCGCTGCTGAACGCAAACGCCGCGCCGCGGGGCCACCTGGAACCGTTGACTATGAGCTTGGCGGTACCTTCCGCGCCTTCGCTGACACCGGTTGTGAGTTCGCCGATCGGTGTACCACGTGCCCTTGGAAGACGTGTATCCACGAGCTGCCGTCCCGTGAGGCGACCAAGTTTGCGAATGCGTGGCGACTGCTGCAAGGCTATCTCGCACCGGAGCCAGTGTGATCGCTGACTGACAACCTTCTTCACTGCCTCCTTTGCTTGCTTCATCGTCACATGACCTTCGAGCATCCCTTTGAACACGTCCGGATCTTCCTTCTTGATCTTGGCGGTGTCGTACGCCGAGCGCGGACTCACCCCAACTGCTTTTGCTGCTTGCGCCATCGCTTCACCCTTCGCAGGGTTAGGGTCCGGTTCGGCCTCTGGCTCAGGGTCGCCAGACACTTCCTGCAAATTTGCAGGAAGTGTTCGCTCGCGCTTCGGTTTTCCAGGTGCTGTGCCGCCGTGCTCCCGCTGCCGCGCCTTCGCCTCGGCTTCGTAGAACGGCTTTACTTCCGCGCCGATCGCGGATCGTGCCTCGGCCATCGGTTTCGTCGTAGGCATCGCCCCACGAAGGACGAACTTCACTACTAGTAGTGAAGTTCTCTTCCAACTCAACTGTGCCCTTCAACTCATCCGTCGCTTCTGCAAACGACGGTCGCTCAGCAGGCAGCAAGTGCCCGTACCGCCGCCAGATTGCTTTGAAGCGGACGCCTGTTGAGGCAGAGAACCGGTAGCGGCCTGACGCCTCACGTACATCTGCACACCATTGCGCCATCGTAAACGCCGCATCAAAGCGCGATAGCGGCAGTAACCATAAGAGAACGTATCCTGCCTCATCGTTCGTGAGACGCTGGTTGTACGGTGGCGAACTGAAGGGAGTCGGAAGGACCACGATGGCAGTGAAGCTCGTCCAATTCACAATGCAGAACGACCAGACCATCTGGGTGAATCCAGAGCAAGTGATCGCCGTCGAACACGAAGGTGACGGTGCCGTACTCACGACGGCAGGGCTAGGAATCCACGTCACTGAGCCACCGGAACTCGTCGTCAAGAAGCTCCAGGGCCAGTGGCCACCGAAACCCGGTGTGGTCCAGGGTGACAGCGCTGGCTGACGGCTCAATTCCGTAATTGCAACCACACCCGGGCAGACCTCGCAACCGCTCACCAGATCAAGCGCCGTTGCAGTAGAATCCGGTCCGACCAATAACCGTGGAGAGGGAAGCATGACGAGCGACAACGATTATGGGTTCTTGAGCAAAGATGACGTTCGGCGGCAGCAGCAGGGGCGAGCGAACCAAGAAGATCAAGCGCGTCTGCGTCTCAATGAGCATAAGAAGGAGTTGTACCAGCAAGCTGACCTTGTTGTCGAACGAATACTCAATGCCTTCGCACGAAAGGGTGAACTAACGTTCCGGGCTAACAAAGACGCCGGTGATTTTGCGTGGTATCTCGCCAGTGCAACAGCAACGTGGTCGCAGGCACCTCTCTGGGTACATTTGGTGCTCGATGGCTCCGAACCTACGCTCGAGTTCCACGTTCGACCAGATACTCGTGTGATTAAGGAGAACATTGAGATTCTGGGGCAGGTTCTCCACAACGAGACTAGCTGGAACGTATACAAGCTGGAGTCAAGTGGAACCCAACTCACGCGAGTACAGGAATGGACCCAATGACATCGGTTCCGTCATCGCGTGCGGCTTCAACGTGCTGTAGACGCGCGGACCCAAACCTACGGTTAGAAGGGCCGGGTTATCACCAAGATCACTGCCACTAAGCCGAGCGCGCCCAGGTTGAGGATCAGCATCCATCCAAGACAGCCGACGCCTGGGAGGCTCTGACCCGCGATCTGCTCAGTTGCTTTCGCTTCGCGATAGTACAGTAGGTTCGCGATCAGACCGGGCAGCCACAACACGATGTACATGAGCAAGGTCAGCATCGCCGGTGTCGTAAAACTCCGCGCCCGCGCGAGCTGCACCTGCATCCATTCCTCTTGCCACATCACGCACCCGCCTCTGCGATGCCGTCTCCACGATGATATGGATGATTCCCCATGCATGACCGAAGTTCGACAACGCTGCTATCGATCGTCATGAAACAGCCCCCGCGCCCGTGGGTGATACGTGACTGCAAGACCCAAGTTTCTTGCCGTCATAGCCGCAGCAATCCCCTTGAATCACTGAGGTTCGATGTAGCCGTGCTCGGTGTCCCATTGTTTCAATGGGTCAGCGTTGCAACCGTTCCCCTTCGCAGAAGGTCAATGCACCAACGCTGAGATCTTGGATGGCCTCAAGCAGCGGTACGTTGCAACCGTTCCCCTTCGCAGAAGGTCAATGCACCGGGGTCATGCGAGTGATTCGCAGACAAAGATGCGCCGGTGGTTGCGCACACCG
>JBFXAN010000166.1:0-13787 GCA_050184225.1 Dehalococcoidia bacterium | reverse complement strand
CGAGCAAGAGGTTGGTAAACACCGGACCGAGCGCGGTGGTGAAGTCGCCGGAGCGCTGGTTGTAGATGCGGGTGCCGACGAGGTCGGCGGGGACGAGGTCGGGCGTGAACTGAATCCGCTTGAACTCCCCGCTGATCGCCTGCGCCACCGTCCGGATCGTGAGCGTCTTGGCGAGACCGGGTACGCCTTCGAGGAGGATGTGTCCGCGGGCGAGGAGCGCGACGAGCACCCGTTCCAGCAGGTACTCCTGGCCGACGACGACCTTCTTGATCTCGAACAACACCTGCTCCATCGGCGTGGACGGCTCGGCGCGGGGGACGTTGGACTCGACTGAGGTCATAAACCATTCCTTGTGCGTGAGATATGTGAAACCAGCCGCACAGGAACGCTACGCGTCCCCGTACTGCCAGGGTCGCGTCGATTCCGGGTGTGAGTGTTAAAGGCAAGGGCGAAATGATCTTAACGCTCTGCTAACGGACGTGGTTCGGGGGCTGAGTGACGGTCGGTCCTTGACCAAACCGAACAGATGTGCGCTTCCTAACGGACCGAATTGAATCTGATTCTGGGAGATTTATAAGGAGGGGGAAGCGACATGGCCAGACCACGCACCGCACGGCGATCACCACGAGCGCAAATAGTGACGTTAAGAACGGGCAATCCAGCGTTCGATGCGCAGCTCGTCGAGAGCTTCGAGACGGCGCTTCGCGCCGGGTGGCAGAAGGCGCGGAGCGACCAGACGATTCGTACGTACTGCTTCGCTTTGAAGTACTACCTCAGCCATGCTGAACGTCGGCGACTGCCGCCGCTCACCGAGATCACGCCGACACACGTGCAAGGGTACGTAATCGTGCTCCGGGGCGAGCGCTCGGCGTCGACCGCCCAGCTCTATCTCCTGGCGCTGAAAACGATGCTTGACTGGCTCGTCGATGAGGACGAGCGTGAAGACAATCCGGCAGACCGGCTCCGTCTGCCGGCGCGGACACAAGCGTCGCCAGCGCAGTACACGCCTGACGAGATCCGGCACATCTTCCGCAGCCAGGACCCCAAGACGGTCCTCGGCGCCCGCAACCTCGCACTCTTCAGCGTCCTGCTTGACACCGGTATCCGCCGCGGCGAGGCGGTCAACGCACGCCTCAGCAATTATGATCCGCGCACAGGCTACCTGCGCGTCATTGGGAAGGGAAATAAGGAACGGCTCGTCCGGCTCGGTCACGAGGCGCGGCGGGCGGTTGATACCTATCTGCGCCGACGTGCCCGTGCCGGCATCACATCAGACTACCTCTTCACGTCGCTCTCCGGCCGGCCACTTGGCGGCCACGCGCTTGGCCAGTTGCACCGTGCTCTGGGCAAGGAACTCGGCATCGCGATGCATCCGCACCGATGGCGGCATACCTTCGCGCAACACTGTCTCGATGAGCATATGGACCGAGAATATGTGCGCATGTTGATGGGGCACACCGACCTGCGAACACTCACGATCTACACAAAGCAGACCGACCAGGGACGGGCGCTGCGAGCGCACGAGACGTACAGTCCACTCGATGCGATGAAGCGGGGAGGGAGGCGACGTCCGTGAGCAACCTCTATCTGCTCATGGACAGCCGAACGCCCGCTTGTGAAGGAGTACCAACAAGCGGGCGTTCTATTGAAGGAGTCCGTAAACCCATGATAGCGCAGAATCGAAACGCCGGGGTCATATGTGCCGAGCCTCTATCGGTCCATGCATACATTGCCAGGTCGATGCAATGACCGAATAGCGGTCCGTTAGGGAACCGACCCCGGCGCCGTTATGAGCGGCGGTTGGTCCACGTGTGCGACGAGTGTTCGCACGACCTCATCGATCGGGTAACCAGCGAGCGTCGCCAATTCGAACAGGCTCAGTCCGAGCAGCAGTGCCAACGACACGAGCAACGGCGGTCGGGGCCGGATCTGTCCCCGTTCGATCTGCGAGTAGGCGGACTGGGTAATACGGATGGACTGGGCGATGAAGTACTGGGTAAAGCCAGTACGGTGGCGCGCGTCGCGCAGATAGGAGCCGAGCGATTGCCAGGGATAAGACGCGACCATCATGCCTCCGGGGATGCCGAACCGGAGTCGGGGGCAGCCTCACGAAGTCGGACTGCTCTAAGAGAGATAACGTTAGTCACGTCAAAAGGTTAAACAATGCCCGCATACGATGCATTGCGCCGGCGAGCGCGATCACGGGAGCCGGGCGGGCGATCGTGGTGGCGCGCCCCGATGCATGGCCGCGGATATAGGCGATTCGGTACCCGGCGATATCGAGTCCCCGAGCAAACCTAACAATTTCATCACATTATCTGTGACCGGACACGTCAGGTGCCGTGCTGTCAGGGTTTTGTCAGGCACTACCCCTATGGTTACAACATGGTAACGACGGAGGTGCGCCACGATGATCACCCCGGATAACACTGCGGCAGAGCTTTCCTTGGCAGAGGTCGCGGCGCGCTTGGGGCTCTTGCAGGCGACCGTCCGCGAAGCCGTTCGGCTTGGATATCTGCCACCGGTCCGCGTCGTGAACGGCGAGCCTCGGTTCACGCCGGCGGCGGTTGCCCACTATGGTGCTGTCCTCGGCCGGTGGCGCGACGACCACGCGGCGGCTCCAATGGAGTGCTAACCGGCGTCGTCAATCACGCCGCGGCTTCGGCCCCGGCTTCAACTTCCCGATCGTCCGCCACCGGTCAACTTCTTCAGCCGGGATCAGCCACAGACGCGGATTGACTTTCACACCACGCATTTCGCCGCGTTGTAGGCGCTTGGCCACCGCCGCGGCGGTCACGCCAAGGACAGCCGCCGCCTCCGTTACCGTCACCATCGGCCGATCCTCCATGCTCGCCTCCACTGTATCAGATGTTCCGAACGTCGGGAATATCTATAGACACGACCGATGCTGGTGCATCGCAGTATAGAGAACTCAGTAATGACAGTTATTCCTAACGTCTGTAATATCTAAGTGTAAGGAGGATATGCCGGCAGGGCTGGCCAGACAGCACGAAGCCCGCCCCGGTGTTCCAGCACCGAAGCGGGCAGAGCACCAGGAAAGGAAGCTTCCCGATGCAGACCGATTGTATCATCCGCTCGATCACCTGGACCGTCCCCAGCGCCACCGACGCCGGCACCGAATACACCGTCAGCGCCCCGTCACCGACCGGCATCCTCTCCTGCAATTGCAAGGCCAGCGAGTTCCCGAAGACGCGCGGCCGCTGCTGGCACATCAAGTCCGTCCGGGCGGGCCTCGCCGGTAAGCCGCGTGTGCGTGTCACGCCACGGTCGGCCAGCCTCGCGGCGGTGGCGTGATGAGCCGCCTCAATCCCGCGTGCCGGCGCTGTGGCGGGGCAACCCGCCTCCGCGCCCGCTACGCCACCATCCTCTGTTTCGAGTGCTCCGTGTGCCGGTCACTGTTCACGCAGGCGTGGCCGGTTTGGGCAATTACCGGTGAGGAATCACATCATGTCAGCCTTCATCGTCGGCAGCTATCACATCAATCGCATCGTCGCGACGGCACTGCACGGCCCACGCGATAAGGCCGGTCACTGGTATCGGTCACAGCACGTCGAACTGGAGCCGCGCGATCTGGGCCAGATGCTCCATGACGCGAATGTTCGAAGCGTCTCCTACTGCTACCAGCGAGACGATCCGGCTAAGTCATATCAATACTCACGGCTCGTCGAGCGGATGACGGCGGTTGAGGCGCTCAAGGCGCTGGATTGTTACGAGTATCAGTCCTGCGAGCTACCAGACTGGCAGGGGAGTCCGGCCCAGCAGTGGTGCGAGCGGTTTCGCGCCGGCCTGATCCGCGTCTTGCTCGGCTACGAGGAAGCGCCCTGGACACAGACGCCGGCGGTGGCATCATGAACGCCCCGTTTGATGTGACCGATGCAACCGGCGCCACCTGGATCGAATGCTCGTGGTGCGGCGAGCTCAACCGGGTCGGCATCCCGTGGTGCGCGTGCGGCCATCGGGCGGACCGGCCGCGGCTCCGGTGCAACTGCCTGCCGTGCGTGCGACGCCGCACCAGGTAACAAGGCCGAGGCACGGCATGTGCACCGGCCGGTGCTAGGCAAACCCGGTGCCAGGCAAACGAAGGTGCCGGGACGCGATGGCCGCGCTCCCGGCACCGGTGCATGAAGGCGGCAGTCCTGCATGCCCACCGAGCCTATCACAGCACTAACGCTCGTTCACTTCTGGAGGGTCCATCGACGGTCGGCGCTCGGGAGAGGCTGTGCGGCGCTCCACCGAGCATGAGGATAGACTGCGGGTCCGACCGGTGCGCTCCCGACCAGGGCCAGCCGGACCCGCAGCGCGTGAGGCCGCCCGGCGCGACAGGAGATGGAGGAGGGCGCGCCGGGCGGCCTGGAGAGGGACATGGGCGCCGGCAGGACGCCCATGATGAGTTAACCAGATGAACATCGTTCACTGACCAGACCATCGCCATAGGAAACGTTCTCATTCATTACAGTTCGGTAACAGGTGTTGTCGCTCGACCGTCAGCGCGACTGGACGGGAGGCCCGACTCGGTAGACTGTGGCTATGCCCCGCTGGTCTGGTCCTCGCAAGTACGATCCCTTGACTGCGTACCTGGCACAGGTGACCGATGACCACGTCACACTGACGCTGACAGAGATCGAGGCGATCCTTGGGACGTCACTGCCGGCGACGGCGACCTCATCGGATTTCTGGCGCAACTATCCGCGGACCTGGCCGGCGCACGCCTGGCGCGATGTGGGCTGGCGAGTGGCGAAGACGCATCGGCAACCGCAGGTCTACGCGGTGACGTTTGTGCGAGAGGCGTCTCGATCGTGGCTCCATTGATCCGTGTTCACCAGGTCGCCATCGCCTGCTGGACCGTTCCGACTCCCAATGGGGGCGATCGTCCATCGACCAATGGTGTGTGCGCGACAGTGCGGAGGATGAAGGAGTCCCCGTGGTGGGCGGAGGGCTTGAGAGATGCGACCTACGCGCCATCCACGGCACGCGCCAGCGTAAACTTGCCACGCGACCGCGCCCGTCGGGCCGCGGCCTTGGCGCGCGCTGCCGGCTCGCCGATCGCCTGGCAGTCGTCCGAGCAGTAGCGACGACGCACCCCCGGCGCGATCCCGGTGCCGCAAGTTGCACACCGCCGCGCCGGCCGGCGCGGCGGTGGTCGGCGCTTGGTCTGAGCGGTGCAGCGGTCGCTACAGTACCGTCGCGGTTGCTGGCTGAAGACGGTGACGCCGCAGACCCGACAGACGGACGGGCGCAAGGGCGGCCATGGTGCGGACATCATACCAATCCCACCGTGAAGGCATGTGCGTGATCAGGACACTCTCCGTCGAGCTGCACCAGTGCCTGCCACTCCAGTGCTTCGAGATCCCACGGTTCCTCATCGGGTGCAAGGTCGGCGACGTAGACCGCTTCACAACGCGGGCACTTGATCTCGACGATGTCCGGCGCCACATCGAGCGCGATACCCTCGGCGGCGATCAATGCCTTGTACTCGGCGCGGTAGAGAGAGGCGAGCAGGAGGCGCATCAGTCGCTCCGGTTGTGGTCCGTGGATCGTTCACACTTTACCCGTATCGGCATTGCACGCGGTACGGCTTGATTTCCGTGTGACACACGACAGACTACACAACGAGGGGAACGGGGGCATGACGCCGCGCCGTTTTGGAATGCCATCCCTGTCCAGAAACGGCGCGGCGCGCATCCGCCATCGCTCAGCCTGACTCACACCCAATGCCGTCGTTGTCCGCATCGAGCCGGTGCGGGTCCGGCGGCAACACGGCAAACCGCCGCGCGGAAATCTGGCCGCAGTCGAGGTCCGGCGGATAGGGCAGACAGACGGTTGGGTAGCTGGGATGACAGTTCGACGGCGGTGGTGGCGGTGCTACGGGTGCGGCCGTCGCTGCTGGCGTAGATCGACCGGCCCAGAGGCACCCGGCGCCGTCGCGCACCGCCTGCTCCTCGGCCACAACGATCCGATCCCGGTATTGCCCGTCGTCGGTCCACGCCTCGCCGTAGCCAAGGAGCACCAGCCACTCATCGATCAGTGACCAGTCCTCACCACCGTCGTTGACCCAGAGGTAGCCCAGGGTCCGGTCGAAATCGTCGAGCTGGCGCGGGCCGTACTCGAGATAGACGTTGTTACCGCGCTCGCGGTCGGCGAGCATCCCCGCGAGCACGTCGCGAGCCTCGGGACCGCAGCGCTGATTGAGTTCCGGCGCTGACACGCCGAACAACCGGACACGGGTACCGTCGTCCAGCTCGACCGTATCGCCGTCGATCACCCGCGCGACGTGCTGCCACCCCTCCGGTGCCTGGGCGCTGACCGCCGGACCGTGTGCTGCCAGCGCGACGATCACCAACCCGACGATCGCCGCTATTCGGTATCCGAGAGACATGTGTTCCTCCCATCCGAAACTGGGGTGAACCGTCCGGGCTATCCAAACACAAACGATAGGAAAACGCAACAACAAGACGCCGTGAGCAATATCGGCGCGATGGACTGGTGGTTGATTGCGTGCTCCTGGTGTATCTGCGATCGCGGGTCGGCTGACCGTCAGTTATCCGGAGCGGACGGCTCATCGCCGTCGAGCGGCAAGATCAACTGCGGGCCGTCGTTGCGGGCGTTGTTGACCTCGTCGCTCACCCGATGCGCGGTCAGCAGATCGTCGGGCGCTGGTGCGAGCAGGGGCAGGACGACGCCGGGGTCGGTGACGGTCGGGTCGAGCCAGAGTGCCACGCCGGCGTCGTCCAGTACGACCGGCATCCGCTGATGGTAGGCGGCGATCATCCCATTGGCCTGCGTGGTGATAATCGTGTGACTCGTCACCGCCTCGCCCGTCGTGGGATCGCGCCACGTCGTCCAGAGGCCGGCGAGCGCGAGCGGTCGGCCGTCGGCGCGGTGGAAATATCGCGGCTGCTTGGACTTACCCGTGCCGGACCACTCATAGAAGCCGGAGACGGGAATAATGCAGCGATGTCGTGCGACCAGTCCCCGAAACGATGGCTTCTCCATGAGCGTCTCTGATCGGGCATTGAACGTCTTGCCCGCCATCGTCCGATCCCTGGCCCAACCCGGAATCAGTCCCCAGACCGAGGGCACCGCCTGCCGGGTCCCCTGCGGCACGATCCGGTCCTGCTCCCCCGGCTCCAGCTCCTCGATGTCGGCAGCCGTGGGCGCCGCACCGGCCGCTGGCGGCGTCGGGCGGATCATCACGTCGAGCTGCGTCGGCGCGATGTTGAATCGATCCGAGAATTGCTCCAGCACGGCCGCGAGATCGGGTCCGCTCGACCCGCTGCGGCGCGCGTCGTCGAAGTCGCCGGGGAAATCGCCCTGCACCCGCACAATTCGTCCGCACACACTCCCACCTCCGTTGTGCCCCGGCTCAGTCTGCCGGGGGCGGCGCGATCTGCTCCGGCTGGATCGGCCCCTGCGCCGCCCAGAGCAGCGTCTCCAGGGCGAGGTAGATGTCGGCGTCGTCACCCTCCCGTCCACTCACGCCCGGCTCGTGCTGGTCGAGTGTGTCCAGTGCCACCCGCACGCCGTCCCAGGTGACGGGATAGTCGTGCTGTTGGAGCCAGATCAAGGCGGTGCGGTGCTGCACCGCGGCACGGGCCATGCGCCGATCGAGCAGCGCGTCCTCGTCGGTCATGGTCGCAGTGTAGCGCGGCGGGATCACACGTGGCAGAACCCCCAGAGTAACCGGTGATCACTGGGTGTTCCACTGGGGATTTGTGCGCCGCCCTCCAGGGCGGCGTTGTGGTGTCCGACGATAGACCACGTCTATCTCACGCCGTCACGCTGCCGAGCACAATCTATCGTCTCACTCGTTGACACCTGTAATACAATGTATTACAGTAGGAGTGTCAGGAGCGACAACCGAGCCGGATACCGAAGGGGCAGCCCGGAGGCGACGAAGGCGCAATACAGGAAGGAGGCAAGCATGGACGAGCCATGCCGCCCCGTCTCGCTCGACGAGGTCCGGCGGCGCAAACAGGAACTGCAGCCACCGAACCGGCTGCCGAAGCGCGGCGTTCGCCGCGCCATCCAGCGGATTGCGGACTACGCCGAGGTTGACGCCGACGCGCTGGCCCACATCCTCAAGACAACCGAATAAGCAGCAGGGTCCGGGCGAGCCGAACACTCCCCGGACCCCAAGCAATCGGCCCGACACCGATCAACGAAAGGATATACCAATGGCGAGCAACAACACCTCGACGACGACCAACACACGGCACGGCTGGTACGACCTCCCCTCCGGTGGGGCGCTCAAGTTCGAGGGCGGCTATCCGGTGCGCCTCTCCGACGGCGCGACGCGGCAAGACGATGAATGGGATGGCGTGGACGAGCAAACGCTCATCCGTGAGGCGTCGGCGCTCGCTGGTTATGCACTCTACGTCGCGGAAGGCAGTTGGGACAGCGCGAGCTTCGAGCCGGATGCTACCGCGAGGGTCGAGATTCACGTCTTTGTCGACTCGTCCGACGACCAGGACCGCTCCGCCGAGGCGTGGGAGGACATCGGCCAGCAGGTCGTGCAGGAGGACATACCCGCCGCACTGAGCGGCGTCGTTGGCTGGACCGACACCGAGGCAGACGAGGGAGTCATGTACACCGGCCCCGCCGAGATCTACGACCGGATCGTCGCCACCGTCGCCGGCCGCTGCGCCGTCTACCGAGGATAGGAGGCGACGATGACCACTACACTTCCAACCACGACGATGATCAGCTTCCGGGCCGGCTCTCTTGCCGGCCCCCTGGCCCAGCGCGGCGCCGGCGACGACAATCCCGGAGCCGTCGCCAAGCTCTCACTCGAACGGTATTTCGAGGCGCTGGATCGCGAGTTGCGCGTCCTCGCCCTCACCCACGCCGAGGCGGGCCTTCTGGCCGACGCCTGCCGGGGCACCCTCTGGGAGCCACACACGGTTCCGCTCCTCTGGGCCGAGGTGGATGAGGCGATCCGCAACGGCGATCTCGCGGCAAAATGGGGCGTCCCCGGCGCGGCGTTCGTCGCCCGGTTGCGCGCGCTCACCTATACGCAGGCACTTGCCGTGGCTGATGGGGTCGAGCGCTTCTGGCGGATTGCCGACGACGACGTCGACGCGGCACTGCGCAAGAGTGGGTTGACGGGATGACGCGATGCCAACGAGACGACGGCGACTCACCCCGCTGACGGATGCTGACCTCGCCGCGATCGCCGCGGCGCCGCCGGAGACGACCGCGGCGGCGATCGCCCAGCAGCTTGGCCGGCCGTATTTCACGGTCGCCTACAACGTCCGCCGCATCCGCCGCGCTGGTGGCTGGTATTCCCCGCTCGTCTGGCGGGACTGTACCGAGTGCGGCACATCACTCGCCACCCGCGCGACCCACGGCCGAACCGTGCATCCCTGGTGCGAGGCGGCCCGGCACGCCCGCATCGCCCGCGAGCGCCGCGCTGCCGGCCTCGGGACGCGCTCGACCTCCTACGTCGCCGCCTGGCGCCGGCGCAACCCGGAGCGGACCGCCGCGTACCGCGAGCAGGACAAGGCGGCGCAGCGGGCCGCGTATCACGCCCTGCCCGCGGCTGACCAGTCCGCGCTGCTGGCCAGGGTCCACGACGCCGACGACCGGGACTACGCCGTCACGCTGGCGCGGGCGACGGCGAGCGGCGATCGCTGGACGGCGGACGACGACGCCTATTTGCTGGCGCACGTGCGCGAGCCGGCGCGGGAGATTGCCCTCGCCCTGGGTCGGACGCTCTGGGCGGTGCGCGGCCGGCGAATGAAGCTCCTGCGGGCGAGCGCGGACGCTTCGGAGTGACGTTTGACGCATGACGCGAGGCATGACCATCACCTATGCTCGTGACCATGCAACGGCGCCGAAATGTCGACCTGCTCGCCACGGAGATTGACACGCTCGACCGCATCGTGCGGGCGCGGGACGGCACACTCTTCGTCTACCTGCCACCCACCTGGCACTGGTACGAGATCCAGGTGGAGAACGAGCGCATCGACTATCGGACGCGGGCGAAGGAACGGTTGCTCCGGGGCCGGCCGTTTGTCTGTGCGATTTTCCACTGGATTCCAGCCGGGATGTACACCGTACGCTGCAAGTCGGGGAAACGAGTGGAGTCGGTCGTTACGGTGCAGGCGGGCGTGCTGACGCAACTGGATTGGCGACAGGCGGACGCCGAAAACGACAAGAATGCGCCCCAGGGATCATCGTGATCCCTGGGGCGCATTCTTGGGGCGTTCTTCGATTTACAGTCGCTGGCCGTGGACGGATGGCTCGCGGCGCCGCCGGCGTTCGTCCTCCTCACCGGGCATCGATGGCCAGGTGATCGCGGCCACGTGCTCCTCGGCGGCAAAGCGCCGGCCGCACGCCAGACGGTAGAGCACCGGGAACCGTTCGGGTGCGTCCGGATCGCGCAGTAGCACGCCCCGGCAGCCCTCGCGCGGACACTGGCGATGCCGCACGCGCGGCCGTCGTGGCGGTGACGGCGGGGCGAGATCCGGAAACAGCAGCGGTTCCGGCGCGGCAGGTGGCACAAACTGGTCCACCTGATCGGCCTGCCGCATCCACGGCGGGACGGCGAGGCCGAGTTCCTCTAGGTAGAGGACCGCCAGATCCTCGAGTGAGTAGACCCGTGTCAGTTCCACGAAGTGCCTCCGCGACCTACACGACCAACCGCGCGAGCTGCGCCCGCGCCGCATCGCGCCGCACCGTCGCCAGCCATAGATCGTCAGCGGCTCGGACCTCCTGGTCCCGCCATGCCTGGATCGCCACGTCGAGCCAGTTACTCGGATCAATGCCGGCGAGCGCCGCCTCACGCCCCTGGTCGTAGTCCTCACGGACAGCAACCCGGATCGCGTCGGCCTGATTCCTCAACCGCGTGTTGACCAGTGCTTTCCACGCCTCATCCTGTGCATTGATCGCCGGCGGCGGGGCGCTGATGCGGACCGCGCCGCGCAATTTCGAAGGATCGCCAGCCAGCAACGCGCGGGCGGCCGGCTGGGATTCGATCTCAATGCCGCCGAGCGGCCCACCAGTCCATCCCGTGTCGAAGCACCGATCCCGCTGGTCGAGCTGCGCGTGCCAGATGTTCGTCGCCGGGCTGATCTCGTAACCGAAATAGGCCGCGCCGATTGCCCGGAGGAATACCTGTGAGTTGTACTGCGGCGACGTGAGCGAATCCGCGCCGGACATCGCCACGTTCTCGTTTGAGAGGATCGCGCCATTGACAACCCCGCTCCCCAACTCCCAGGCGAATCGATGCGGCGCCACCGCGCACCACGGCGACGTGGCGATCCGGCCTTGCGACCACGGACTGACGCCGGTGAGGGGGAGATATTGACTCACCCGCGCGACAGGAATCCGCCAGACCGCGCCGTCTGCTGCGACGATCTCCAGATCGCGGAGCCACTCGCGCCCGGTACCCCAGTGCGTCAGTCCGACGTTGGTGCCCGACGTGAAATAGTTGTCCAGGGCGGTCAATGACGGGGCGACTGGGATGTGGGAGCAGAACCCGGCCTTGCGCGATTCCCAGCCGTAGCTATGCGAGTTAAACGCCGCCCGCGCAGGTTTGGAGACGATCACCTGATCGACAAAAGTTTGCAGATGCGTGGGGAGTGCGGGCAACACCGGAACCTTCGTCACTGTCCACTCAGCAGGAACCGCAAGCCCAGGATCAACCCCCGCCAGCGCGCTATACGGCCCCGCCACGCCGGGGAGTTGATCGACGTGAGCATAGGCGCCGGGCACGTCAAGCGACTGCGCGCGGGCACGCGGCGCGATGCCAAGCCCCGCCGCGGCGGTGGCAGCCAGGAACGCGAGACGACGGCGTGGGAAGCGGCTCATTTCATCCTCCGAACATCCGGGCACACGTCCAATGCCGCTGCCATCCGTAGCTGAACGCCCGCGCCATCGCCTGCACCTGCAACCGCAGCGACGCCCGCGAGTAGTCGAGCGCCACCTGCCGCGACTCCGGCAGGGAGTACCAGATGCCGCGCGGGTGCATTTGCGCCGGGCCGATTTCCCCGGCGGCTCCGTAGGCGTAGGCGTTTCCCGTGCTCTCGCACCACAGCACCGCCAGCAGCCAGTCTGCCGAGACGCCGAACCGCGCTGCGTCGTGCTCCGTCCAGGCGACGACCTCAGACCACTGCACCGGCCGCGCTGCCTCGGTCGCTGTTGCGCTGACTATTCCACACAACAGCAGGGCAGCGACGAACAACCATCCGAGTTTCAACGCTACTAACCGTGTAAACCGCATCAATCTCTCCAGGTTAGGAACCGCCGACGAGGGCCAGGACACCGCTCCCCACGAGGTAGAGCAGCACCACGATCACGAGCGCGATCACAACCTCACGCATCAGCAGTCCGTCCTTCCGTTTCATCAGGCGCCGGCACCGTCGCTGTCGAGAACACGCGCCAACAATGTCGCCACCAACACCACCAGGAGCGCAGCCCGGCGTCCCAGACGAGCGTGTACCCACCACACCGAGGGCAGCGAGCGCGATGCTCCACGGCGCATCACCATCACGGCACCGCCGTCCACTCGTCGAGCCAGACGATCGAGCCGTCCGGCTGAATCTCAACGCGGTGACTCCACCCCGCCGCACCAGGTGGCAGCGGCGCGGTATCGCTCCGGGTGACGCACCACGTATCCCACGCCGCATAGCCCGCCGGACAGTCGCCCGCCTTCGGCAGCCAGATCTCAATCGCGATCTGGCGTGCCGGTGGCGGTCCCGGCGATGGCTCCGGTGGCACCCCCGGCACGGGGATGTCGTAATACCCGTAGGCATAGAACCAATCCGCGGGTTCCAATCCTCGCGCCGCCGGCTCGCTGCACGACGCGCCCCGACCGAGGTCCACCGGCGTCATCACTGAGGGCACCGGCTGGCCATTCGCCGGGTCGAGGATCACACCGCACGGGTTATGTCCGAGGTTGAGGGCGAGATGCTGCAGTTCGTGCGCGTAGGTCGTGCGGGCCACCTGGAGCCGGTTCGGGCGCGTATCGGTGTAGGCGGGATTGTGCGTCACCCGCCCGGAGCGATCGGAGAGGTAGACGGCGCAGCCGACCGCCTGATCCATGCCGCAGTCGATTGCCGCCCGGCCCTCACCCGCCCAATACGCCGGGTTTGTGCAGTCCTCCACCCAGCGCACGTTGTCGGGGAACGCCGCCGCCAGGTCGTTGAGGATGTCGCGGACGATATCGTCGAGATCCGGATCACCGCGCAGACACCAGTGCTGTACCGCACCCTCGGCAACGTCGGCGTTGTACCAGGTCATCAGTGGCGCAGCCGGTTCGGCGGTCCCCTCCGGCAGCGCCGTCGTCAGTGCCACCGGCCGCCCCGGCTTCGCCTCGTCCACCGTCGCCGCCGTGACGTTGCCCTTCGGTACGGTGAGGTCGAGGTCGGCCCGACCCGCCGTCAGCGCCGTCGCCGGATAGAGCTGCTCGCCTCGGACCAACTCGGCGATCGGCTCCCGCGCCGTCGCCAGCGCCACCAGCACGAGCACACCGACGACGAGCGCCACCGTCCAGCGCGACGGTGCTCGCAGGTTGAGTACCCGCTTTCGCATCACGCCGCCTCACTCGCTCGCGCAACGGTCCGGGCGCCGGTATAAATGCCCTGCGCCGCGAGGCCGCTGCCGAGGCCCGCCGCCAGCGTGGTGATCGCGCCGACGACGCCACCACTGATGTGCCCAGCACCGGCGCTTGAGCCAGACTCGCCTTCAGCTTCTCGGGGGTGCCACACAGCGTCCGGTCTTGTGCTGCCCGCACCACGTATCGACCGCCTACCGAATGCTGCCAG